>JANPDF010000121.1:0-13339 GCA_031431355.1 Gammaproteobacteria bacterium
CCGGCATGCAGCGCCGCGTTCCGGACTACAACCCGGCGTTTGCGGACTTCAATGCCTGGTCGTCGATCGGCGGCTTTGGCTTTGGCATCTCGCAGCTGCTGTTTGCCTACATCGTCTGGCAGGCGGCGCGTGGCGGCGTCAAGGCCGCGGACCGTGTGTGGGAAGGCGCGCGCGGGCTGGAGTGGACGCTGCCTTCACCGCCTCCGCACCACACTTTCACCACGCCGCCGGTCATCAAGGACGGCGACCTGGCGCACGGCGACATCACTCACTGAGGTTCGCCCCGCGCTTGCGGGGCGACGCCATCGGACTCACATGAAGAACGAATCCCAACTCCAGGCACCGCCGGCGGGTAATCGCGCCGGCATCCGGCGCACCGTCTGGATCCTGACCGCTTGCGCGGTCGGTTCCTACGTGGTGTTCCTGCTGTCGGTGCTAGGCGCCAAATGAAGGCAGACCTGGCCAGCACGCTGAAGCGCATCGGCCTGGTCTCGGCGGGTTCGTTCGTGTTCGCGTTCTCGCTGGTGCCTCTGTACAACGTGGCCTGCGAGAAGGTGTTCGGCATCAAGCTGGAACGCGGCGCCGCAGGCACCGCGCAGGTCGCTGGCATGAAGAAAGCCGACGCCACGCGCGAGGTTCTCGTGCAGTTCGACGGCACCGTCAACTCCAAGCTGCCCTGGGAATTTCGCCCGCTGAAATCCACGCTGACCGTGCATCCCGGCCAGCAGTACGAGGCGATGTTCGTCGCCCGCAACCGCTCGGCCGAGGCGATCGTCGGCAACGCCGCGCCGTCGATCGCGCCCAACCAGGCCTCGGGCTTCTTCACCAAGACCGAGTGCTTCTGCTTCACCCAGCAGATGCTCAAGCCCGGCGAGGAGCGGCTCATGCCGGTCCGCTTCATCGTCAGCCCCGACCTGCCGGGCGACGTGGGCACCATCACTCTGTCCTATACTTTCTACCTAAACGACGAGGCCACCGCCCGGTTGGCCGCGACAGGTGCGCCCGGCATCAGCCGTTCCGCCCCGTAACACTTCCAACAGACCTCAGAATTCGGGAATTCCGCCATGGCACATGCCCAGTCACACCAAGACGCCCACCCGCTACCGACGGGCGATGCCTATTACGTCCCGCACCACAGCCGCTGGCCGTTCCTCGGCTCGATCGCCTTGTTCACGCTGATGATCGGCGTGGCCAACTGGATGAATGGCAACGCCTGGGGCGAGGGCGTGTTCTTCGTCGGCCTGGCCATGGTGCTCGGCGTGCTCGGCATGTGGTTTGGCGATGTCATCTCCGAATCGCTTGAGGGCCGCTACAACCCGCAGGTGGATGCCTCGTTCCGGATGGGGATGCTGTGGTTCATCTTCTCGGAAGTGATGTTCTTCGCGGCGTTCTTCGGTGCGCTGTTCTACGCGCGCCAGTACGCCTTGCCGTGGCTCTCGGGCGAAGGTGATGGCGCCCTGACCAACGAATTCCTGTGGAGCGGCTACACCGCTGGCTGGCCGGCCAATGGTCCGGGCGCGATCGGCGGCCACTTCGAGACGATTCCCGCCTGGGGCCTGCCACTGGTCAACACCATGCTGCTGCTCAGTTCCGGCGTGACCATCACGATCGCCCACCACGCCTTGCGCGCGGCCCGGCGCGGCGCCCTGCTGTTCTGGCTGGGCGCGACCATCGTGCTCGGCGCCTTGTTCCTGTATTTCCAGGCGACCGAATACCACGAGGCCTACACCGAGCTGAACCTGACGCTGGGCTCGGGCATCTACGGCTCGACCTTCTTCATGCTCACCGGTTTCCACGGCATGCACGTCACGCTGGGCGCGATCATGTTGTCGGTGATCTGGCTGCGTTGCGCCAAGGGCCATTTCAGCAAGGACCACCACTTCGCATTCGAAGCCGTGGCCTGGTACTGGCACTTCGTCGACGTGGTCTGGCTCGGCCTGTTCCTGTTCGTCTACGTACTCTAAAGGTCGCCGCGCGGCGCGTTGCCTGCGCCGCCCTTGAACGTGCTCAGTGATAGACGCCGTGCGGCTTGATCACGCCGGTGTAGATGCCGGCCACCACCAGCAGGATCAACGCGACGGATATGCCGATGCGCCAACTGAGCGATCGAACGGTGCGGTCGGTGGTGCCCTTGTCCACCATCATGAAATACAGGCCGGCGCCGAGATTCCAGACGATCACGATCAGGATGGCGATGATGAGCAGCTTCTGCATTGTGACGACCCACTCGTTGGCGATAGCGGCATTATCCGCCCGGCGTGGGGAGTTGTCGTGAACGCCCGCGTGCTGCCCGGCCTGCTCGCGCTTGTCCTCATCGTCGGGTTCGCCTCGCTCGGCAACTGGCAACTGCGCCGTGCCAACGAGAAACAGCAGACGCTGGACGAGGTTGCATCGGCCTTGCGCGACAAGCTCGCTGTCCCGCTGGCGCAGGCCCAGGATGGATCGGCCAACTATGCGTGGGTCACCGCGTCCGGGTCATTCCTGCCCTCGCCCATCCTCCTGCTCGACAACCAGCGCTTGCGCGATCGCGTGGGCGTGCACGTGTTCGGCATCTTCCGGCCGGACGGCGCCATGCCGTTGCTGGTCAATCTTGGCTGGATCGCAGTGCCGGGCAACCGCACGCTGCCATCGGTGCGCCTGCCGCGCGGGCGGCACTCGCTGGCAGGCATGCTTTCGCCACCGCCGGCCTCCGGCATCGCGCTCGGTCCGGCATACGTGGCACAGGCTGCTGCCGCCGACGCCCAGGTGTGGCTGCTTACCCGCGTGGACCTGGAAGCCATTTCCGCCGGCACCCGCACTTCGCTGGCACCGCGAATCCTGCGCCTGGATCCCGCGTCGCCGCTCGGTTACCAGCGCACGCTTGATGTCCTGCCCAACACACTTCCACCCGAACGGCATCGCGGCTACGCGTTGCAATGGTTCGGCCTGGCCCTGGCGACGGTGGTCGTCGCGCTGCTGCTTGCTTTCCGGCGAAAGTCCCGATGAATCCTCCTGCTCCTGGCGCGCGCTTGCGCTCGCGTCTCACGCTGATCCTGATCGCGGCGATGTTCCTCAGCTCCTTTCTGATCGCAGCCGCGCTGCGTTTCACCGGATGGACGCCGGCGGGCAGTCGCAACAACGGCGTGCTGTTGCAACCGCCGACCGACCTCGGCGCCATCGCCTTGCGCCAGGCCGACGGCAGCCCGTATGGCTGGACTCCGGAACAGAATCAGTGGCGCGTCGTCGTCGTTCCCGCGCCCGGATGCGCCGCCACCTGCATGAAAATGCTCGATTCGCTGCATCGCGTGTGGCTCAACCAGGGCCGCAAGGCCGACCGCATCGACGTGCTTTGGTTTGGCCCGCTGCCCGAGAAGGGCCCCCGCTTCCGCCGGCTGATCCAGATGCAGCCGAACGAACAACTGGTCGCGCTGTTGCCAGAACGCGCGCGCGCCGAAGCCCTGCCCGTCTACCTGGTGGATCCGAGCGGTTTCCTGGCGCTGCACTACCCGGCCGGGTTCGATCCAATCGGACTGCGCAAAGACCTCGGGAAGCTGGTCAAATGATGCCCGTACCGCGGATTACTTCGAGATGACGTCACCGCACCGACATTTCCATCGCCTTGCCTGGATCGCTGTGTTGCTGGCGCTTGGCATCGTCGTGTTCGGCGCCTTCGTGCGCCTGTCCAACGCCGGGCTGAGCTGCCCCGACTGGCCGACCTGCTACGGCCGCGCCGCCTGGCCGGTGCATGAGCACGAGATCGCGCAGGCCAACGCTACTTTCGAGCGGGCGGTGGAAACCAGCAAGACCTGGCGCGAGCAACTCCATCGTCACCTGGCGGCAAGCCTCGGCGTGCTGATCCTGGTGCTGAGCCTGGTGGCGGCGCGGCGCCGGCCGACCGGCGTCGGCAGCATCGTCGTTGCCGCATTGCTGGTCGCCGTGTCCATTCCGCTGTACATCGGACAGCATTTTGTGGCGGCGGCGGCACTGGTGCTGGCCGGCGAACTGATCCTTCTGATCGACGTGTTGCGCGCGCCACGCGGCGATGCCTCGCGGCTAGCGACGGTCACACTCATGGTCGTGATCTTCCAGGCGATCCTCGGCATGTGGACAGTCACCTGGCTGCTCAAGCCGATCGTGGTAGTGGCGCACCTGTTGGGTGGCATGGCAACGTTTTCCCTGCTCAGCTGGCTGGCCTGGGGCACGACGCCCGTTACCGGGCTGGTACAGGCGGTGGCGCCGAAGTTGCGCCGTCTGCTCTGGATCGGCCTGGCGCTGCTGCTCGCGCAGATATTCCTCGGTGGCTGGACCAGCAGCAACTATGCCGCGCTTGCCTGCGGCATCGAGTTTCCGACCTGCCTGGGCCAATGGTGGCCCCACCATGATTTCCGCGAAGCCTTCGTTCTCTGGCGGGGCGTGGGCGTGGACTACGAAGGTGGCGTGCTCGACGGTCCGGCGCGCGTTGCCATCCAGCTCGCGCATCGCGCGATGGCGGTTCTCGTGCTCGGCCACTTGCTGATGGTCGCGGCGAAAATGCTGCGCACGCCAGGCCTGGTTTTCTGGGGCAGCGCACTGCTGGTCTTGCTGCTGGCGAAGTGGCGCTCGGCATCGGCAATGTGTGGCTGGGACTGCCGCTGTGGGTGGCCACGGCGCACACCGCCGGCGCGGCCCTGCTGCTGTTCGTCGTGGTCGGCCTGCTGGCGAGGCTGCGCGCGCCCGAATAAGCCGCAGCGATCGCGCGGCCAGCGGCTGACCTTACAATACGACGATGCCCATTCCCTTCGGCCAGTACTGGCAACTCACCAAGCCGCGCGTCGTTGCGCTGATCGTATTCACGGCGATCATCGGTATGTTCATGGCGGTGCCCGGGATGCCGCCCTGGCGCGCGCTGGTGTTCGGTACGCTGGGCATCTGGCTGGCGGCCTCCTCGGCTGCCGCGATCAACCATTTGCTCGACCAGCGCATCGATGCGCTGATGACGCGCACCTCGCATCGCCCGTTGCCGACCGGCTCGCTCAGCCCGCGCCAGGTGCTGGTCTTTGCGGTCGTGCTCGGCGTCGCCTCGATGGCGGTGCTGCTGTGGTTCGTGCGGCTTCCCGACGGCGGCCTGAACTGGTGGTGCGCCGGCCTGACGTTTGCCTCGCTGATCGGTTACGCGATCATCTACACCGGCTACCTGAAGCGCGCCACGCCGCAGAACATCGTAATCGGCGGCGCCGCGGGCGCCGCGCCGCCGGTGCTCGGCTGGCTGGCGGTGACCACCAACAACTACGAGCATGCGCTGCTGCTGTTCCTGATCATCTACGTGTGGACGCCGCCGCACTTCTGGGCGCTGGCGATCTTCCGCCGCGATGACTACGCCAAGGCGATGATCCCGATGCTGCCGGTGACCCACGGCGTGGAGTACACGCGCTGGCAGATCCTGTTCTACACGGTGTTGCTGGTGCTGGTGACCCTGCTGCCGTTCATCACCGGGATGAGCGGCGTGTTCTATCTGGGCGGCGCGCTGGTGCTTGGATTCGTCTTCCTGTACTACGCCGTGCGCCTGATGAATCCGCCGTCGGAAGCCTTCGCCATGCAGGTGTTCGGTTACTCGATCTGGTACCTGATGGCGCTGTTCGCCTTCCTGCTGGTGGACCACTGGCTGCTGACACCGTCGCCATCGGTGCAGGCGATGGAATTCATCCGCTCCGGCACCTAGCCACGGATCACGCAGCGCTTCTGGTTACTTCGCGTCGTTCGACAACGCTTTTATCTCCGCGTCGAGCTTGCGGATGCTCGGCTGCAGGCTGCGCAACTCATTTCGCTCGGCATCCGACAGCGCCGACATGCCCTCCCGCATCAGTCGCTGGTTCAAGTCGCCTTCGCGTTGCCTGAGAGTCTCCAGATCAAGCGTCTTCAAGGCGCCGATGAACTCGTGGTCCCAGTGTTCCGGCGCCATCAGCATGTCGCTGACTGCCAGTTTGTTCAGGGCGACGCTTTCTTCGCGATCGGCGAAATGTTCAAGGATCGCGCCCGTGCCGATCCCGGGCCGTTGCCGGATCAGTTCAATGATCTCGACCAGCAATGGAATGCCCGGTTGCCGAAGGACGCCGAACAGGCACGGCGGCTCGATGGCTTCGGCGAGTGCGGGTTGTTGCAGCAGCAGGGAGATTGCCGTGCGCACCAGGCTGCGCCTGGGCGCCGGCGCAGATCGCGAGACACGCGCCGGCGGCGGCGCGGCGCGCGGGGGTTCCGGGGCCGCGCGCGAGGCGAGCCCGGTCAGCTCGCCCAGCCGTTGCTGCATCAGGTCGCGGAACGCGCCATCGGGAATCGCCGCAAGGTAGGGCTTGGATCGCTCGGCAAGCCGCGCCTTGCCCTCCAACGACGCCAGGTTGACGTCCTTGGATTGCTCGTTGAAGAAGAACTCGCTCAAGGACATCGCCGCTGCCAGCCGCGCATCGAAACCCGCCGAGCCCTCCTGGCGGACGATGCTGTCCGGATCCTCGCCCTCCGGCAGGAACAGAAAGAACGCCTGGCGCCCGTCGCGCATGCGCGGCAGGATCGATTCAACCGCCTTCCACGCGGCGCCCCGGCCGGCGCGGTCGCCGTCGAAACAGAAATACACATCCGCAGCGTTGCGGAACAGCAGCTCGGCATGATCCGGCGTGGTCGCGGTGCCCAGCGTGGCGACCGCCTGCGTGACCCCGAACTGGAACAGGGCGACCACATCCATGTAGCCCTCGACCACGATCAGGCGCGGGATCTTCGCGTGTGCCTGGCGTACCTGCCAGAGGCCATAGAGCTCGCGGCCCTTGTGGAACAGCGGCGTCTCCGGCGAGTTGAGGTATTTCGGTCCGTCTTCCTTGTCCAGCACACGGCCGCCGAACGCGATCACGCGGCCACGTCGATCATGGATCGGGAACATTACCCGGTCGCGGAACTTGTCGTACACGCGTCCGGATTCGCTCTTCGACAGCATGCCGGTCTTTTCCAGCAAACCGAGTCTGCGCTCGTCGGTGCCCAGTGCGCCCTTCAGCGCATCGAAGGAGTCGGGCGCATAGCCGAGCGCGAAGCGCGCGCGGTTTTCGGCATCGACGCCGCGGCGGTCGAAGTAGCTGCGTGCCTTGTCGCTGGACTCCAGCTGCTTCTGGAAGAAGTGGGTGGCGGCCTCCAGCATCGTGTACTGGTCGCGACCGTCGGGATTCTCGTTGCGCGACTGGGTCTCCTTCGGGATCTCCATGCCGGCCCGCTTGGCCAGTTCCTCGACTGCGTCGATGAACTCCATGCGGTCGTAGTTCATCAGGAAGGAGATGGCGGTGCCGTGCGCGCCGCAGCCGAAGCAGTGATAGAACTGCTTGATCGGCGAAACCGTGAAGCTGGGCGAGCGCTCGTCGTGGAATGGGCAACGCGCAGAATAGTCGCGGCCCTGCCGTTTCAGCGGCACCCGCGAGCCGATCAGTTCGACCAGGTCGGAGCGTGCCAGCAGGTCATCAATGAATGCGTCGGGGATGCGGGCCATGGACGCCTAGGATGCCATTGGTCGTCAGCGCGCGAGTTTCTGCTTCACCAGTGCGGACAGGGCCCCCATGTCGGCGCGCCCAGCCACTTTCGGTTTCAACACGGCGATCACCTTGCCCATGTCCTGCGGTCCGCTGGCGCCGGCTTCGGCGATCGAAGCGTCGATGGCTGCGTCGAGTTCGGCCTGGGACAGCGGCGTCGGCAGGTAGGCTTGGATGATGCCCATCTCATAACGCTCGACCGCGGCGAGGTCCTCGCGGCCCGCGGCCTCGTACTGGGACACGGAATCGCGTCGCTGCTTCATCATCTTTTCCATGGCGGCCAGCACCTGGCTGTCGTCGAGTTCGATGCGCTCGTCGACTTCACGCTGCTTGATGGCGGCGTTGACCAGGCGGATCACGCCCAGCTTGTCCTTTTCGCCGCCCTTCATGGCGGCCTTCATGTCTTCGACGAGGCGGGCTTTGAGCGACATGGTGGATCTCCTGGGGCATGGCTGGGCAGCGCCCAGAAACACAAAAAGCCGGCGACGCTTGCGCGCGGCCGGCTTCAGGTCAAACGCAATCGCTCAATACAGGCGCTGGCGCTTGGTGACGTCGCGCGAACTGCGACGGATCTGGCGCTTGACCGCGGCGGCCGCCTTGCGCTTGCGCTCCTGGGTCGGCTTCTCGTAGAACTCGCGCTTGCGGGTCTCGGCCAGCACGCCGGCTTTCTCGCAAGTGCGCTTGAAGCGGCGCAGGGCAAACTCAAAGGGCTCGTTTTCGCGAACTTTTACAGAAGGCATAACAACTCCAGAACGGGATTTCCGCTCACGACGGGAATAGTTCGTCGGGCGAGCCGCGTATGATACGCGGCTCGGGCGGGACCGTGCAAGGCAAACCCCCGCCCCCAAGGCATGGCATGCGCGTCCTGGGCATCGAAACGAGCTGCGACGAAACCGGGGTGGCGGTCTACGACACCGTCCTGGGGCTGCGCGCCCACGCGCTGTTCAGCCAGATCGCCCTGCACGCGGAGTATGGCGGGGTCGTGCCGGAACTGGCCAGCCGGGACCATGTGCGCAAGCTTCTGCCCCTGGTCCGGCAGATCCTGGCCGAATCAGGCCTGACGGTCTCGGACCTTGACGGAGTGGCCTACACGGCCGGACCCGGGCTGGTCGGCGCCCTGATGGTCGGTGCGGCCGCCGGCCGGGCCCTGGCCTGGTCGCTGGGCATTCCGGCGATCGGCGTCCACCACATGGAAGGCCACCTGCTCGCCCCGCTGCTTGAACCGGACCCACCGGAGCCCCCGTTCGTGGCGCTATTGGTCTCCGGCGGCCACACGCAGCTGGTCGCTGTCCAGGGGATCGGACGCTACCGGCTGCTGGGTGAGTCCCTGGATGATGCCGCGGGCGAGGCCTTCGACAAGACCGCCAAGATGATGGGGCTGCCCTACCCCGGCGGCCCCGAACTGGCCCGGCTGGCCGAAACCGGCCACGCCGGCGCATTCAGGTTCTCCCGGCCGATGACCGACCGCCCCGGCCTGGATTTCAGTTTTTCCGGCCTGAAGACTCAGGTGTTGCTGGCCTGGAAGAATTCCGACCAGGCCGACCAGACCCGCGCCGACATCGCCCGGGCCTTCGAGGACGCCGTCGTGGACACCCTGGCCATCAAGTGCGAGCGGGCGCTGCGGGAGACCGGCCTGCGCACCCTGGTGGTCGCTGGCGGCGTCGGCGCCAACCTGCGGCTGCGCGCGCGCCTGCAGGCGATGGCTGCCGGCCTCGGCGGCTCCGTCTGCTTCCCGCGCATGGAATTTTGCACCGACAACGGCGCGATGATCGCCTTTGCCGGCGCGTTGCGCCTGCAGGCGGGGCAGCATGCCGACGAGGCGATCAGCGTGTTCCCGCGCTGGGATATGGCAGGCTTGTCACCGGTGGGCCAGGAGTAGCGAATGGACAGGGTTTTCATCGAGGCGCTGGAAATAGACTGCGTGATCGGCATCTACGACTGGGAGCGCAAGATCAAGCAGCCAATCGTGCTTGATATCGAAATGACATTCGACAATCGACCGCCGGCCGCGAGCGATGACATCACCGACACGCTGGACTACAAGGCGATTAGCAAGCGTCTGATCCAGTTCGTCAGCGAATCCAGCTTTGGCCTGGTCGAGGCGCTGGCCGAAAACTGCTGCCGGATCATCGTCGACGAATTCGGCGTCGCCCAGGTCCGCTTGAAGCTGAGCAAGGTCGGCGCCGTGCGCGGCGCCAAGGCCGTCGGCGTGATCATCGAACGCTCGCGCGCCGCCTGAGCCGAACCCGGCCGGACTGGAGAGCGCGCGTGGCAACTGCCTACCTGAGCCTGGGCTCCAACCAGGAACCCGAGCTCCACCTGCGCGGCGCGCTGCAAGCTTTGCGCGCGCGTTTCGGCGACATCCGCGTCTCGCCGACCTACCGCACATCGGCCGTGGGTTTCGACGGCGCCGATTTCCTGAACAATGCCGCGATCGTGGAGACCGATCTGGATCCGGTCGCGCTCGACGCCTGGCTGCATGCGCTGGAAGACGCGCACGGACGCCGGCGCGACCAGCCGCGCTTTTCCAGCCGGCCGCTCGATCTCGACATCGTGTTCTTCGACGACCTCGTCCTCGCCGGCCCCGGCAACCTGCAAGTTCCGCGGCCGGAGCTGCGCCATGCGTTCGTGCTCAAGCCGCTCGCAGACCTGGCGCCCGACTTCCGCGACCCGCTCAGCGGCCAGACGCTGGCGGCGCTGTGGCAAGCGCATCCGGAACACGCGCAGCCGCCAGCGGTGCACGCCTTGCCCGGCACTGACTAAGCGCACTTGCATTTGCCCAGCCGCCTGAACAGATAATCGCGGCGTCTTCCAAGAGGGTGCGCACGATGTTCGAGAAATTCTCCCGTAGCTGGACGCTGGTCAAGGCCAGCGCCGAGGTGCTGCGTTCCGACAAGGAGCTGCTGGTGTTTCCGGTACTTTCCGGCCTGGCGGCGATGCTGGTGATGGCCACGTTCGTCATTCCGATGTTCGCGCTGCGCCTGTTCGAGAGCGGCGTCGGCGTGATCGGCGCGGTCTGGGGCTTCCTGTTCTACCTGTGCCTGTACTTCGTCACGTTCTTCTTCAACGCCGCGCTGGTCAGCGCCGCCCTGATCCGCCTGGAAGGCGGCGACCCGACGCTGGCCGACGGCTTCGCCGCCGCGCGGGCGAAGCTGGTGCCGATCCTCGGTTATGCCGCGATCGCGGCCACGGTCGGCCTGTTGCTGCAGGCGCTCAAGAACAAGGAGAACAACTTCCTGGTGCGCATGCTCGGCAGCGGTCTCGGCGTCGCCTGGACTTTGTCCACGTTCCTGGTGGTGCCGGTGCTGGTGCAGCAAAACGTCGGCCCGATAGACGCGATCAAGCAGAGCATTGACCTGCTCAAGCGCACCTGGGGCGAGAATGCGATCGGAAACGTCGGACTGGGCATGATTTTCGGCCTGATCATGGTCGCTGCGATCGTGCTGGGCGTGGTGCTGGTCATTGCTTCGAGCACGCTGTCGGTTACGCTCGCGATCGGTGTCGCCGTGCTCGCGGTGATCGGCGTGGTCGCGATCGGCATCATCCAGAGCGCGCTCTCTGCTATTTATTCAGCGGCGTTGTATCGCTTCGCGACGGTGGGCGAGGCGCCGGCCGGATTTGAAGGGACCGGGCTGCAGACTGCGTTCGCGCCGAAGTAACCCTCGCCCAAATGGCCAGCCGGGCTATCGCCGGCTGGCCTGGGCAGCAGTCCGCTATGAACTGATCGCCCGCCCGCCGTCGACGCGGATCACCTGGCCGGTGCAGTAGCTGGCGTCCATCAGCAGCCAGCGCACTGCTTCTGCAACTTCCAGCGCAGTACCAGCACGACCGAGTGGCGTTGACTGCAGCAAGGCCAGCTTCTCCGCTTCAGGCTTGCCCTGCTCCGGCCATAGCACTGCTCCCGGGGCGACTGCGTTGACGCGCACTTCCGGCGCCAGTTCGAGTGCCAGCGACCGCGTCATCGCTTCCAGCGCCGCCTTGGCCATCACGTACACCGTGTGCTGCTTGAGCGGCCGCTCGGCATGGATGTCGAGCAAGTTGACAATGCTGCCCCGAGTCGCCTTCAGATGTGGCGCCGCCGCCTGGGACAGGAACAACGGCGCCCTCGCATTGGAAGCGAAGAGCTCGTCCCACATGGCCGGCGTCACCACGCCGATCGGCGTCGGGAAGAACGCGCTGGCGTTGTTGACCAAGGAATCGAGTCGGCCAAAACGTCCAATGGTGTGGGCGACCATCTCGGGAAGGCGATCGAACTGGGAAAGTTCTGCCTGCAGCACCAGCGTGCTGCCCGGCCGGGTGCGCTCAAGCTCGGCCTGCAGCTCCGCGACTTCCGCGCCGGACTGGCGGTGGTGCAGTGCCACGCGATAGCCGGCGCCGTGCAGGTGACGGGCAATCGCCGCGCCGATGCGTCGGGCACCGCCAGTAATCAGTGCGACCGGTTCGATCTCGACACCCATGGCAATCCTTCTTCCGGAATCCCGACCACGCTATCCTGCCTGCTGTCACAACACGATGTCATCCATGACGGCCGATCCCCTGCCAGAGCCTGGCCCCGACGCACGCGCCCACAGCGAATCCCTGTCGGAATTCATTCGCAGCCAGATGCGTGCCGCCGGTGGCGCAATCCCGTTCGCACGGTTCATGGAGCTGGCCCTGTATGCGCCGGGCCTGGGCTATTACAGCGCCGGCGCGCGCAAGTTCGGCGCCGAGGGCGATTTCGTCACCGCCCCAGAGCTCGGCCCTGCCTTTGCAGATTGCATGGCGCACGCGATGGCGCCAGTGTTCCGCAGCTTGCCAGGCGACTCGGTCTTGTTCGAAATCGGTGGCGGCAGCGGCGCCTTCGCCGAAGCAGCGCTGCGCCAGCTGGCAACGCTCGACGCCCTACCCGCGCAGTACTGGATGCTCGAGCCCAGCGCCGACCTGCGCGAGCGTCAGCAGGCCCGCCTGCGGCAGAACTTGCCGGCGGAACTGCAGCAGCGCTGTCGCTGGCTGGATGGCCCACCGGAATCGGAATGGCGCGGCGTGCTGTTCGCCAACGAAGTGCTCGATGCGCTGCCGACGCCGCGGTTCATCATCCACGATGGCGAAGTCTACGAGGAGCACGTCGTGCTCGACGCGGAAGGACGCTTCCTGCGCGTAGACCAGCCGGCGGATGCGCTGCTGCGCGCCGCCGTGCGCCATGTCGAACGCGACAACGAGGCGCCGTTTCCCGAGGGCTATCGCTCCGAGATCCTGCCGCAACTGCCGTACTGGATCCAGGCGGTCGGCGGGCTGTTGACCGACGGAGCGATGCTGTTCGTTGACTACGGCTACCCGCGTCGCGAGTACTACCTGCCCGAGCGCAGCGATGGCACGCTCGTTTGCCATTACCGGCATCGCGCGCACGGAGATCCGTTCCACCTGCCCGGCCTGCAGGACATCACTGCCTTCGTCGACTTTACCGCGCTGGCCGAGGCCGGCGTCAATGCCGGATTCGACCTGGCCGGCTACTGCGCGCAATCCAGTTTCCTGATCGGCAACGGACTCGATGCGCGCCTGCAGACGATCAACGCGGTCACCGGCGAAGCCGAGCGCTATCGCCTGCGCCAGGAAATCAAGAAGCTCACCCTGCCCGGCGAGATGGGCGAGCGCTTTCAGGTGATGGGCTTCCAGCGTGGCGCCGACATCCGTCAATGCTTCGCCATCGGCAACTTGAGCCGGCGCCTGTGAACGTGACCGCGGGACTGGCTTCGGCCTTGCGCGAATTCAGGCACCCGAGGCTGTGGCTTGGCATCTGGTTGCTCGGCTGGGCGCTGTGCATCGCGCTTTCTCTACTGCACCCG
>JANPDF010000122.1:0-4961 GCA_031431355.1 Gammaproteobacteria bacterium
AAAAATACAACTCGATGGTCGAGGCGGTCCGCGAGATCTGCGAGACCCCGCCGCGCAAGCAGGACAAGGACCTGGGCTTCAGGCGCATGCTCGAGCGCCTGGGCTATTCGGTGGAGGACTACTCGCGCGAGGTCCTGGCGCTGGTCGCCTTCGGCGGTCTGACGCTGCAGACGATGACGCGTACGCTGCTGAAGCCGGCGAAGATCCGCATCACTTCCACCGTGCACCACATGGAGCAGGTCGGACTGGACGCGGTGCCGCTGGTCCTGTTGCTCAGCTTCATGGTCGGCGCGGTGATCGCTTTCCTGGGCGCCACCGTGCTTAGCGAGTTCGGCGCGGAAGTCTTCGTCGTCGAGCTGGTCGCCATTGCCTTCCTGCGCGAATTCGGCGTGCTGCTGACCGCGATCCTGCTCGCGGGGCGAACGGCAAGCGCGTTCACCGCGCAGATCGGCGCGATGCAGAGCGGCGAGGAGATCGATGCCATCAGGACGCTCGGCCTGGATCCGATCGAGCTGCTGGTGTTGCCGCGCCTGTTCGCGCTGCTGACGATGCTGCCGCTGCTGACCTTCCTGGCGATGATGGCTGGCCTGCTTGGCGGCCTGGCCGTCTGCGTCGGCAGCCTGGATGTTTCCCCGGAAATGTTCCTGACCCGCCTGCAGGAAAACATCGAGGTCCGGCATTTCTTCGTCGGCCTGTCGAAGGCTCCCCTGTTCGCGATCGTGATCGCGCTGATCGGCTGCCTGGAAGGCTTCCAGACCCAGGGAACCGCGCAATCGGTGGGCGAGCGCACGACCTCCAGCGTAGTCCAGACGATCTCGCTGGTGATCCTGCTGGACGCGGGCGCGGCGCTGTTCTTCATGGAGATGGACTGGTGAGCGAAGCCGGGACCAGCGACAGCGCCCTGCAGGTGCACGGCTTGGCCAACAGCTTCGGCAACCAGGTCGTGCACAAGGACCTGGACCTCGAGGTGAAGCGCGGCGAGATCATCGGCGTGGTCGGCGGATCGGGCACCGGCAAGTCGGTGCTGATGCGCGCCATCCTCGGCCTGCGCCGGCCGCAGGCGGGCGAGATCGAGGTGCTCGGGGTGAACGCATTGAGCGAGAACGTGCGCGAGCGGCTCAAGATCGAGCGCAACAGCGGCGTGCTCTACCAGAACGGCGCGCTGTTCTCCTCGCTCACCGTGGCCGAAAACGTCATGGTGCCGCTGAAGGAGCACCACCCTGAGCTTCCGGCCGACCTGATCTACGACCTGGCCATCCTGAAGATCCGCCTGTCCGGCCTGCCCGACAGCGCCGGCGACAAGTTTCCGTCACAACTGTCCGGTGGCATGGTCAAGCGCGCAGCCCTTGCCCGCGCGCTGGCCCTGGACCCGGCGCTATTGTTTCTTGACGAGCCGACCGCCGGGCTGGACCCGATCAGCGCGGCTGCCTTCGACAAGCTGATCCTCTCGCTGCAGCGCGCGCTCGGCCTGACCGTGTTCCTGATCACCCACGATCTGGATACCCTGTACACAATCTGCAACCGGGTCGCCGTGCTGGCCGATGGCCGCGTGCTGGTGAACGCACCGTTGTCGGAGGTCGAGAAGTTCGACCATCCCTGGGTGCAGGAATACTTCCACGGACCCCGTGGCCGCGCCGCGCAATCGGCACAGGAGAAGTTGTAATGGAAACCCGAGCCAACCACGTCCTGATTGGATTGTTCACCATCATCGTCAGCCTGCTCACGGTGTTCTTCGCCCTGTGGGCCGCCAACTACCAGTCCAACAAGAGCTGGGACGAGTACGAGGTGATCTTCAACGAAGCGGTGACGGGCCTGGGCACCGGCGGCATCGTCCAGTACAACGGCATCAACGTGGGCGAAGTGCGCCGGCTGAAGCTCGACCCGCGCGATCCGCGCAAGGTCATCGCGCGCATCCGCCTGGCCGCCGACACGCCGGTCAAGGTGGATACCAAGGCCAAGCTCGCCTTCATCGGGCTGACCGGCGTGGCCCAGATCCAGTTGTCGGGCGGGCTACCGGAGAGCCCGCGGCTGCTGCCCACCCGCGACCGGCCAATCCCGATCATCGCCACCACACCGTCCGCGCTGCAGAACCTGTCGGCGGCAGCTGACGACATTGTCGAGCGCATCCGCACCATTCTCAGCGACGAGAATGTCGCGCGCATTTCCGGCACGCTCGATGACATCCACCAGCTGAGCACCACCATCGCCGGCGAGAAGGAAGATATCGCGGCGCTGATCAAGAACCTGCGCGAGGTCAGTTCGCAGCTCAACACCACGCTGGTCAGGGCCCAGGGCAGCCTGGACAAGCTCGACCGCAACGTCGTCGACAACCTGCCGGAAATCATGAAGAAGATCGACCGTACGCTGGCGCAGCTGGAATCGGCCAGCAAGAACGCCAACCTGGTCATCGCCGACAATCGCGAGGCAATTTCCAGCTTCAGCCAGAACGGACTCGGCCAAGTCGGCCCGACGCTGGCGGAACTTCGCGTGCTGGTCCGCGACCTGCGCCGGATGACGTCGCGTCTCGATCGCAATCCCGGCGGCTATGTTACTGGCCGTACCCGTCCAGAGGAGTTTGAGCCTAAATGAATACGATGCTGAAAACCGTCGCCGAGCTCCAGACTCCAATCGCGGTCAGATCTGGCGGTTCGAGAGCAACACCGACCGCGGTCGGACTTGGCGGTTCAAAACCAACGCGGTCCACCCTTGCCGCTTCAAAACCAACGCAGTCCACGCTTGGCTCCCCATCCCGCGCTCTCCTCGCCCTCGCCCTGCTCACCCTCACCACCGCCTGCGGCATCATCCCCAAGCGCGAGCCGATCCAACTCTACGAACCGGCTCGCCCCTCCGCCGCCACATCGGCTTCCTGGCCGCAGGCCAATTGGTCCCTACTGGTTCCCAAACCTGCGGCAGGCCACCTGTTGGACAGCGAGCGCATCGCGGTGCGTCCGACCCCGGGCGAGATCACCGTTTACAAGGGCGTCTCCTGGGCCGATCCGGCACCGGAGCTGGTGCAGACGGCTCTGCTTCGCCGCTTCGAGGATTCCCAGAAGATCCTGTCGGTATCCCGCCCCGGCGCTGGCGTGCGCGGCGAGTATCAACTGCAGTCGGAACTGCGCACCTTCGAATCGGTGTACGCCGGCGGACGGCCGCAGGCCGTGCTGGAGCTTTCGGCAAAGCTGGTGCACACGGCTGACGGCCAGGTCGCCGCCGCCCGCACGTTCAAGGAAGTCGAGCCCGCTGCCGGCGTGGAAGTCGGATCGGTAGTCGATGCGTTCTCGCGCGCACTCGAGCGGATGACCGGCCAAGTCGCCAGCTGGACGCTGGCCGAAGGCAATCGCCACGAGTCAGCGTCGGCATCCAAGCACTGATTGCTCCGCTTCGGGCAGGATCCGCCGAAAGGTCAGGTTGATTCGCGGCCCGGTTTCGCGCCGGGTGCGCGGCAGCGAATGTCGATAGCTCTCCTGTGTCAGCCCGCGCATCAGCAGCAGGCTGCCGTGTGGCAGTTCCAGTGCCAGCTTGCGTTCCGGCTGCCGTCGATGCTTGAGGACGAATCGCCGCGCGGCACCGAGGCTGACCGAGGCGATCACCGGACGGGCGCCAAGCTCGTGCTCGTCATCGCTGTGCCAACCCATCGCGTCCCGGCCATCGCGGTACAGGTTGGCGAGTACGGAATTGAATCGCTCGCCGGCAGCCGCGCTTGCCCGATCGCGAAGCACGGCTAGCTCCGGCGACCATGGCTGGGGCTCGAAGCGCACGCCTGAATAGACATAGCCAGCCCCGGGATCACCAATCCAACTGCTCAGTCGCGGCGAATCGACCAGGCGGCCGAACAGGCGAATGCGATGCACTTCCCAGGCGATTCCGGCCTGCAAGGCCCCAAGCAACTCGTCGGCCTGCGCCGGCGACAGCCAGTGCGGATCGAAACTGAGGCGGGCGCCGGCGAGCGGGAGTTCCTGAAGCATTTGCCGCGAGTGTCCTTGATTGCCGCGCCACCGGCAAACCGCGACAATTGCCTATCAAACGGGAGTAGTTGCAATGAGCGAACGCGATGTCATGGAATACGACGTGCTCGCCGTCGGCGCTGGCCCCGCGGGGCTCGCGTTCGCGATCCGACTCAAGCAGCTCAAGCCGGAGCTGAGCGTGTGCGTGATCGAGAAATCCTCGACCATCGGCGCACACATTCTTTCCGGCGCGGTCATCGAGCCCGGGCCGCTCGACGAGCTGCTGCCGGGCTGGCGCGATAGCCCGCCGCCGATCTGCGTTCCGGCAACCGACGATGAGTTCTGGATCCTGGGCAAGACCGGTGGCTTCAAGCTGCCGATGGTGCCGCCGCAGATGCGCAACCACGGCAACTTCATCGTTTCACTCGGAGCGATGTGCGCCTGGCTGGCGCCGCAAGCCGAAGCGCTCGGCGTGGAGATCTATCCCGGCTTCGCCGCCGCCGAGACCTTGTTCGACGAGGCAGGCGCGGTGTGCGGGGTACGGATCGGCGACATGGGCGTGGCCAAGGACGGTTCGCACAAGCCGTCGTACGCGCAGGGCATCGACATCAAGGCGCGCGTCACCGTGCTCGGCGAAGGCGCGCGCGGCCACCTGACCAAGCGGCTGGTCGACAGGTTCAAGCTCGACGCCGACAGCGGTCCGCAGAATTATTCGATCGGCATCAAGGAACTCTGGCAACTTCCGGCCGGCCGAGCGTCGCCGGGCAAGATCGTGCACTCGATGGGCTGGCCGGCCGACGCGCATACCTATGGCGGCAGCTTCGTGTACCACATGGACCAGGACCGGGTCGCCGTTGGTTACGTGTCCGGTCTCGACTATCGCGACCCGATGTACGAGCCATACGAAGCCTTCCAGCAATGGAAGAATCACCCCAGCATGAAATCCCTTCTCGAGGGCGGAAGCATCCTGTCGGCCGGCGCGCGCGCGATCGTCACCGGCGGCTACCAGGCATTGCC
>JANPDF010000123.1:0-3728 GCA_031431355.1 Gammaproteobacteria bacterium
CGACGCAGGGCCGCATCGGATTCGGTGACGGGCAGCACGGCCTCGCGCGCGAGTTCGAGCCATTTCGCCAGGTGCACCGCTTCCGCCGGCGGCTCGCGGTACAGCGCACGGATCGCGCCGCAATGGCTGTGGCCGCACACCACGATGTCGCGCACGCCGAGCACCAGTACCGCGAACTCGATCGCCGCGCAGGTGCCGTGGTAGCCGCCCTCGCCTTCGTAGGGTGGAATCAGGTTGCCCGCGTTGCGCACGATGAACACTTCGCCGGGTGCCGAATCGAGGAGCATCTGCGGCATCAACCGCGAATCCGAGCAGCCGATGAACAGCATGCCCGGCGTCTGGCCGCCCGTGGCGAGTTCCCGGTAGCGCGCGGCGTGCTTCGGATAATGCCGCTCGCGGAACTGCTGTAGACGGTCGATCAGGGCCCGGGGCATCGGGCCGTCAAGCGAACTGCACGGGCCGGCCCTGCCGGTCGAACGGGATGTAGGCGCCAATTGCACCGGTCTTGACGGACTCGACCATGCGTTGCAGCGAGCGGCCGGCTTCCTCGCTTGTCGGCGCCCGGCCGTTGCGGCCGGGCAGCCCGGCGACGAATACCATCGTCCAATCGCCCGGGAACTGGCGCGATTCCTGCACCAGGCCGGCGAAATCGCCAAGCTCGCCGGGATCCTTGTCCACGGACATCAGCGGCACTAGCGCGCCGCCCTCGCCCGCCGCGTGGCGCGCGCGCTGCTCGGGCGTGCTGTCGTCGGGCAATTCGGCGGCGGCGAACACGAACAGCAGGCGCTGCGGCTCGGGTTGCCCGCGCGCGGCGCGCAGCAGGTCGTCGAAGCTGGATATGTCCATCGCTATTGGACCAGCGGCGTTTCGGCCGCCTCGAGGTCGACGCCTTCGAGCGACGTCTGTCCCGCGAGCAGGCGCAGGTACTGGCGCAGCGCGGTCACGTAGGCCTGCTGGCGCAGCGCCATTGCCACCGCCCCGCGCACCGATTCAAATGGCTGTGCGACGCCGGGCTCGCGCTCCAGCACCTCGACGACGTGCAGCCCGAAGCGGCTGTGCACCAGGCGCGGCAGCACGCCCACTTCGGCGTGGCCGAAGATCTCGCGCGCGAACTCCGGTGCGCAATCCGCGCCGCCGAGCCAGCCCAGCGCGCCGCCGGACTCGCCGCTCGGGCAGTTCGACCACTGGCGGGCCGCATCGGCGAAGGCGTCGGAGGCGGCGCCGTCGTCACAGCGAACATCGAGGAAAATCGGCTCGGCGCGCTTGCGCAGCGCCACCACGTCCACGCCCGGCGTCACCGCAAACAGGATGTGGCGAACGCGAGCGCGCTCGCCAGTGCGGTAGCTTGCCGCATGCGCCGCGTGGTAGCGGCGGCAGGCCTCGTCGGACGGTTCGGGGATTTCCAGCGCGCGGTCCAGCAGAGCAGCGATGGCATCGGCCGCTGCGTCGCTGATCACGCCGTCCACTGTGGGGGCGTCCGAAGCATCCAGCAGGCCCGCGCGCTGCGCCGCCTGCCGCAGCATCTCGGTGCAGGCGCGCTGGCGCAGTTCTTCGTGCGGCAGCGCCTCGCCCGCAGCGTGCAGGGGCGTGCCATTCACGTTCGCGACGCGTTCATCTAGCATGGTTGCGCTCCTGCGGCGGCTGGTTGTGGCCCGGCGGCAGGTTCAGGCGGCGGCTGCGCACCACCTGGTAGGGCCGCAACAGGTAGCTCACCGCGGCAAAGCCGCTCCAGATATGTACGAGGCGGCTGAACGGAAACAGCAGGAAAATGGTCATGCCGAGCACCACGTGCACCAGGTAGGGCCACGGCAGACCCGCCAGCGCCGAGGAATCGACCGGCCGCAGCGTGACGATGCGCTGCGCCCAATCGGCCAGCACCAGCATCACGCTGCCATCGGTGTGCTGCATCGAGTACGGCAGCGTCACCAGCCCCAGCACGAGCTGCAGCCACAGCACCACCAGGACCGCGATGTCGGTGGGATGGCTGGTATGGCGGATGCGCGCATCGAACACGCGGCGGTGGATCAGCAGCGACAGCCCGACGAAGCACACCAGGCCCGCCGCGCCGCCCGCATAGACCGCCAGCATCTGCTTGGTGGCGGCGCTCATGAACACGCCGTACACCGCATGCGGCGTGAACAGGCCGACCATGTGGCCGAAGAAGAGGAACAGAATCCCGCCGTGGAACAGGTTGCTGCCCCAGCGCAGGCTGCCCGCGCGCAGCAGCTGCGACGAATCGCTCTTCCAGCTGTACTGGTTCTGGTCAAAGCGGATCAGGCTGCCGGCGATGAACACCGTGAAGCAGACATACGGATAGACCTCAAACAGAAAGGCGTGCAACGAGCTCATGCGGGGGCTCCTCCAGCAGAGTGATCCTTGCGAACGATACGGATGGGCTGCGCCTCGCCGGGCCGGGCCTGGCCTTTGGCAGAGCAACCATCGAACGCCGGCGGCTCGGCCCAGCTGGCGTCGAGCGGTTCGTCGGGCGGCGGCGCCACCGGCTCGGCCTTCTCGCCGGCCAGCACCAGCAGCGCGCCGAGGACGCTGGCGTAGGCGCTCTGGCGCTGCTGCAGCGCGCCGAACACGGCGTTGAGGATGTGCGCCATCTCGCCCAGGAACGCGCGCGCCTCGCGCGGCGGCAGCGTGGAAGCGAACTCCAGCACCACCGGCAGGTAGTCGGGCAGCTCGTTGGGCGCAAGATGCAGGCCCGCCTGGTCATAGGTCTGGGCCAGGTCGATCATCGCCGGGCCGCGGTCGCGCGAGTCGCCGTGCACGTGCTCGAAGAGGTGCAGCGAGGTGGCGCGGCCGCGATCGAACAGGTGCACGTAGTCGGCCTCGGCATCCAGCGGATCGGCGCGCAGGATCGCATCCATCAGCACTTCCAATTCGGCGAGGCGCACGGCGCCGAGGGCACGCTCGCCGCGCAGCGCGTCGCGCATTGCCGGCAGGTGGCCGCGCATCCCGCCATCGGGATAACTCAACAGGCGCGCGAGCACGCGCAGGCTCAGGGCGGCGCTGGATGTGCTCATACCTGCGCCTTGATCGGGATGGTGCGCTTGCGGGTGCCGCCGAAGAGACTCACCTTGTTCGAGCCGTCGGAGCAGCCGTTGCCGAAGGAGAAGCCGCAGCCGCCGCGGATGTCGAAGGTGTTCTCGGCGTACTCTCGGTGCGTGCTGGGAATCACGAAGCGGTCCTCGTAGTTGGCGATCGCCATGACGTGGTACATGTCCTCGACTTCCTGCTGGCTCATGCCGACCTGCTGCAGGGCGGCGAGGTTGACCTTGCCGTCCACGTGCTTGGCGCGCTGGTAGACGCGCATCGCGAGCATCCGCTCGAGCGCGCGCACCACGGGCGCCGTGTCGCCGGCGGTCAGCAGGTTGGCGAGGTACTTTACCGGGATGCGCAACTGGCTCACGTCGGGGATCTCGCCATTGCTCTGCATGTGCCCGGCGTTGGCGGCCGCGCTGATCGGCGAAAGCGGTGGCACGTACCAGACCATCGGCAGGGTGCGGTATTCCGGATGCAGCGGCAGGGCCACCTTCCACTCCACCGCCATCTTGTAGACCGGGCTCTTGCGCGCGGCGTCCATCCACGCATCTGGGATGCCGTCGATACGCGCCTGCGCGATCACCTTCGGATCGTTCGGGTCGAGGAACAGGTCCAGCTGCGCCTGGTACAGGTCGCGATCGCGCTCGACGCTGGCGGCGTCCTGGATGCGGTCGGCGTCG
>JANPDF010000124.1:0-2182 GCA_031431355.1 Gammaproteobacteria bacterium
CAAGCAGACCATCGGCAAGATCGAGAAGGCCAGCGGCGGCACGCTGTTCCTCGACGAGATCGGCGACATGCCGCTGGCGCTGCAGGCCAAGATGCTGCGGTTCCTGCAGGAGCGTGTCATCGAGCGAGTGGGCGGCCGCGAGACCATTCCGGTGGATGTGCGAATCGTTGCCGCGACCAACAAGGACCTCGGCGTCGCCGTGGCCAACGGCTCGTTCCGCGAGGATCTTTATTACCGCCTGGCCGAGGTCTCGATCGCGATACCACCACTGCGCGAGCGCGAGGTCGACAGCGTGCTGATCGCCCAGGCTCTGCTGAACGCCGCCGGCATCAAACATCACCGCAAGCAGCTGCGCTTCTCGCCGGCCGCACTCGCGGCGATCGAGCGTCACCCCTGGCCCGGCAACGTCCGCGAACTCGAAAACCGCGTCAATCGCGCCGCCATCATGGCCGAGGGCGAACGCGTCACCGACGAAGACCTCGGACTCGCCACTCCGGCGGGCGCGGCCAACGGCACCCAGGACTTTGTCAACCTGCGCGAAGTGCGGCAGCGCGCCGAGACGCAGGCCGTGCAGCGCGCACTCGTGCTGGCGGAAGGCAACGTGTCCAGGGCGGCCGAACTGCTCGGCGTCGCCAGGCCAACCCTTTACGATCTGATGGAGCGGGCAGGAGTGCGCAATGAATCGGTCTAGTGACGGTGCCGCGATTGTGGTCGGTGTCATGCTGCTGCTGGCGGCCTGCACCAAGGCACCCGAAGAAGTCGAGGCCAGCGCCACCCAGCACCTGGCGCGCAACGAGTCGCGCAGCGCGATGGTTGAACTGAAGGATCTGCTGCAGCGTGAACCCAATCGACCGCAGGCGCGCCTGCTGCTCGGGCGGTCGCTCAACGATCAGTCGGACTACGGCGGCGCAGAATCGGAGCTGCGCCGCGCTGCAAAATTGGGAGTCGACGCCAACGAACTTGCGGCACCGCTTGCACGTGCGATGCTGCTGCAAGGACGCTTCGAGGCACTGACCAAAGAAAGCATCCTCGACCGTGCAACGGATCCCGCAGTCGTCGCCGGTGTCCTCGACCGCAAGGCGAACGCGTTGCTCGCGCTTGCGCGCCCTGACGAGGCGGTTGCGTTGCTCGAGCGCGCCCGCGCCCTGGCTCCTACCTACGGCCCCGCCAGCGCGACGCTGGCGACGGTATTGCTGTCGCGTGGTGATGTCGAGGGCGCGAGACAGATGCTTCTGGCGGCGCAGAGCGCCGATCCCAACAGTGCTGAGGTTCACCGCAGCCTTGGGCTGGTCATGCTGCAGAGCGGTAAGCCAGCCGAAGCCGCTGCCTTATTCGGCAAAGCGTCGGATCTGGCGGTCGGCCCGCCGCGAGATCGCGAACTTCAGCGCGTTTCGCTGGCGGCGCTCGTGGACACCGAACTGCGCCAGCAGCGGATGCCGGCGGCGCAGGCCGCACTGGAGAGACTCGACACGCTCGGCATCGGGCGTATCAATGGGCTGCTGCGGACCCGCCTGAACATCGCGAAGGGAGATCTGCCCTTGGCGCGGCGCGAGGCTGAGGCACTGCTCGCGGGCGGGCGCGCTGACCCGGACGCTGCGCTGCTGCTGGGGATAATCTTCGCAATGCAGGGGAATGGCGGACAGGCCGAAATGCACCTCAACAGCGTGATTGCGGCAGAACCCAAGAATTATCTGGCCCGGCAGGTGCTCGCTCAGTTGCGCATGCAGGAGGGTAAGCCGCGCGAGGCTGCAGCCATGCTGCAACCGGTGCTCAATGAAGCATCAGGCAATGTTGTAACGCTTGCCGTGCAGGCCAATCTAGCAGCGGGAGATCGTGCCGCGGCTCTGGCGCTGCTCGAGCAGCGCACGGGTCAGGCCGGGGGTGACGTGCGCGCTACGGCCGAGCTGGCACGCGGATTCCTCATGGCAAATGCACCTGAGCAGGCACTTGCGGTACTCCCGCAGACCGACGCGCTCGCGGCGACCGACGTTGTCCTGCTTGAGGGCTTGCGGCTTGCGGCGCTGCTCGCCAAGAACGACCTGCCGGCGGCACGCAGGGCGGCTGACGCACTCGCAGTAAGGGACCCTGGAAACACACCCCTGCAGGTTCTGCTCGGAGATTTCTACGTTCGCACGGGTGCTGCGGATCTCGCCCGTGCTGCGCTGGACCGAGCAGCGCTGGC
>JANPDF010000125.1:0-6086 GCA_031431355.1 Gammaproteobacteria bacterium
CCTCGGTGTTGGACTGCGGTAGCGAGCCCTTCGCGTGCACGTGCTCGGCGATTGCGAGCTTGGCGGCCGCGGCCAGCGATGCCCCCTCGCTGACCTGCGCCCGCTGCGTGAAGTTCTGGTATTCGCCAATCGCAAACACGAAGCTGAGCGGCACGATCAGGGAGGCACCCAGGAACAGCACGACAAACGCTATCAGTCCGCCCGACATGCGGCGCTGCTGGCGCTCCGGAGCGTCGGTGTAGGCCCATTTGTCCACTACCTGGGTGGCGGCGACGAAGTCGTGCAGGGCGCGCTTGCGATCGGTGAAGGCGGCCATGATGAAGCCGAGGCAGAGCGTGAAGTAGGACAGTGCCGACGCGAACCAGCGCCCCAGCGCCTGGCCGAAGCTGATCCTGCGTCCGTCCAGGTCGGTGACCTTGATTCCCAGCGCGCGCTTGCCTGGCGTCGCCTGGGCGGCTGAACTTTCCAGGCCTGCGAAGTACAGCGGGGCCGCCAGGAAGTAGCCGAGGTAGAACGCGAGTTGCACGCCGAGCACGGCCGCGACGGAGTCCGGGCCGCCGACGCGGACCAAGAACATGAGCGCCAACTGCGCCGCGAACAGGGGCACGAAGATGATCAGGTGGTCGAGCACGTGCGCGGCCAGCCGCCGCCAGAAGCCGGCGTAGACGACGTCGGTGACGCTGACCACGCCGCCGACAGGCGCCGCTTGCGCGGGCATCGCTACGGGTTCGTTGGCCGGCCCTTCGATGATCACGGCTGAACTATAGCCCCCGAACGAACGGCCGCGGAATGGGAGGCGGCAACAGCGGCCGTGTCGCGCTAGCCAGCGCTGTCTGGGACGGCCTGGTAATCCAGCAGGCTCAGCTCATGGATGACCTGGGTGGTGTCTTCCGGGTCCAGCTGACGGCGGAAGCCAAGCTCCCTGGCCAGCTCTCGCATCTCGTCGTTCTCGGGGTGGTCGATCGAACGCATGGTGCGCAGGCCGCGCGCCCGGGCAACTTCGATCAGCCGGGTCATCAACTGCACGCCGAGGTCGCGGTGGCGGAATTCATCGGCAACGACCACGGCGAACTCGCAGTCCAGCGAGCCCGGATCGGCGCTGTAGCGGCTGACGCCGACGATTCGCTCATCCTCGCCTTCCTTGACGACGGCGACCAGCGCGGCTTCCCGCGCCGGGTCGACATTGCTGAAATGTTCAAGCATCTGTTCGCTGGGATGGGCCTGGCCGAGGAAGCGGAACTGCATCGCTTCGTGCGACAGGCTGTCGATGAAGGCGCGTTCGGCGTCCTTGTCGTGCCGTCGGATCGGACGGATCGCGACGCGACTGCCGTCGTCCAGCGTGCCGCGCCACAGGGGCGCGAACGGGTCGGCAGCGGGATTGATCGCGGAATGGGTTGTGTGCACGGTAAGCTCCTGAGAAACGCTGCCGACAGGTTGGGGCCGTCGGCTAGTGCGTTTGCTCGGGCGCAGATAGCCGGCGCTCAGTTTCGATCTATAAATAACATTAATAAAGCTTGCTAATATATTGTTTAGCAAGGTTATTATGAGTACAATTCGCTCGAATCTCGAGCGCTTCGAGCCAGCCGGAAATCGCGAATCCGCGAGTCTTCAGCCAGGCCGGATCAAACAGAGTGTCGGCGTAGCGCTCACCACGATCGCACAGCAGCAACACAATGCTGCCGCTCTCGCCGCGCGATCGCATGTCGGCGGCAAGCTGCATCGCCGCAACCAGGTTGGTGCCCGATGAGCCGCCGTAGCGGCGGCCCAGCCAGCGTTCCAGCCACCAGGCCCCGGCGATGGAGGCCGCGTCGGCGATCTCGAGCACGGCATCGACCACCTCAAACGTGAAGCAGGGCTCGACACGCGGCCGGCCGATGCCCTCGATGCAGGTAGCTTGTGTCGCCTGCGCGTCGCGATCGTGGCCGGGCCATCCCTGTGCGAACGCGGCTCCGGTGGGGTCGGCCACGCACAGCCGCGCCGCGCTGCCCGCGTAGCGCAGGTAGCGGCCGATGGTCGTGGAGGTGCCGCCGGTGCCGGCGCCGCAGACGATCCAGGCCGGATCGCCGGCGCCCAGTTCGTGGCATTGCTGCAGGATCAACTGGGCGATGTTGTTGTTGCCGCGCCAGTCGGTCGCGCTTGCGGCCAGGCCGAACTGGTCGAGGTAGCAGGCGTCGAGTTGTTCCGCCAATTCCAGCGCCCGTTGTGCCGGATCAACGCCCGCGTCCACCAGTTCGCAGAAGCCGCCGAGCGCGCTGATCTCCATTTGTTTGGCGACTGCCGTGCAGCGTGGCATCACCGCATGGAAGGGCAGGCCAAGCCGCCGCGCGAACCAGGCCTCGGATATTGCCGTGCTGCCCGAGGATGCATCCACGAGCGCCTGTCCTCGCCGAATGCAGCCATTGCACAGGGCGTACAGGAACAGCGAACGCGCCAGACGGTGCTTGAGGCTACCGGTGGCGTGGACGGATTCATCCTTGAGCAGGAAACGGATCTCCGGGAAACCCGGAAGTCGCAGTTCGCGCATCGGTGTATCGTCCGCCGCCGCGGATTCCTCGACCAGGCTGGCGATCGACCGGGCGATCCAGGCGCGATTCTCCGAGCAAGGCGCGACGGTGGTCAGCGTGCGGGCGAGGAGAGCGCTCATCGGGTCATCCGGCAGCGCGTAGCGCATGCACGGCGCCGGCTGGCACGGCTGCCTGCTCCGGCAACAACGCGCGCACTCGGCGTTCCAGGTATTCGAAGTAGCGGTCGATGTAACTGATTCCGTTTTCACGGTCGTCAAGAAACGGATTCATCAGCGTGTGGCGCAGGATCACCAGGCGATCGCTGCCTTCGTGGTCGGGCACCAGGGTGTCCGGATCCAGATCGAGTTCGGCGAGGACGCGGCTGGTATCCGCCGGGCCGAGCGCTTCGGGACGAAGCGTAGTCATCGACCCGTAGAACTCACGGACTTGCACGGCCTGTTCGCGATCGCAACGCAGTCCGTCGTATAGGGAGCGGACAAAGTCATTCATGCGCGCGACGCTGCGGTTGCCAACTGGATTGAGTGCCAGGCAGACCAGGTTGCTGTCGGGCGGATAGGGGATCTGCACATGCAGCAGGTCGGCCATGTCCCGGGCGAAACGCGCGGCGCGCGCAACGAATGCCTCGGCCGAGCGGATCGTCTCGCCGATCAATACTCCGAAGTGTGCGTGGTCGAGCGGCAATACCTGCTGAGTAACGTAGACCGCAGCTGCGGCCGCGCCGGATTTGGATCCTTCCGGGATAAAACGCCCGAGCTGCCGGAAGCGGGTGAAATAGTCGTCGCCGCCGCCGGCATCGAACACGTAGTCGGCCTCTTCGGTAAGCAGGAACATCGCCCGCTGGTCGCGACAGACGAACGCGCCGGCGCCATAGGGCACGTAGCCCATCTTGTGCGGATCAACGGTGATTGAATCGCACCGGCCCAGCGCGGCGACCGCCGCGTGGGTGGACTCGCTGGGGAAGGCGACGTATTCGCTGCGCACGGCCTTGAGCGTGCGCAGGCTGCCGTCCTCATTGCGGAACAGGGTGGCCAGGTAGCCGCCCCAGGCGGCGTCGACATGCACGGAGAATCCGAAGCCGTCTTCGGCGTGCGCATCACGGCAGCCAATGACCTCGTGCACCGGATCGACGGTGCCGAACTCGGTGGTACCGAGCACGGCGACGGCCATCAGCACCGGGCGACGTTGTTCACGCAGCTGCTCGATCATGTCGTGCAGCGCTTCGGGGTCCAGGCGCATGCCGCGTTCCGGCACCTGCAACAGCTGCTGGCGGCCGAGACCAACCAGCTTCATGCCCTTGCTCCACGAGTAGTGCGCGGTGGCTGGCGCCAGCACCACCGGCGGCGAGAGCTGTGGATGCCGGGCGAAGAAATCGACCAGTCCCAGTTGCTCGATCCGCTCATCCTGCACGCGCTGCTGCCAGCTGCGGCGCGCGGTCGGCGACAGCGCGGCAAGCCACTGCTGCCAGCCTTGCAGCAGTTCGATGCCCGCGTGCGGCGCCAGGTTGAACGCGGCCCAATCGTCCGCGGGCAGTTCAAGGCCCGGCGGCGATACCGCAAGCAGCGCGACCGGAAAGGCTTTCAACGCCATCGCCAGGCGCAGGGCCTGGTAGTTGGCAACGGTGCCGCCGGAGGTCAGGTGGCCGAAGGCGCAATCAGGCTGCGTAATGTCATCCTTGAAACCGATCATGCGCGCCAGCTGCAGCCCGGCCTTGATTTCCAGATCGATGGTGACCGGCGCGGCGTCTTCGCTGACGTTGTTGGGGTTGTATGGCAGCGTCAGCATCTGCGCCGCCAGGCCGGGCAGGGCCAGGTCGGAAACCATGTGGCCCAGGTAGCGCGGGCTATGGAACGGCACCGAGCGCTTCAAGGCCGCCGACAGGCTGTGCAGTTCGCGCCGCAGGCGCGCTTCGAAGGCGCGGAACTCCGGCTGCTGCGCGGCGTGCGTGGGAATGGCCGGCGGATCTTCCGGATGGAAGTTGCGCCGCCAGTAAATGTGGTCGCGCAGGAACTCGACCGTCAGCTTTTCCAGCAGGCTGTCATTTTCGCCATATGGGCCGAGAAAGCAGGGATAGAGGCGCGGATCGCTCACGGCAGCTCGGTTTGGGGCAGGGGCGTCGCAGATTGACGCCACTGGAGTATTGAGCCGGGTAGGTCGGGGCGCCTTGACGTGGGTCAGGTGTTGGTCATACAGGTAGCAGGGGTCTGCTCAGACTTGGGAGCGCATGAAAGGACGGATTCGAGCCAACAACGGCGTGCGGAAGCCGATGAGTGCTATGTTGCTTTCCGCCTCAACTCCGACCTCACTAGCAAGCGGGAGTAAAACCATGAACGTCATGAATTTCAAAGACTACTCTGCGCGTATCGAATATAGCGATGAAGACGGTTGCTTCATTGGCCATATTGCTGGAATTCGCGATGTCGTCGGCTTTCACGCACTGTCCGTGTCCAAGCTGAAAGCGGCATTTGAGGAGGCGGTTGAGGACTATCTTGCCACCTGCAAAAAACTTAAGCGAACCCCCCAGCGCCCCTACTCTGGCAAGGTCATGCTTCGCATCGATCCAGGAGTTCATGCAAAGGTTGCAATGATTGCTGAGGCAGAGGGCAAGAGTCTTAATGCTTGGGCGCAAGAGGCCTTGAAGAAGGCCATCACCTCCTGATTTACGTCCGCATCTGGCCTGCTCCGGCCGAATAGCCTAGGCTCGAGTCCGCGCTGCCTCCCCCCGTTACCTGCCCCGACCGTGAGGCGAATTTGCTCCTGATAGCTGCCCTGTTCGTCATAGCGGTTGCGTACTCCTCCGTCGGCCACGCGGGCGCGAGCGGATACATCGCAGTGCTGACATTGGCCGGCTTTGCCGCCGCGGAGACGCGCCCGGCGGCACTGGCATTGAACCTGGTTGTTGGTGGAATCGGGTTATGGCGATTCGCGGGCGCCCGGCGTATTTCATGGCGCTCAGTGCTGCCATTGGTGTTGGCTTCGGCTCCCATGGTCTGGATAGGCGCACGCCTGCAACTGGCGAAAGAGGTATACGCCTTCGCGATAGCCGGCGTCCTGGTGCTGTCGGCATTGGCCTTGCTGCGGACCGCTGCCAGCGCGGCCAAGCAGGACGCGACGATTGCGCAAGCGCACGTGCCCTGGGCGAGCGGCTTGTTTTCAGGCGGCGTGATCGGCGTGCTGTCAGGCATCACCGGAACCGGGGGAGCAATCTTTCTCACGCCGCTTTTGCTCGCCAGAGGGTGGGCGGCAACGCGAGATGCGGCTGGAATCTCGGTCGCCTTCGTCCTGGTCAATTCCGTGGTTGGGCTGGCTGGCCTGGCCTCGGCTGGTTTCACGCTGCCTGCGGGATCCTGGGCGTGGCTGCCGACGGTGGCCGCGGGAGCGCTGCTGGGCACGCAATTCGGACTGAAAGTGCTTCCGGTGTCGGCGCTGCGCATGGTCCTGGCCGCGGTGTTGCTGGTGGCAGCGGCCAAGCTTGTGTTTACCTAATTGCCTGGAGGTTCGCATTGAAAGCTTTTCCCCATCATTACCAGGTGACCGCGGTGTCGGCACCGGACGGCGAAGTGA
>JANPDF010000126.1:0-11243 GCA_031431355.1 Gammaproteobacteria bacterium
CGCCAGCGGATGGCACGGCCACGCTTTAGGATTCCACCGGATGGGGATCAGGGGCCGACGCAGTCGCAGGACGTCTCATCTCGATATCCCATTCGGCAACACAGGACCTAGTGGCCATTGCCGGGCAAAAATACTGTACTCCCTTGCGGGGACGGGAATATTACCGAAGGCGCCGCCCCATGCATTCCATTCAGCAAACGCAGCACGGAGCATCCACAGGCCACGGGCCCTGTCGCCGGTCAGCCCGACTCGCGGGCGTCCAGCCAGGCGACCAGTTGGGCTCGCGCGACGAGGTCATGGACCGGCAACACGACGATGTCGCCCGGCCGGGCCCATGCCAGCATCGCCTGGGCCGCCTCGACTTCCGGCAGGATCGTCCGCAGGCCTGACCGGGCCATCCCGCCGGCCAGCAGTTCGGCTTCCAGGATGCCAGGCACCTCGCCGATCGCCCGGCCACGTAGATAGCCCTCGAGTTCCTTGAGCACGACGAAGTCGGGGCGCGAGGCTGCGGCCACTCGGGCCAGATGGCGGATGGCCGCATCCTCGCGGTTGCCGGCTTGCCCGAGCAGCAGTCCGAGTCTGCCTTTGCTGCGTGTCGCCAGGTCGCGCGCAACGGCGAGAAGCCCTGCCAGGCCGTCTGGGTTATGCGCATAGTCGAGCAGCACGACGCTGCCGCCGATGTTCCAGCGCTCGAGTCGTCCCGGATTGTCGCCACGCTTGCCGCCGAAGGTGGCCAGGACTTGCGTAATGGTTTTCGGCTCGATGCCAAGGCAGGCAGCCAGCAGTGCTGCCCCGCTGATATTGGCGATGTTGTAGCCGGCGGAACCATCGAAAGTCAGCGGCATGGCCTCGATACCGCCCAGCTCATGAATCTCGCCAGCCAGGTGCAGCCGGAGCTCGCGGCCCGACAATCCGCAGGTGGCACCGCCGCGATGCCGATGCTCCATCAACACGGGATGGTCCTCGTCGCGGGCAAACCAGGCCAAGGGACAGTCCAGCGCCGCGGATTTCCCGAGCAATACTGGATCATCCGCATTCAGCACCAGGCAGCCAGTCGCGGAAATCGCCCTTGCCACGACCAGCTTCGCGGACGCCAGGCCGTCCAGATCGTGCACCCCGTACTCGCCGAAGTGATCCGGACTGACATTGGTGACGATCGCCGCATGTGCCCGGCGCACCGCGAGTCCGCGCCGCAGTATGCCGCCGCGCGCAGTCTCCAGCACCGCTGCCTGCACGCGCCGGTCGCGAAGAACCTGGCGCGCACCCGAGGGTCCGGAATAGTCGCCCTGCTCCACCTGTTCGCCGGCGACGAAGATGCCGTCGGTGCAATTGAATCCGGGCACGGTGCCGGATGCAGCAAACATCGCCGCCAGCAAGCGCACCGTGGTTGTCTTTCCGTTCGAGCCGGTGACCAGCGCCGTCGAAACGTCGTGGATGGATTCCCAGTCAACCTCAGGCATGCTTGCATGCAGCATGGCGGTGGGCAGCAGTCGACTGCCCTGGCCTGCACCCAGCGACAGGCCTGCTTCGTCGTAGAACCCGGGCAACCCACGCCGCGCCGCCTCATCGAGCAAGGCTATCGCAGCCGGGCAGGCCTCGGCCGCAGCGAGCCTGGCAAGGGACTGCCTCGCCGATTCATCATCCCAGCTTGCCGGATGGCCTGGCGCGCACGGGAGCGGACGTCGCAACGCATCGAACGCTGCGCCTTGCCACGCCCATTCGTTGACCTCCGTGGCCGTGAACAGGCGGTCGTCCGCAGCCGCGAATGCCAGCGATGCGCCGGACGCATAACTAGCCGCGAGCAACTCGGGCTCGGGCCATCCAAGCGCGGCATGCATCCTTCGAACACGGTCGGCCCAGTCCGTGAGCTGCGGCGCGGTCGCCGACTCCACTTCGAGCACGGCACCGGGCCGTTCGAAATACAGGTTGGGTCCGGTCAGGCGCCTTGAGCTTTCGAAATAGCCGGGCGCGGAATCGCTCAGTCGTCCTCCTCGCGGCCCAAGCGAACGCCGCGCTCGTCACGAACCAATCCCTCCATGTCGGAGATGGCCTCGTCGGCCGTGACGAAGCTCGGTTCCAGCCGGGGCGCGTCGGGCTTGCGCTCCGGTGCCGCACCTTCGGGCCGGAACTTGATGACCTGTTTCCATGATCGCGTCAGCGCGTCAGCGAAAATCAAAACCAGGTCGCCGGGCCGGCCCATCCGCAACGCTGCGTCGATCGCCTCTTGTTCATCAGGAATGATGCTGACCTGGTCGGCGGGAACGCCGGCCGCCTGCAGGGTGCGCGACAGGATCATCGGAACCTCGTCGCCATCGCGGCCACGCAAGCCATCGTCACGGCGGCAGATGTAGTGGTCGAAGCGACCCGCAACCACTTCGGCGATTGCGCGGATGTCCTCGTCGCGGCGATCGCCGGGCCCTGCCATGACGATGATTCGCCGGCCCTGCACATCCAGACGTTGCGCCAGGTCGGCCATCACCCCGACCGCGTGCGCGTTGTGTCCGTAATCGAAGATGACCTTGAACGGATGCTCGTCGAACACGTTCATCCGTCCTGGCGCCTGGAAGAACGTGCTGCCAAAAGTACGCAGTCCCTGGCGGATGGCATCGAGCTTGATGCCCAGCGAGAACGCCATCGCCGTGGCAAACATCGCGTTCTGCACATTGTGCAGCGCGCGCCCTTCCAGTGTCGCCGGCACCAGGTGCGTCCACAGCAGCGGGATGTGGCTGCCCTTGTCGTACAGTGTGATCATCTGGCCGTTGATGCCTGCCTCCAGCGCGCAGGCGCGGCCGCCGGCTCGGATGTGCTCGCGCACCAGTGCATGCTGCGGATTCATGGTCACGTAGCAGATGTTCTTTGCTTCGGTGTAATCGGCCATCTTCAGCACCAACGGGTCGTCGGCGTTGAGAACCGCGCAATCACGTGCGACCTCCACGATGATCCGCTTCACCTCGGCCAATTGCTCGAGCGTGTCGATTCCTTTCATGCCCAGGTGGTCCGCCGCGATGTTCAGCACCGCGCCGACATCCACGAACGGCACGCCCATGCCCGCACGCAGCAGGCCGCCACGCGCGGTCTCCAGGATCGCCATGTCGATCTGTGGGTCGGCCAACACCATGCGCGTCGCGACCGGGCCAGTCATATCGCCTTCCACGGTCCGCTGGCCATCGATGTAGACGCCGTCGGTGGTGGTGAGGCCAGGCGTGAAGCCGGCCATCTTGGTGATGTGCGCGAGCATGCGTGCCGTGGTGGTCTTGCCATTGGTGCCGGTGACCGCGGCGATCGGCACGCGCGATGGCGAGCCCGCCGGGAACAGCATGTCGATGACCGGGCCGGCCACATCACGTGGCGTGCCTTCGCTCGGCGCCACGTGCATGCGAAAGCCAGGCGCGGCGTTGACCTCGCAGATGCCGCCACCGTGGCTCTGATAGCTCTCGGCGATGTTGTCGGACAGGAAATCGACGCCGCCCACGTCCAGGCCAATCGCCTTGATGGCGCGCACGGCCATGTCACGATTGTCGGGGTGGATGATGTCGGTGACGTCGGTCGCAGTGCCACCGGTGGACAGGTTCGCGGTCGATCGCAGGTACACCACTTCGTCGGCCTTGGGCACCGAGGCCTGCTCGTAGCCAACCCGAGACAACATCATCTCGGCTTGGGCGTCGAGCACCAGCCTCGTCAGCACTTTCTCGTGGCCGACGCCACGACGCGGATCCTGGTTGACCTCCTCGACCAGCTCGGCAATGGTCCTACGGCCATCGCCGACCACATGCCCGGGCGTACGCCGGGTTGCCGCGACCAACTCGCCGTTGACCACCAGCAGGCGGTGGTCGTCGCCGGTGACAAACGTCTCGACGATGACCGAACGGGAGTGCTCGCGCGCCGCGCGAAAACCAGCATCCACTTCATCGTCGTTCATCAGGCGAATGGAAATTCCGCGGCCGTGGTTGCCGTTGTACGGCTTGGTCACCACGGGAAACCCGATCCGGCGAGCGGCGCGGCGGGCCTGCTCTTCCGATTGCACGAGTTCCTGCTTGGGCACCGGCAGGCCGAGCGAAGCGAGGATCTTGTTGGTCTCCTCCTTGTCGCTGGCCAGTTCCACCGCAATGTGTGATGTCCTGCCGGTGATCGTTGCCTGGATGCGCTGCTGGTACTTGCCGTAGCCAAGCTGGACCAGCGACTGCGCGTTGAGCCGCAGCCAGGGGATGCCGCGCTCCTCGGCGGCGTGCACCAGCGAGGCAGTCGATGGCCCGAGCGCGCGCCGCTGCGCGTAGCGGATGAATTCATCGCGCGCTGTCGGCCAGCTCCAGTCGTCGGAGAGCAACCTCGGCGTCTGCAACTCCGCGGGCAAAAGCGAAGTCAACAGCCGCATCGCCAGTTCGCCGGCTTCTATTCCCTCCTCGCGTTGGGCGTATTCGTAGACGACCGAGTAGACGCCCGGCTTGCCCGCACTTCGGGTCTTGCCAAAGGTGACCTGCTCGCCGGCTACGTTCTGCAATTCGATCGCGACGTGCTCGAGCACGTGCCCCAGCCAGGTTCCCTCGTCTTCGCGCAGGCGACGGACGAAACCGCCGGGCTCGCCGTAGGAGCAACCGTGCTCGGCCAGCCCAGGCAATGCTTCCAGCAATCCGTCGATGAAGGCGCTGCCAAGGCGTGCCGAGGGCCAGGCTTCGAGCTCGCCGAGGTCAAGCTCCAGCCGGATAACCGGGAAATGCGCGTACAGCGACGGCCCAACATAGACGGAACGATCCAGGATGCGCATTTCTCAACCCCTCGTGCTGTGCTGGAGCGCCTGCGGGCCGACGGCGCGAATTCAGGAATTAGGTGGGCGCGCCAGCTTTCCGGGCGAAGCTTCCCGCTTGTGCAGGTCGAAGCGGGTGCCGGCCACCAGCAGGTGCAGTCCGATCCCCAGCATACACACCGGTTGGCCCTCGTCGACCAGGTCCATAGAGGAAAATTCAATGCCGCTGGCATCGATGAGGGTGATCCCGCCGCTGCCCTCGACTTCGATCACGTTGTCGGGGCTGATGAAGGCAGCCGTGTCCTCGTCCAGGCCGATTCCCACCGCGAATGGGTTGTAGGCCAGTGCCGTGAGCAAGCGGCCGATCCGGTCGCGCTGGCGGAAGTGCTGGTCGATGATCACCCGGTTGGTCAGCCCCAGGCCCGGGGCGAGCCTGACGCTGCCGGCGACGGGCGAGGCACCGTCCTCGCCGAAGGCGATCATGTGCTCGCTGATGAAGCTGGCTCCGGCACTGGTGCCGGCCACGTGCACGCCGTCCGCATTGCGCGTGCGGATCACTCGCGCCGCCGAGGTGCCGCCGAGGATCGTCGACAGGCTCAACTGGTTGCCGCCGGTGAAGAAGATGCCGGTGGCGTCGGCGATGCTGGCCAGGCGCGCCGTGTCCTCGCATTCGGCGCGCGAATCGAAGTCGACGATGGACACCTTCGCCGCGCCCAGCCCGCTGAATATCTGCTGGTAGCGGGCCCCGGTATCGGGCAGCCGGCTGGCGGTTGGCAGCACCACGATGCGCGCGTCGGCGCCGCCGCACAGCTCCACGAAGCGGCGCAGGATTTGCGGGTTGTTTTCTTTTTCCTCGCCGCCGCCGATCGGAATGATCCAGCCGCGGGTGGCGCCTTCGGGAATCTGGCTAGGGCACATCTGGGGTTTCCATGGGCTTGAGCTGCGGGTCGAGTGCCACGCGCTCGTCGAATACGAAGCAATGACCGGAGTAACCCTCGCCCCCGGCCTGCTCGAAATAGTTGAGGATGCCGCCATCGAGCTGGAAAACGTTCTCGTAACCGGCCTGCTGCATCCAGATCGCAGCTTTTTCGCAGCGAATTCCGCCAGTGCAGAAGCTCACGACGGTCTTGCCGCGCAATTGCCCGGCATGCGCTTCAAGCGCTTCCGGCAACGCGGTGAATCGGTCTATCGGCAGCGACAGTGCGTGCTGGAAGCTGCCGAATGCCACTTCCTGGCGATTGCGGGTGTCGAGCAGGACGAGCTCGCGGCCCTGGTCGTCCTTGCCCGCGCGCAACCAGTCGCGCAGCGTCGTCGGCGCCACCGTGGCGGCGCGCTGCGATTCCGGGGACAGGCCGTGCTTGCGGAATGTGATCACTTCCTTCTTGAGCCGCACGCGGAGCCGGCGGAACGGCACTGCGACGCTCTGGCTCGACTTCACTTCCAGCCCGGCGAAGCGCCGGTCCTGCTGTAGCTCGTCAAGGAATGCCCTCACATCGTCGCCAGCGCCGGCCAGAAACAGGTTGATGCCCTCGGGGGCGACCAGCACAGTGCCTTTAAGCTGCCGCGCTTCGCACTGTGCGCGAATGGAGTCCACCAGCACGGGCGCATCGTCCAGTACGACGAAGCGGTAGGCGGCGATGTTGAGGATCGGGGACGCGGCTGGCACGCCGCCCGCAGTGCAGTCGGACATCGGGATCAGGCGGGGCCGGTGTAGTCGCGCTTGCCCACGTCCACGCCGTTGTGGCGCAGGATCGCGTAGGCCATGCTCATGTGAAAATTGAGGTTGGGCAACGCGAAGCCGATCAGGTACGGCAAGCCCTTGAACTGCAGGGTCTGCGGTCCGGCCTGGATGGTCAGGTCACGATCCTCGGCACCCTCGAAGCTCGATTCCGGAACGCTGCGGATGAACTCGAGCGTGCGCGCGATGCGCTGCTTGAGCTCAGGGAAGGTGGTCTCGGCATCCTCGAACTTCGGATTCTCGATGCCGCCGAGCCGGGCCATGGGTCCCTTGCCGAAGTCGCAGGCAATCTGGATCTGCCGGATGAGCGGAAACATGTCCGGCGCCAGGCGGCAGCCGAGCAGCACGTTCGGATCGAAATTCCTGGCCTCGGCCGAGGCGACCGCCTTGTCGAGGATGCTGTCGAGGTTATTCATCGCCCGGGTGACGCTGGTGCGGGTGGTTTCGAACAGGGTGATTTGCATTGCCGACTCCGGTGGTGCAAGACCGCCAATGATACGCAAGTCGGGCTCCGGGCTGCCCGCTGGCCGGCGTTTCTTGCGATAATTGGCCGAGGGCCCTGTAGCTCAGCTGGATAGAGCGGTCCCCTCCTAAGGGACAGGTCGTACGTTCGAATCGTATCGGGGCCACCACTTTCGTCCTGCGACCCTGCCGCGGGCCTGCCCGGTGCAGGCGGCCAACGGGCTTTGCCGGGACGCGCCACCTTTTGCCATGGAGTTCCAGATGACCCACCCTGTCCTGACTGCGCTCGGCCTGTCCGACACCGAATCCGGCACCTACCTCGGCCGCGGAGAATGGTCCACGACCACCGACGCCGGTGTGATCGAGCCGATCAACCCCAGCACCGGCGAGGTGCTCGGTCGCGTCCATGCTTCCAGCCAGGCTGATTACGAGATCATCCTGGAGCGGGCGGAAGCGGCGTTCAAGGTGTGGAGGAGCACTCCGGCGCCGAAGCGAGGTGAAGCGATACGGCTGTGCGCCGATGCCTTGCGAGCCCACAAGGACGACCTTGGCTCTTTGGTCGCGCTGGAAATGGGCAAGATCAAGCCGGAGGGCGACGGCGAAGTGCAGGAGATGATCGACATCGGCGACTTCGCGGTCGGCCTGTCGCGCCAGCTCTACGGCCTGACCATGCATTCCGAGCGCCCCGGCCACCGCATGTACGAGCAGTACCAGCCGCTCGGCCTGGTCGGCATCATCAGCGCGTTCAACTTCCCGGTCGCGGTCTGGGCCTGGAACAGCTTCCTGGCCGGCGTCTGCGGCGACATCTGCATCTGGAAGCCATCGCCGAAGACGCCGTTGTCGGCGATTGCTTCGGTCAAGATCTGCAACGAGGCGCTGCGCGCCGGCGGCTTCCCGGACATCTTCTTCCTGTTCAACGATGCCGGCACCGAACTGGCGCAGCAGTTCGTCGACGACCGGCGGATCCCGCTGATCAGCTTCACCGGCTCCACCCACGTCGGCCGCCTGGTCGGCGAGCGCGTGGCGCAGCGCCTGGGCCGCTCCTTGCTGGAGCTTGGCGGCAACAACGCGATCATCGTGGACCAGACGGCGGACATGAAGCTGGCGATCCCGGCGATCGTGTTCGGCGCGGTCGGCACCGCAGGACAGCGCTGCACGACCACGCGCCGGGTGTTCATCCATGAGTCGATCTTCGACAGCGTGCTGGAGACCTTGATCAAGGCCTACAAGCAGGTCGAAGGAAAGATCGGCGACCCGACCCTCACCACCACGCTGATGGGTCCGCTCAATAGCCAGGCTGCCGTGCAGCAATACCTCGCCGCGATCGCGAAGGCTAAGGCGACGGGAGGCACGGTCCGCACTGGCGGCGCCGAAGTGGACGGCGCCGGCAATTTCGTCCTGCCGACCATCGTCACCGGCCTGGATAATTCCAGCGAAGTGGTGCAGGCGGAGACCTTTGCGCCGATCCTCTACGCGATTCCGTTCAAGACCCTCGACCAGGCCATCGAGATGCAGAACGCGGTGCCGCAGGGCCTGTCTTCTTCGATCTTCACCACCGACCTGCGTGCCGCCGAGCAGTTCCTCGCTTCCGCGGGTTCCGACTGCGGCATCGCCAACGTCAACATCGGCACCTCCGGTGCGGAGATCGGCGGCGCGTTCGGCGGCGAGAAGGAAACCGGTGGTGGCCGCGAATCGGGCTCCGATGCGTGGAAGGTGTACATGCGCCGCCAGACCAATACCATCAACTACTCCAATTCGCTGCCGCTGGCCCAGGGCATCAAGTTCGACCTCTGAGGAAAGACCATGGACGAGCAGAATCCGACTACATACACCGCCCCGGCGGCAACAGCGGCTCCGGTGATCCGGCAGACCAGCACGCTGGCGATCATCAGCCTGGTGTCCGGCATCCTCGGCTGGACCGTGCTGCCGCTACTGGCGAGCGTCGCCGCCATCGTCACCGGCCACATGGCGCGGGCCGAGCTTCGGCGCAACCCGGACACCATGGAAGGCGACGGGCTTGCCATCGGCGGCCTGGTGCTGGGCTGGACCATGGTCGCGATCACCCTCGTCGGCATCCTGCTCATCTTCCTGTTCTTCGGCGGACTCGCGGTCTTCCTCGGCTGGCTGGGCGCAACGGGTCAACTGAACTAAGGCGTTTTCGTGTACTCACTTGCCCGGCAATTCCTGTTCCGCCTCGATGCGGAGCAGGCCCACGGGCTGGGGCTGAAAGCAATCGAGGCTGCGTACCGCAGCGGCCTGAATCCACTGCTCGCCACGCGCCCGGCCCCGTTGAAGACACGCGCTTTCGGCGTCGAGTTCGCTAATCCGGTCGGCCTCGCTGCCGGCCTGGACAAGAACGGCGAGCACATCGACGCGCTGATGGCGCTCGGCTTCGGCTTCGTCGAGATCGGCACGACCACGCCACGGCCGCAGGCGGGCAATCCCAAGCCGCGGATGTTCCGGCTCCCCGACCGCCAGGCGGTGATCAACCGGCTGGGCTTCAACAACACCGGTGTGGACGCGCTGGTGCGCAATGTCGAGAAGGCGCGCCGCAACGGCATCCTCGGCATCAACATCGGCAAGAACCGCGACACGCCCAACGACAAGGCCGCCGACGACTACATCCATTGCATGGAGCGCGTATTCGCGCTGGCCGACTACGTCACCGTCAATATCTCCTCACCCAATACCTCTGGCCTGCGCGACCTGCAGCACGAGGAAACGCTGCGCCGCTTCATCGGCGAGCTGCGCGAAGTGCAGGAAGAACTGGGCGGCGTGCACGGACACCGCACGCCGATGCTGCTCAAGGTTTCGCCCGACCTCGGCGATGCCGAGCTCGACGGCATGGCGACCGTGCTCAACGCGGCCCGCATCGATGGCGTCATCGTTGGCAACACCACCATCGACCGCAGCGATATCGCCGGCCATCCGCTTGCCGCGCAGGAGGGTGGCTTGTCCGGCCAGCCCCTTTACACCAAGTCGACCACGATCCTGCGCAAGCTTCGGCTGCGGCTGGATGATTCGATCCCCCTGATCGGCGTCGGCGGCATTCTCAGCGGCGGCGACGCCTCCGGAAAGATCGTCGCCGGCGCGCGCATGGTGCAGTTCTACACCGGCATGATCTACCGCGGCCCAGAACTGATTGGCGAATGCGTCACCTCGATCCGGCGGCTGCGCGAGGGCGTCGCGTGAGCGGATACCAGCTGGCCGAAAACGTTTCCCTGGCTGGACGCAACACCTTCCGGGTTCCCGCCCGCGCATCGATTATGGCCGACGTGACCCGGGCCGACGCGCTGCAGGAATTATTCGACTTCGCAATGTTGCGGGACGGCCCGGTGATGGTCCTTGGCGAAGGCAGCAACCTGTTGTTCGCTGCCGATTACCCCGGCGTGGTGGTTTGCCTGACCATGGCCGGCTCCAGGATCCTCCAGGACGACGGGGCACACGCGCTGGTGCGCGCGGAAGCCGGCATGTCCTGGAACGACCTGGTCACCTGGACATTGGGCAAGGGACTGGCAGGCCTTGAAAACATGGCGCTGATCCCGGGAACAGTCGGAGCCTGCCCGATCCAGAACATCGGCGCGTATGGCGTGGAAGTCGGCGAGTTCATCGAAACCGTCGAGGCGTTTCATCGCGGCACCCAACAGATCAAGCGCGTGGCGCACGAGGACTGCGGGTTTGCCTATCGCGACAGCATTTTCAAGCGCGAACTCGACCAGTGGGTGATCACCGCCGTCGAGTTCCGGCTACCGCGGGAGCGCGAACTCCGGGTCGACTATCCCGGCGTGCGCGAGGAATTGCAGTCGATGGGCGTGGCCACGCCGCGGGCGATCCACGTTGCGGAGGCGATCAGTCGCATCCGCACCAGGAAGCTGCCGAACCCGGCACTGATCGGCAACGCGGGCAGTTTCTTCAAGAATCCACTGGTGAGCGCCGAGTTCGCGGCGGAGCTGAAAGCTGCGCATCCCTCGCTGCCGGTGTTCGCAACCGGCGACCCGGGCCGAAGCAAGCTGTCTGCGGCCTGGATGATCGAGGCAGACGGCTGGAAGGGATATCGCGACGGCGATGCCGGCGTCAGCAGCCAGCATGCGCTGGTACTGGTCAACCATGGCAAAGCCAGTGGACCGGAGCTGCTTGCGCTGGCCCATCGCGTCGCGGACTCGGTGCAGGCCCGTTTCAGCGTCGAGCTGGAGCCCGAGCCGCGGCTGGTCGGGGCGCGCTGGTCGGATTCTTGACCAGCGCCGCGTCAAACGCGCCCGCGCGCGACGACGTGCCGCGCGCGGTGATGTTCATGGTCGCCAG
>JANPDF010000127.1:0-24684 GCA_031431355.1 Gammaproteobacteria bacterium
CTGGGCCGCAAGCAGGCAGCCCACCTGTATGCCAACGGTTTCGAAGGCGTCAGCGAGTTGCGTGACCGCGCCGAGCACGTGGTCCAGGTCGCCAGCAAGAAAGTGAACGGCAAGGTCGCCACGCTGCGCAAGCAGGCGCAGGCGAAGGCAGCTCCGGTCCGCAAGCAGATCGTGGCGTTGGCCAAAGAGGCGAGGGCGCAGGCCCAGGCCCGACTGGCGCCGGTGCTGGCGCGCCTCGGCGCAGGCAAGGCTCCGGCCAAGCGCTCTGCCGCACGCAAGAAAGCGCCGGCCAAGCGCACGCGCAAAGCGGCCTGAGGCTCGATTACAGGATGGTCCCGGTTCGCCGGGACCGGACCGCGACGTCAGGGGTGCGCTTTGCGCGCTTCCTCGAAAGCCGCCAGTTGCCCGGCGGTCGCCTCGGGCTGGAAGCGTACTTTCCATTCCTGGAAAGGCATTCCGTAGATCGCCTGGCGTGCTTCGTCCTTGCCCATCGGTTCGCCGCGGGACTCGGCAGCCTCGCGATACCAATCGGCGAGGCAATTCCTGCAGAAGCCGGCCAGGATCATCAAGTCGATGTTCTGTACGTCGCGACGCGAGTCCAGGTGCTCCAGCAGCCGCCTGAACGCGGCGGCCTCCAACTCGGTGCGATTGTTCATATGGCGTGCCGGGGTGCGCTTCGGGGATAATTGGCGGAGAGAAGTAATGCCGCGGAGTCGCCTCATTGTGCGCCGCCCTGCCGCGCCATGCACTTCGCCCCAGCCAAGGACCGTCATGACCGCCCGCATCCTCGACGGCAAGCGTATTGCCGATGCGTTGCTCGATGACCTCGCGATCCGCGTTGATGCGCGCGTCGCTACGGGCTTGCCACGGCCCGGTCTGGCCGTGGTCCTGGTCGGCGAGGATCCAGCGTCCGCGGTGTACGTGCGCAACAAGCGCAAGGCTTGCCGCAAGGTAGGCATCCACGCCTACGACCACGACCTGCCCGCCACCGCCAGCGATGCCGACATCGCCGCGCTGATCGACACTCTCAATGCCGATCCGTCGATCCACGGCATCCTGGTGCAGTTACCGCTTCCCGGCAATCGCGATGCCAGCGACCTGATCCATCGAATCGATCCACGCAAGGACGTTGACGGCTTTCACCCGGAAAACGTCGGCCACCTCGCGTTGCGCCAGTTCGGATTGCGCCCGTGCACGCCGCGCGGCATCACCACCTTGCTGGCCTATACCGACCGACCGGTGCGCGGCGCAACCGCCGTCATCGTCGGCGTCAGCAACCATGTCGGCCGGCCGATGGCGCTGGAACTGCTGATCGCCGGCTGCACCACCATCAGCTGCCACAAGTTCACGCCGCGCGATGTGCTCGAGGCGCAGGTGCGCCAGGCCGATATCCTGGTGGTCGCCGTTGGCCGTCCTGACCTGGTTCCCGGCGAATGGGTGAAGCCCGGCGCCATTGTCATTGATGTCGGCATCAACCGCATGGACGACGGCCGGCTCGTTGGCGACGTCGGCTTTGCCGCGGCTTCGGAACGCGCCAGCTGGATCACGCCGGTGCCGGGCGGAGTCGGGCCGATGACCGTCGCGACGCTGATGCAGAACACGCTGGAAGCCGCTGAAGCCAGCGACAGGCCTTCACCCTGAACATGGGATACTTGCCGGCGATGTCCAGAATCACGCTCGCAGTTTTCCTGCTACTGCTGGGTGGCTGCGCTTCGCTGGTGCGCAACGCCAGCGACAGTTTCGCCGGCAACCTGGGCAACGCCGTGCTCGACAGCGAAGATCCGGCCACGGTCCGCGACGGATTGCCCGCCTACCTGCTGTTGCTGGATAGCCTGATCGCCGGCCAGAAACCCGGCGACGCGGGAAACGCATCCACGCTTCTGGCCGCGGCCCGGCTCAACAGCGCGTACGCCGGCAACTTCACCGGGGACGACAAGGTTCGCGCGCAGCGACTGTCGAAAAAGGCGTTCGGGTACGCGAGCCGCGCGTCATGCCTGCAGGACGCGCCGCTGTGCGCGGCGCTGGAAGCGCGGCCCGATGATTTCGCGAGCGTAGTGGCGGCCGACAGCAACGTCGAGCTGATGTACGTCCTTGCCGGCAGCTGGGCAGGCTACCTGCAGGCCAACTCCGAAGACTGGGGCGCGATCGCCGACCTGCCCAAGATCGAGAGCCTGCTCGATCGCGTGGTTCGCCTTGACCCGAGCCACGACCATGGCCAGGCATACGTCTACCTGGGCGTGATCAATTCGCTTCGCCCGGAAGCCATCGGTGGCAAGCCCGAGGCCGGCCGCAAGTATTTCGAGAAGGCGATCGAACTTTCCGGCGGCCGCAACCTCTATGCAAAGACGCTGTTCGCGGAGTTCTATGCGCGCCTGGTATTCGACCAGGCATTGCACGACCGTCTGTTGAACGAAGTCCTGGCGGCCGATCCCGCGGCGCCGGGATTCACGCTGACCAATACCCTGGCGCAGGACCGCGCCCGGAAACTCCTCGAAAGCGGCAAGGAATATTTCTGATGACTCGCTTCAATCGATTCACTGCAATGCTGTTGTGTTCGTTCGTGCTGTCGGCGCCCGTCGCCGCGCAACAGGTCATCAAGATCGCCACGGTCGCGCCGGAGGGTTCGGCCTGGATGCGCGAGTTGCGCGCCGCCGCGGCGGAAGTGAAAGTCAGCTCCCAGGATCGGGTGCAGGTCAAGTTCTATCCGGGCGGTGTCATGGGCAGCGACACCGTGGTCCTGCGCAAGATGCGGCTCGGGCAGCTGCAGGGCGGGGTGCTGACCTCCAGCGAGTTGGCCGCGGTGTACCCCGACGCCGCCATCTATAGCCTGCCTTTCATTTACGACAACTGGGCGCAGGCCGACAAAACACGGCCGGTGATCGATCCGCTACTGGCCAAGGGCTTCGAAGCCAAGGGCCTGAAGATGCTGGCCGCCTCGGACATCGGCTTCGCGTACCTGATGAGCTCCAAGCCCTTGCGCAACCGGGCTGACATGAACGCGGTCAAGCTGTGGATTCCGCAAAACGACGAGATTGCAGAGCGCACCTTCAAGATGGGCGGCGTCAGCCCGATCCTGCTGCCGCTTGGCGACGTCTTCACCAGCCTGCAGACCGGGCTGGTGGATACCGTCGCCAATACGCCCAGCGGCGCGGTCGCGTTGCAGTGGCACGGCAAGCTGCGCACGATGCTCGATTTGCCGCTGTCCTTCGTGGTCGGCTTCGTGGTCGTCGACCTCAAGGCCTGGAACAAGCTGAGCCCCGCGGACCAGGTCGCCGTATCCAAGGCCTTCAAGGGCGCCGGTCAACGCGTCGATGCGACCGTGAAGCGCGACGACGCTGCGGCGCTCGCGGCGATGAAGAAGCAGGGCCTGGTAGTGAACAAGCTCGATCCAGCGGAGACGGTGCGCTGGAAGCAGATCGGCGCCAAGGTCACGGCGGAAATGACTGCCGACAAACGCATCTCGCCAGAGATGTTGGCAGCCATGCGCAAAGCGATCGCCGGAGCAAAATAAGTGGCGTCAAGCTTGTTGCGCCGGCTGCACCAGGTCGAGGATTTGCTGCTCGCCTCCTTGCTCGGCAGCCTGCTGTTGCTGGCGCTGGCGCAGATCGCGTTGCGGATGTTCTTCCACACCGGCCTGGAATGGGCCGAACCAGTCGGCCGGATGGGAGTGCTCTGGCTGGCGCTGCTGGGCGCCCTGGGCGCAACGCGCACGCACCGGCACATCGCCATCGACGCTTTGCCACGGATTCTGCCGCCGCGCTGGCACCGCGCGTCCTGGGCCGTCTCACAGCTCGCCACCGCGGTGATCTGCGCGCTGCTCGCCTGGTATGGATGGGGCATGGTTGAAATGGAAGGCGAGGCCCCCGGCCTGTTCGTGCCGGGCATCCCCAGTTGGTGGCCGATGCTGGCGTTCCCGATTGGATTCGCCCTGATGAGCCTGCGCTTCGCGGTCGCCGCGTTCGCCGAGCCGCCCGAGCCCGGGTCCGCCACATGATCATCGGCCTGCTCATCGTGCTGGTGCTGGCTGCGCTCGGCATGCCGCTGTTCGCGGTGATCGCAGCCATCGCCTTGCTCGGATTCCACCAGGCCGGTTATGACCTGATCGCCGTCGCCGTCGAGTATTACCGGCTCGGCGACAAGCCGGGGCTGATTGCCATCCCGATGTTCACGCTGGCCGGCTACCTGCTTGGCGAAAGCGGGACGCCGAAGCGGCTGGTTCGCCTGTCGCTGGCCTTGCTCGGCTGGCTGCCCGGCGGCCTGGCGATCGTCGCCATCGTCGCCTGCGCTTTCTTCACCGCCTTTACTGGCGCCTCGGGAATGACCATCGTCGCCATTGGCGCGTTCCTGTATCCGGCGCTGACCAAGGCTTCCTATCCGCGCAACTACAGCCTCGGCCTGGTCACCTCGTCGGGCAGCCTGGGCCTCCTGTTTGCGCCTTCGCTGCCGCTGATCCTGTTTGGCTTCGTTGCCGGCCAGCTCAACACCACGCCGGCCGTGACCGTGCAGGACCTGTTCCTGGCCGGTCTGTTGCCGGGCGCGTTGATGGTGTTGATGCTCTCGCTGCACGCGATGTGGGTGGGGCGCGAACTGCCCAAAGCCGCGGCCCGCTTCGACGGTCGCGAAGTCTGGGCCGCAATCCTCGATGCCAAGTGGGAACTGCCACTGCCCTTCATCGTGCTCGGCGGTATCTATTCCGGCCAGTTCGCCGCCAGCGAGGCCGCCGCGATCACCACGCTGTACGTACTGATCGTGACGGTCGGCATCAAGCGCGAGATCAAGCTGCCGCAGTTGCCGCAACTGATGGCCGAGGCCATGCGCCTGGTCGGCGCCATCCTGATCATCCTGGGTGCGGCGACCGCGCTGTCGAACTGGATGGTCGACCAGGAAGTGCCCAACCAGCTGTTCGAGTTCAGCCGCAAGTACGTGCACTCGGCCAGCATGTTCCTGCTGCTGCTCAACGCTGTGCTGCTGCTGGTCGGCATGTTCATGGATATTTTTTCGGCGATCGTCATCCTGACGCCGCTGCTGGTGCCGGTGGCCGTGGCCTACGGCATCCATCCCGTGCACTTTGGCATCGTCATGCTGGCCAACCTGCAGATCGGCTACTTCATGCCGCCGGCCGGCATGGACCTGTTCATCGCGGCCTACCGCTTCAAGACCGGCATCCTGGACCTGACCCGGGCCTGCGCACCGTTTTTCCTGATCGTCGGCCTTGCCGTGCTGATCATCACCTGGGTGCCCTGGCTGTCGCTGGCCCTGCTGTAGGGCGAAAAGGGGCTATAATTAGTCGCTTCCTGATCCCCGGAGCCGCCCATGCTGCGCATCCAGGCCGAAGCGCTGACGTTTGACGACGTCTCCCTCGTTCCCGCTCACTCGATAGTCCTGCCTAAGGACGTCACCCTCGCCACGCAACTTACTCGAGGCATCAGCCTCAACCTGCCAATCGTCTCGGCGGCGATGGACACGGTGACCGAAGCGCGCCTGGCCATCGCCATGTCGCAGCTCGGCGGCATCGGCATCCTGCACAAGAACATGTCGCTGCAACAGCAGGCCGCGCACGTCGCGCAGGTCAAACAGTTCGAAGCAGGCGTCATCCGCGACCCGTTCACGGTCGGCCCGAACACCACCATCGGCGAAGTGCTCAAGCTGACCCGGGCGCGCAATATCTCCGGCGTGCCGGTGGTGGAGAACGGCCTGCTGGTCGGCATCGTCACCAGCCGCGACATGCGCTTCGAGACCAAGCTCGACGATCCGGTGCGCCACATCATGACCAAGAAGGAAAAACTGGTCACGGTGCGCGAAGGAGCTTCCGACGAAGAAGTGCTGCAGCTGATGCACAAGTTCCGCATCGAGAAGGTGCTGGTGGTCGATGATGAGTTCCGCCTGCGCGGCCTGATCACCGTCAAGGACATCCAGAAGGCCCGCGACAATCCCGATGCTGCCAAGGACTCCGCCGAGCGCCTGCTCGCCGGTGCCGCGGTCGGCGTTGGCGGCGATACCGAAGCCCGCGTCGAGGCGCTGGTCGCAGCTGGCGTTGACGTGATCGTGGTGGACACCGCCCACGGCCATTCGCAAGGCGTGCTCGATCGCGTGCTGTGGGTGAAGAAGAACTTCCCGAACGTGCAGGTGATCGGCGGCAACATCGTGACCGGCGATGCTGCATTGGCACTGATGGACAATGGCGCGGACGCAGTCAAGGTCGGCGTCGGCCCCGGCTCGATCTGTACCACGCGCATCGTCGCCGGCGTCGGCGTGCCGCAGATTACCGCCATCGCGATGGTTGCCGAAGTACTGAAGGGTCGTATCCCGCTAATCGCCGATGGCGGCATTCGCTACTCGGGCGACATCGCGAAAGCACTGGTGGCTGGCGCCAGCACGGTAATGATTGGTGGTCTGTTCGCCGGCACCGAAGAGGCGCCCGGCGAGGTCGAGTTGTTCCAGGGCCGCTCCTACAAGAGCTACCGCGGCATGGGTTCGCTCGGCGCCATGGAACTGGGCTCCAAGGATCGCTACTTCCAGGATGCTTCCGACGCCGACAAGCTGGTCCCGGAAGGCATCGAGGGCCGCGTGCCGTATCGCGGCCCGCTCGCCAACATCGTGCACCAGCTCGCCGGCGGCGTCCGCGCCTCGATGGGCTACGTCGGTTGCGCCAATGTCGAGGACATGCGCACGCGACCCAAGTTCGTCCGTGTCACCACGGCGGGCACCCGCGAGAGCCACGTGCACGACGTGCAGATCACCAAAGAACCACCCAACTACCGGATGAGCTGAGCCCACGGCACATGACCGACATCCACAGCGACAAGATCCTCATCCTTGATTTCGGCGCGCAATACACCCAGTTGATCGCCCGCCGAATCCGCGAATTCGGCGTCTACTGCGAAGTGTGGGCCTGGGACCACGACCCGGCCGAGATCGCCCGGTTCGCGCCACGCGGGATCATCCTGTCCGGCGGCCCGGAGTCGACCACGGAAATGGGTTCGCCGCGCGCCCCGCGCGAGGTGTTCGACGCCGCCGTGCCGATCCTCGGCATCTGCTACGGCATGCAGACGATGGCCATGCAGTTGGGTGGCAGCGTCGAGGGTGGACACCATCGGGAATTCGGCCACGCCGAAGTCGAGGTCACCTCCGAGTGCGCCTTGCTCGACGGCCTCAAGGACCATCCAGGCTCGCCGCCCAAGCTCGACGTCTGGATGAGCCACGGCGATCGCGTCACCGCGATCCCGGAAGGATTCGCCGTCACCGCGCGCACCGATTCGGTGCCGATCATTGCGATGGCCGACGAGGTCAGGCGCTGGTACGGCGTGCAATTCCACCCCGAGGTGACCCACACCAATTCCGGCCAGGCCATGCTGCGCCGCTTCGCGGTCGATATCTGCGGCTGCGCGACGCTGTGGACCGCCGCCAACATCATCGAAGACCAAATCGCGCGGGTGCATGCGCTGATCGGCGAGCAAAATGTCCTGCTCGGGCTTTCCGGAGGCGTCGATTCCTCCGTCGTGGCCGCGCTTCTGCACAAGGCCATCGGCGACCGGCTGACCTGCGTTTTCGTTGATACGGGACTGCTCCGCTGGCACGAGGGCGACCAGGTGATGGCGATGTTTGCCGAGCACATGGGGCTCAAGGTGATTCGCGTGGACGCCGCGGACCGCTACTTCGCCGCGCTTGCCGGTGTTTCCGATCCGGAAGCCAAGCGCAAGATCATCGGCCGGCTGTTCATCGAGATCTTCGACGAGGAGTCGGCCAAGCTACACGACGTAAAATGGCTGGCCCAGGGCACCATCTATCCGGACGTGATCGAGTCCGCCGGCAGCAAGACCGGCAAGGCGCACGTCATCAAGAGCCACCACAACGTCGGCGGTCTACCCGAGCACATGAAGCTGGGCCTGGTCGAGCCGTTGCGCGAGTTGTTCAAGGACGAAGTGCGGCGGATCGGCGTCGAACTCGGCTTGCCGCGCGAGATGGTGTACCGGCATCCGTTCCCGGGCCCGGGGCTGGGCGTGCGCATCCTTGGCGAAGTGAAGCGCGAGTACGCCGAGCTGCTGGCCCAGGCCGACGCCATCTTCATCGACGAGCTGCGCGAATCCGGCTGGTACGACAAGACCAGCCAGGCCTTCGCGGTGTTCCTGCCGGTGCGTTCGGTCGGCGTGGTCGGCGATGCGCGCGCCTACGAATGGGTTATCGCGTTGCGTGCCGTGGAGACCGTCGACTTCATGACCGCGCACTGGGCCGAGCTTCCGTACGCACTTCTCGGCAAGGTTTCTAATCGTATAATCAATGAGTTACGCGGTATTTCTCGCGTAGTTTATGACATAAGCGGCAAACCGCCCGCGACCATCGAGTGGGAGTAGGGCAGGTGGCCGTGCTGCCCGGCGAAGGACACAGCAACGACCGCACGGCCTTCAGCGAGGCCGATGAGCAATGGATGCAGGAAGCGCTGGCGCTGGCTGATCGCGCCGAACGCGAGGACGATGAAATCCCGGTCGGGGCCATCCTGGTCGGCGCCGACGGCGAGCTGCTGGGCGAGGGCTGGAATCGCAATATCAGCGAGCACGATCCCAGTGCGCATGCCGAAATCGTGGCGATGCGAAGCGCCGGCGCGCGGCTCGGTAACCACCGATTGCTCGGCGCGACGCTGTACGTGACGCTGGAGCCATGCGCAATGTGCGCGATGGCGATGGTGCACGCGCGGGTGAGCCGGGTAGTTTATGCCGCCAGCGACCCCAAGACCGGCGCCTGCGGCAGCGTGTTCGACCTGCTGGCCGACCCGAGGCACAACCATCGTGTGTTGGTGCAGGGCGGCTTGATGGCGAACGAAGCGGGGCAGCGGCTCAGTGACTACTTCCGCCGCAAACGCCGGCGCGATCCGTCCTGATCAGTCGGTTCGACGTTCAAGCTCGAGGTCGAGTTCCTCATCGAAGCTGCGCACGGCCAGGCTGACTTCCAGGCCGAGGTAGATGCAGGCCACCAGCAAGCAGAGCACGCCAATCACCGCCAGCAGGGTCGGCAGCGCGGCCACCCGGAAGCCGCTGTAGGCATCGGCGGCCAGTGCCAGGCTGGTACCCACGAAGCCGCCTACGGCGCAGTACAGCATCAGGCAAGCCTTGAGCACGTAGCGGCTGCGTCGCCGGTGGCGGGCGATCTGCAACTCCAGCGAAGGCCGCCTGGAAACGGAGACCACGTGCCAACTCGAGACCAGCGCGCGCAAGCGATCGACGACGCGGGCTAGGCGATTGTTGGCCGACACCAGCAGCGATCCGGTGGCCGCCATCAACAGGGCAGGGGCCAGCATCGAGGTCAGTATCTGGTAGTGGCCCAGCGTATCGTGCGGCATCATGGGACGACCTCGGGGAACGACGCGGATTCTCCGCGCGATGCCTGAAGTATGATTGCAAGCACGCCTCCCTTCCAGAATCGCATGAGCTCAAACCCGCTGCCGAACGACACCCGCCTGATCTGGATCGACCTGGAAATGACCGGTCTCGACCCCGACACCGACGCGATCATCGAGATCGCCACCCTGGTGACCGACCAGGAGCTCACCGTCCTCGCCGAGGGCCCGGAGCTTGCCATCAAGCATCCGCTTGAGCGCCTGCAGGCGATGGACGACTGGAATCGCAACACCCACGCCAAGTCCGGCTTGTGGGACCGCATCCTTGCCAGCGAGGTCAGCCTGGCCGAGGCCGAGGCAAAGACGATCGAGTTCCTGTCGGCATGGGTTCCGGCGGGCAAGTCGCCGATCTGCGGCAACTCGATCTGCCAGGACCGGCGCTTCCTGGTGCGCGGTATGCCCGAACTGGAGCGCTACTTCCACTACCGGAACCTGGACGTCAGCACGATCAAGGAACTGGCGCGCCGCTGGGCCCCGGGCCTGTGCGATGGTTTCAGCAAAACGGGCACGCACACCGCGATGTCCGACATCCGCGAGTCGGTGCATGAGTTGGTCTACTTCCGGCAGTTCATGGGCAAGCTGGGCGGCGCCTAGAGCGCTGGCTTGAGCAGCTCCGGCATGGCGGCGACGGACTCCGCGACCATGCCATGGTGGTGCACGTGCAGCTCCCGCTGCGGCAGTGGCAGCCGCGTGCCGCGGGCGGCGTAATCGGCGAGCAGCGCCTCCAGCAACTCGGCCTGCACGGCAGGGTAATCGCGCGCCGGCACCCAGACCCGCAGCTGCACCGACACCGTGCTTTCCCCGAGCGCACTGACCAGTACCTCTGGGGCAGGGGAAGGCTTGACCTTCGGATGCTGCGCTGCAATCGCCAGCAGGTTCGCGCGCAATGCCGTCAAGTCATCGCCAAACGCCATCGCCATCGTCAAGTCGATGCGGCGCTCGCCGCGACCGGTGAAATTGATGATCGGCGCCGCCGTGATCTGGCTGTTGGGCAGGATGATCTCGCGATTGTCGGTAGTGACCATCCGCGTCTGGAAAATGCGCACACTCTCGACGATGCCCTCAAGCCCGGCGATCTGCACGCTGTCGCCGGAACGGAACGGGCGCAACACGATCAGCATCACGCCCGAGGCGATGTTCGACAGGGAATCCTTCAGCGCCAGGCCGATGGCCAGGCCTGCGGCGCCGACCACGGCGAGCAAGGAAGTGGTCGGCACGCCGGCAAAATCCAGCGCGGCGATGAAGACGATCACCACCGCGATGGCATAGGCCACGTTGCGCAGGAAGTTGCGCAGGATGTCCTCGACCGCAAAGCGCAGCATCAGGCGATCCAGGATCCGGGCCAGCCAGCGCGCCAGCCAGAAGCCGACGATCGCCATCGCCAGCGCCACCAGGATTCGCCAGGCCCAGTCGTGCGAGAGCGCCGCCTGCCCGACGTCGGAGACCATCTGCACGAAACCGTCCATCAGCGGTCAGCCAGCCTTGATCTTAGCCAGGCGCAGCCAGGTATCGACCACGGTATCGGGATTCAGGGAGACCGACTCGATACCCTGTTCCATCAGCCAATCGGCCAGGTCCGGATGGTCGGACGGCCCCTGGCCGCAGATGCCGATGTACTTGCCCTTGGCGCGCGCGGCGGAAATGGCCATGGACAGCAGCTTCTTCACCGCGGCATTGCGCTCATCAAACAGATGCGCAACAACCGCGGAGTCACGGTCCAGGCCGAGCGTGAGCTGGGTCAGGTCGTTGGAGCCGATCGAAAAGCCATCGAACATCTCCAGGAACTCGTCGGCGAGCAGGGCATTCGAGGGAACCTCGCACATCATCACGATCTTCAAGCCGTTCTCGCCACGCTTCAGGCCGTTGGCGGCGAGCGCGCCGATGACCTTGCGGCCTTCCTCGAGCGTACGCACGAACGGAATCATGACCCAGCAGTTGGTCAGGCCCATCTCGTCGCGCACCTTCTTGACGGCGCGGCATTCCAGCGCGAAGCAGTCGGAGAAACTCGGATCCACATAGCGGGAGGCGCCGCGGAATCCGATCGGTGGATTGTCCTCGTGCGGCTCGTCTTGCGCGCCGCCAATCAGGTTGGCGTATTCGTTGGACTTGAAATCGGACAGGCGGACGATCACCGCATGCGGCGCGAACGCTGCCGACAGGGTCGCCATACCTTCGACCAGGCGCTCGACGTAGAAATCGACCGGGCTGGCATAACCGGCCATGAGCGGTTCGATCAACCGCTTGGTCGCAGCATCCTGACGGTCGTACTCCAGCAGCGCCTTCGGATGCACGCCAATTTGCCTGGCAATGATGAATTCCAGCCGGGCCAGGCCGATGCCCTGGTGTGGCAGCTGCGCGAAATCGAATGCGCGCTCCGGGTTGCCCACGTTCATCATGATTTTCAGTGGGGCGGGGGGCATGTGCTCAAGATTGGTGCTGATGCGCTCGAACGGCAGCAGTCCCTCGTAGATGAAACCGGTGTCACCCTCGGCGCAACTGATCGTTACTTCGGTGCCGTCTGCAATCTGGCCGGTGGCATCGCCGCAGCCAACCACCGCCGGCACGCCCAGCTCGCGCGCGATGATCGCCGCATGGCAGGTGCGGCCGCCGCGATTGGTCACGATCGCGGCAGCACGCTTCATGATCGGCTCCCAGTCGGGATCGGTCATATCCGCGACCAGCACGTCACCAGCCTGGAACTCATTCATCTGCGCGATGCTGCGTACGACGCGCGCCTTGCCGGCGCCAATGCGATGGCCGATCGAGCGACCTTCCACCAAAATGTTGCTGCGCGACTTCAGTAAATACCGTTCCGTCTGAGTTGCTTTGGTCCGAGATTTAACTGTTTCCGGTCGCGCCTGCACCACGTACAGCTTGCCAGTGTTGCCGTCCTTGGCCCATTCGATGTCCATCGGGCGGTCGTAATGCTCCTCGATCACCAGCGCCTGCCGCGCCAGCTCTTGCACGTCGGCGTCGGAGATCGAGAACTTCGACTGCAAGTCCGCCGGCGTCGGCTCGTTGCGCACGCGCTCGCCCGGGGCATCGGAGTAGACCATCCGGATTTCCTTGCTGCCCAGGGTTCGGCGCAGGATCGCCGGCTTGCCGGCACGCAGCGTCGGCTTGTAGACATAGAACTCGTCGGGATTCACTGCGCCCTGCACGACGTTTTCGCCGAGGCCGTAGCTGGATGTGATGAAGACCACGTCGCGGAAACCGGATTCGGTGTCGAGCGTGAACAGCACGCCGGAAGCGCCAATGTCCGAGCGAACCATCAGCTGCACGCCCGCCGACAGGAACACGTCCTCGTGCTTGTAGCCATGATGCACGCGATAAGCGATGGCGCGATCGTTGTACAAGGAGGCAAACACCTCGCGGATGCGTACCAGCACGTCGTCGATGCCGACCACGTTGAGGAAGGTTTCCTGCTGGCCGGCAAAGCTGGCGTCCGGCAGGTCCTCGGCGGTGGCCGACGAGCGCACCGCAACGGCGATGTCCTTGCTGCCTGCTTCTTCGCAAAGCCGCTGATAGGCCTCGCGAACGGCGCGTTCCAGCTCCGGCTGCAGCGGCGCCGTCACCACCCACTCGCGAATTTCCTTGCCGGCCCGGACCAACGAATCGACGTCTTCGACATCGAGACCGGCGAGCCGGTCGAAGATGCGCTGGAACAGGTTGTTGAAGGCGATGAATTCGCTGAAAGCATCGGCAGTGGTGGCGAATCCCCCGGGAACAGAGACGCCCAGCTCGCTCAGGTGGCCGATCATCTCGCCCAGTGAGGAGTTCTTTCCGCCAACCTGGGCCAGGTCGGACAAGCGCAGCTGGTGCAGCCAAAGGACGTGGGCGCTCAAGGCAGACTCCGGAGGGCAGGGCAGTGGCCCCAGACCGTCATTATCCCGTCCCGCCACCACGCCGGACAAGCGCGGCTGGGGCACAATTACCGACATGACCCCAGTACGCCCGGTTTTCTTCATTTCCGATGGCACCGGCATCACTGCCGAAACCATTGGCCACAGCCTGCTAACCCAGTTCAACGGCACCGAGTTCAGGACATTGCGCATCCCGTTCGTGGACACGCGCGAAAAAGCGCTGGCCGCGGCCGCGGAAATCCGCCTGGCCGGCGAACGCGCCGGCGTCCGGCCGATCGTGATCAATTCCGCGGTGGATCCTGAAATGAATGCATTGCTGGTCGGCAGCGGCGCATTGATGCTCGATATCTTCGCGCCATTCATCCTGCCCCTGGAGCAAGAGCTGGGCACCAAGCGCCTGCCGCGGATGGGCCGAGCGCACAGCATGGTCGACTTCGCCGCCTACGAGGCACGCATCAACGCCACCAACTACGCGCTTACGCACGACGATGGCATCGACCTGGATTACGACGAAGCGGACCTTATCCTGGTCGGCGTGTCGCGCTCGGGGAAGACGCCGACCTGCCTGTACCTGGCGCTGCACTACGGCGTGAAGGCGGCCAACTATCCACTGACCGAGGACGACCTCGCCGACGACGAGTTGCCCAAGCGAGTCAAGAAGCACAAACGCAAGGTGTTCGGGCTGACCATCGACCCGGTGCGATTGCAGCAGATACGCACCGAGCGCAAGCCCGGCTCGCGCTACGCGACGATTGAGCAATGCAGGAAGGAAGTGGCACGGGCGGAGTCGTTGTTTCGCGCCGAAAACCTGCCGTCGCTGAGTACCACGCACACCTCGATCGAAGAAATCGCGAGTAAGGTCCTGGCGCAGTTCGGCATACAGCGTCACATGTTCTGAGCCCGCCGCATAGTGCCTTCGAAGTGGTATTTGCCGGCTGGAAACCCTGCTAGCATCTTTTCCATGGCGATCTTTCGTCCCCAGGCCTTACCCAGTTTCAGCCGCTTGAGCTGGCTGATGGGACTCTATGGCGAGAACTACCAGCGCATGTCGCGGCTGTTCGATCTGCCGATGCTAGAACCGGGCAAGTACCTGTCGCGCTGCGCCAGCGGACTGGACCTGGTGGTCGAAGTGCTTGACGTGCATCCGTACACGCTGGAGCTGCGCATCAGCTACCGGATGAGCGATCCGGTCACCGGGCAACCCGATCCTTCCGCCTACGTTCGTGTGTACCGCGACGCGCGCCAGGCCGAGGTCACCCATTGCTACATCGGCAGGCACTGGCAGGACGTGCTCGGCCTGCATCCCTCGCCCAAGGTGATGTTCGGCCACCGCCTGCGGATGAACAGTTTCCTCAACAAATGGCTCGAGTATCTGACCAGTCAGGGCCACGGTCCGCACACGCTCGGACGGATGCCGCTGGAATCGACCGACGAGGAAACCGTAGCATTCGCTTGACGAGGCCCCAAGGCCACCGCTAAAATTCGCGTTCTCCTATCGGTGGGGCTATAGCTCAGCTGGGAGAGCGCTACAATGGCATTGTAGAGGTCATCGGTTCGATCCCGATTAGCTCCACCACCCGGTTTCAAGTTACTTCTGTCCCCATCGTCTAGAGGCCTAGGACATTACCCTTTCACGGTAGCGACCGGGGTTCGAATCCCCGTGGGGACGCCATTAAAGTGAAAAAGAAAACCCGGCCCAGGCCGGGTTTTTCTTTGCCCACTCGCTCAGGCCACGTCGACAAGCACCAACTCGGCGTCTTCCAGCGCCGTGACGCGCAGCACGGATTCGTCCTCGATCGCCGCGCCGTCGCGCGCCTCCAGCAACACGTCATTGACCAGCACGCGGCCGGTGGCCGGCACCAGATAGGCGCGACGCTTGCTGCCTAGGCTGTATTCCGCGGTCTCTCCTGCGCTCAACCGCGCGCCCAGCACCTTGGCATCGGCACGGATCGGCAGGGCATCGGAATCATCCGGGGAGCCGCTGGCCAGTGCCACGAAGCGGCCGCTGCGATCGGCGCCCGGGAACGGCTTGGCGCCCCAGGCAGGCGCCAGTCCGCGCTGGTCGGGGATGATCCAGATCTGGAAGATCCGCGTGGTCCCGGGCTCCATGTTGAATTCGGAATGGGTGATTCCGCTGCCGGCACTCATCACCTGGACATCGCCAGCCTCGGTCCGGCCGTGGTTGCCGAGGTTGTCCCGGTGGGTGATGGCGCCTTCGCGGACATAGGTGATTATTTCCATGTCCGCATGCGAGTGCGGCGGGAAGCCAGTGCCGGCCTGGATGGCGTCGTCATTCCAGACCCTCAGGGCGCCCCAGTGGACGCGCGCCGGGTCCTGGTAGCTGGCAAAGGCAAAGTGATGCTTCGCGTCCAGCCAACCGTGGTTGGCGGCGCCGAGGGAGGCGAGGGGTCTGCGGTCGATCATGGGGGTCTCCGAGTTGGGCGACAGGAGTCGGGTGACGGGAGTCGTTCGGCTAGCAGAATGGAGTGCACAGTGCCCGTTCCAAAGCGTGGGCCGCGGAACGCTTCGTTGCACCCTTGGTCAGCGCCAACTCCTCGGAACCCCGACGGCGTTAGTCGCTTTCAATTTTGCCCATCGTTCGCCGGACGCGCCGCCGGCGAACTGAGCGGCGGGCTAGGCCGAGACCTGCACCGGCAGGCGAATGCGGTAGTGCAGGCCCTTGCCTGGTTCGCTGTCGACCGCGATCGTGCCGCGGAGCTTGGTCGTCACCAGGTTGTAGACGACGTTCGCACCCAGTCCGCTGCCGCCACGGCCCCGTTTGGTGGTGTAGAAGGGGTCGAACAGGTGCTTAAGCCCGTCGGGCTGCATGCCGCTGCCGTCGTCCTGGAAGTCGATCATCAGCCACGAATCCTCGCAGTGCACCTCGATGCGGATGTGGCCCTCCTCAATGTGCTCGAAGCCGTGCACGATCGAATTGATCACCAGGTTGGTGACGATCTGCGACAGCGCGCCGGGGGTGCTGAGAACGCGCAGGCCGGGATCGCAATTCACCGAGATGGTGTGGCGCATGCCCTTGAACTGCAGCCGGATCGAGCGCAGCACCTCCTCGAAATACTCGGCTGGCTTGATTTCGCGGATGCCATCAGAGGACTGATCTACCGCGACCTGCTTGAAGCTGCGGATCAGGCTGCTCGCACGGTCGACATTGCTGGTCAGGATCCGCAGGGTTTCCTCGGCGGTGCCCAGATGAACTTGCAGATCGGCTTCGGTGAGTTGTTTCGAGGCCAGGCGCTTGCGCACCTCCAGGGTCTGGTCCGCGAGATAGCTCACCGCGGTCACGCAGATTCCCAGCGGCGTGTTGACCTCGTGCGCGATGCCCGCCACCAGCGCACCCAGCGAGGCCAGCTTTTCCTGCCGCATCAGTTCGTGGTGCGCGACGCCCAGATACTCGAGGGTCTGCTCGAGCTCGCGGTTCTTCGCCTGCAAGGCGGTGCTGCCGCTAGCCAGGCGCGCATGCGCAGAGCGCAACGCCTCAGCTGATTGCTTCCGGGACAGCGCGGCGGCGATATGGTCGGCGACGAAAGTCAGCAGCCCCAGCTCGGCGTCGCCGTAACCAATGGCCGGATCGTAACTTTGCAGGACGATTGCGCCGAGCAGTTGGTCCTGGTAGATCATCGGCGTGCCGATCCAGACGTTGAAATCGACGCTGCCGATCGCGTGGTGGATCTCGCTGGCCTGCACCAGGGCCTGGTATCGCGCCTGGTCGATGCGCTGCGGCTGCCGCGTGCGCAGCACGTAGCCGCTCAGGCCATGCCCGGCAGGGCGCCGGTAATCAGCCGGTGGCGGCGCGTCCTTTTCGTCGGCGTAGTAGGGGTAGCGGACCAGCTCTTCCTGCGGGTCGTAGAGCATGATCGCAAAGTTCCGGGCGTACAGCAGCTCGCCCAGGATCCGGTGCAGTTCCGCGTAGAAGGCATCGAGGTCTATGTCACGGATCGCCTGCGCGGAAATCTCATACAGTGCGTGCTGCAGCTTCTCGGCGTGGCGGCGCTCGGCGACTTCAAGCTCAAGGCTGCGGGTGCGCTCGGCGATCGCGAGCTCAAGGCGGTTGGCGAATTGCACCTGCTCGATGGCGTGCGCGACGTGGTTCGAGATCAGCTCGAACAGGGCGATGTCCTCGTCGGAGTAGCGCACGCCGTGCGTGTAGCTTTGCAGCACGAAGGCGCCGAAGGTGTTGCGGTCGCTGTCGATCAGCGGCATGCCCAGCCAGTGCTCGGGATTCGTACCGGTGCCCCAGTCGCGGCCCTCGGCCAGCTCCGCCGCGAATTCCTCCGCTGACACGCTCAGCGGCGTACCGTGACGAATGACCCAGGCGGTGGGCGATTCGGCTTCCGGCAAAAGCGGATGTTGCGCGTCGGGCGCCTGCGGCCAATCTTTTTCGTCGACGTCGTAGACGTAGCGAATGGTGTCCTGGTGCGGATCGCGCAATGCGATGTAGATGTTGCGGGCGTACATGATCCGCCCGACGGCGGCGTGCACGGCGCGGAAGAAATCCTGCAGGTCCTGGCAGCCGGCCGAGCGGCGGCTGATGTCGAGCACCACCGACTGCACGGCCTCCAGGCGGGTTAGCCGCTGGGCCGTCTGCGATTCGTTGGGGACGGCGGTCATGGCAGGATCATCCTAACCGGGCTGGGACCAGGGTTGGGCCCCGTCCTGACTCCTGGTACCCGGCGAATCGAAAGCTGGACCAGCGGCGATTCCAGTCGGCCGCGCACGCTTTACAGAACTCATCGCCGAGCAGGCGGCCATCGTGCCGACGCTTTTTCGGCACACCGGCTTGGACTAGACTTCCCGTTGGGCAGCCACCGACGGAATATTCGCCCCGGGGGAGCGGAAATGAGCCAAGATATCTGGCACGACCTCGGCGATGCTGCCGAGTTGGCGCAAAAGCCGCTTCAACAGGTCATGGCTGGTCGGACCAAATTGGCGCTGTCGTACGCAGACGGCCGCTTCGGCATCATCCACAACGTCTGCAACCACGCCGGCGGGCCGCTCGGCGAAGGCCGACTCGACGGCGACTACGTGGTCTGCCCCTGGCACAACTACAAGTTCCACCGGATCACCGGTGAAGGCGAACCGGGCTACGAGGACGACCGCGTGCCGCGCTTCGAGTTCAAGCTCGACGGTGGGCGATTACTGGTGCGCGAGGCGCCGGCCAGCACCCGCAACAAGCTCGCGCACGATCCGCATCCGCTCGACCGCGACCTCGCGCGCCAGCCCGGCCCGCTGCGCGTGGCCGGCATTTCAACCACGATCATGGACAACGCCAATCCGCGCTATTCAACGTCAGAGGCCCTGCTGGAATCGGCACTGGCGCACGTACGCGACGGACACGGCTTGGAAACGCGCCTGATCAAGCTGCGCGAGTTGAAGTTTCGCGCCTGCGAGGGTTACTACTCCAAGAGCGCGCACGCCTGCACCTGGCCCTGCAGCATTTCCCAGATGGATCACGACGATGGCATGAATGCGGTCTACGAGAATCTGGTGTTCTGGGCCGATGTCGTGCTGGTCGCGACGCCGATCCGCTGGGGCGCCGCCAGCTCGCTGTATTTCAAGATGGCCGAGCGTTTGAATACCGTGCAGAACCAGATCACCCTACGCAATCGGGTAATGCTGAAGAACAAGGCGGCCGGGCTGATCATCGTCGGGGGCCAGGACAACATCCAGGCGGTCGCCGGCCAAATGCTGCAGTTCTTCAGCGAATTGGGAATGCAGTTTCCGCAGTTCCCGTATATCGCCCACAGCCGCGGCTGGACCGCCGAGGACATGGAACGCAACGTCGCCTTCGTTCAGCACAGCCAGGCCCTGCACGATGCCGCTCGCGGTCTGGCCGACCGCTGCATTGACCTGTCGCGGCGTCTACAAGCCTCCGAAGCGTCGGCCTTCAACCGAGCAGGACGCAAGGCGTCCGGATTGGAACGCGGACAGCCTCCGTCCTAGAAAAGGCCCAAAAAAATAGGGGCCAGAGAAATTGTGCGTTCCATCGAAAGCGAAGTGATGCTTCGCGCCCAGCCAACCATGGTTGGCGGCGCCGAGGGAGGCAACTAGCCGCTCCTTGGTTTCTTCGCCGATTCCTGTTTCGGTCCGCCGCCGATTTCATCGCTTCTTTCAACAGGTCCACCTCGCCCATGGCGATCAGGTCCGACACGTAGGGACTCTTCAGCAGGATCTCCACAGCCGGGATCCGGTGACCGCCCACGCCCTGCAACAAGCGCAACGACACCACCGCCTGCAGGTTCAGCGAGAGATCGAGCAAGAGCTGCGACCGCGCGTCCTCCGGAAAGAAATTGATGATTCGTTCCAGGGTCTGGTTGGCGTTGTTGGAATGCAGCGTCGAAAGGCACAGGTGCCCGGTTTCAGCGTAGGAAATCGCAGCCTGCATGGTTTCCCGATCGCGGATCTCGCCGATCATGATAATGATGGGTCTTGCCCTCGATCTTGATCGCTGGCGGCGCACCCACGCTCAACAACAAGTCCGAGGCTTTCTGCCGAACCATCTGCTTGAGGTAGCTGTTGAGATTCATGGGCAGGTTATCCATCGGTGTCAGCATCGTTGAAAAGTTCCTCGGCACCAGCAGCAAGCAGGGCTCCGAGCGCGATGGCGTTGGTTGCGTGCGGAATCGTGTCGGTACTCACTACACGAGCCGCCCCGGCGGCAAGCAACTGCTCGCAGGCACCCTCGGCGAACACCGCATGGGTGGCCAGGCAAGTGGCCGCGGGCAACCCGAGCACGCGCAGATGCGCGATCGTGGCCAGCATGGTGTGCCCGGTGGACACGATGTCATCCACCAGCACCGGGGTGCGCCCGCGCGCCATCGCGGCGTCGGGCAGGGTGACCTCCACATCGCGGTCACCGTGCCGCACCTTCTCCAGCACCATCCCGGGAACGCCGGCGATGCGGGCGACTTCCTGCACCCATTGCCGGCTTTCGCTGTCGGGCCCAATGACGACGGCATCGGGCACGTTGGCGCGGATCCAGTCGGCGATCGCCGGTGCGGCGGCGACATTGGACACCGGGATGGTGAACAGATCGCGCAGGGTGGTAATGCGGTGCAGGTGCGGGTCGACCGTCACCAGCCAGTCGAAGCTGCCTTCGAGGAAGCGCGCGAACAACGGTGCGCTGATTGCTTCGCCCGGATGGAAACGCGTGTCCTGGCGCAGGTAGCCCAGATACGGGGCGATGAGTCCGATCGAACGGGCGCCGAACTGGCGGGCTGTTTCCGCAGCGAAGCGCAAGGGCAGGGCGATTTGGTCGGGGTGGTGCAGCGAGGCGAGCAGGGCGACATCGGCCTCGCGCAGGTCCTCGTCGACGGCTACCAGCGACTCACCATCGGGAAAGCGGCGCCAGGCGACGTCGGAAAAGCGAGCTCGCAACTGTGGCGCCAATGATCGGCCGAGGGCAGCCTGCGCCGGGAAACACAGCAGAACCCGGCTCATGTCTCTTCCTCCCACGCGAAGATGTCCGGGTGCGCATTCGAATAGTCCAGTGCGTATCCGAGCTCGCCTGCGGACTGTGCATGCACTTCGAACAAGGGCTCGCCGGCCTGGACACGCTCGGCCAGGCGTCGGTAGCAATCCACGCCCGCTGAAGCAGACCCCGGCGCGCCGGCGAGCTTGGCAATGCGGGCGAGGCGGCGGTTGTCGATGGTCCGAATCGTGCCGGTTCGCGTGGCAAGGACCGGGCGTCGATGCGGCGCAATAACCGGTTCGGAAAAGCCGCCCTGGGCTAGACAGATCGCCTGGAACTTGCGTAAGGCGCGGCCGCTGTCGAGCACCGCGCGCGCGATCTGCAGACCTTCGCCCGGTGTCGCACCCGGGACGAGGTCCAGCACGCCGCCGGCAATCAGCAAGGCCCGCTCGCGCAAGTCCACGGGTGCCCGTGGATCGCCGCGAAGCACCTGCAGCACGTCGCGCGCTTCCAAGGCCGGGCCTATGCCGAAGCCGACCGGCTGCGTGCCATCGGTCTGCAGCACCGTAATGGTCAATCCGAGCGCGAGCGCCGTTGTGAGCATTCGAGCCTGCAGCGACATCGCCGAGTCGAGCGAACGGACCTTGGCCGTGGGCCCGACCGGCATGTCGATGAGCACGTGCGTTGATCCCGCAGCGACCTTCTTGGACAGGATGCTGGCGACGAGTTGGCCGTCGCTGTCGAAATCGAGCGGCCGCTCAATGCGTATCAGGATGTCATCGGCGGGACTGAGTCGCACGTTGCCGCCCCATACGATGCAGCCGCCTTCCTGCTCCACCACGCGGCGCATCGCTGCCAGGTCGAGCGCGACCGGCGCCATCACTTCCATGGCGTCGGCGGTTCCGGCGGGGGAGGTGATCGCACGGGACGAGGTCTTGGGAATGCGGTGGCCCGCGGCCGCGACGATCGCCACGACGATGGGAGTCGTGCGGTTTCCGGGCAAGCCGCCAACGCAATGCTTGTCGAGGACCACGCCGCCGCCCCAGTCGATACGCTGGCCCACGTCGACCATGGCCCGGGTCAGCGCCAGGGTTTCGCCGTGGTCGAGCCGCTCACCCGCGCAGGCGGTGACGAATGCCGCCAACTCGATGTCGGAGAACCGGTTGTTGACGGTGTCGCGCATCAGTCCCAGGAAGTCGGCGTCCACCAGGCGCTGGCCGAAGACCTTGGCGCGCAGCGACGGCGCCGAGGCTGGCGGATCGGAATGGCTGAATTCGCCGAGGGCGCCCGGGGCCGGATCAAGGGCGATCCAGGCTGCCTCCGACAGTCGTGCTTCATCCATCCCGAAATGGTCCCCGGTGACCACGTTGAGCGTGGCCACCAACTCGCGCTCGCCGCAGCGTACGAGTACGCGAGTCAGCGCGCTGAAGCCTTCCGCCCGGCAGACCGGACACTCGCGATGCATGTAGACCACGGGCTGCTGGTAGGTATCGATGCCGGCTCTTACCAGTCGCAGTCGATTCGGGGTGCCGTTCATGGAACGGTTGAGTAGTAGGTCGTGCCACAGTTCATCGCGTCGGCTCCAATGCGTTTGTTGGACCGTACGCCGTGGATGGGGAGGGAGCGTTGATGCAGGTCAGCTGAGCCTTGTCATTTAGTATTTGACATAATATACATTATGCGCAGTGCAAGAAGCAGGCTATACTGGCCCGGAAGCTAAGGCAAAGCTCTTCACCGTCATCAATGCAGGCTTGCTGCCCACGCGTCAAAACCCGGGTCCGGCCCATGAATTTGACCCAGATCAGGGAACTCATACCCGAGGCGTGTAGTCTTTACGTTCGCATGAACAGATTCCGCTGCCAGCGGCTACGCACCCGACTTTCGATTGTCATGATCGTCGCGCTGCTGTGGTCGCAAGCAATACTGGCTAGTCATTCAATTTGTTCAATAGCCGACTTGGCCTCGTTGGAAGCACCCGTTTCGACAGCCGTCGAGCACGACTGCCACTCAGGGCCGCCGGCCAGGCAAACAAGTGCATGCGATGCCCATTGCAGTCAGGGCGACCAGAGCAATGACGTGGGACGCGTTCCCCCTGTCCCGCTCATGGCAACCGCGTCGATTTTCGGATTCTCGGATATCGTGCGTCTAGACGTCGCGCGCGCTAATTGCCTTGAGCTGCCGCCGCCAATCTCGTGGCATCGACCTACGGTGCATCCCGCCAGTCTGTTGTTGATTTGATCCCTGACCGATGTTCGGCAGGCGCCTTGCAGCGCCTGCCGTTTCCTACATCGGCTCGGCCGTCTGTGCACGGCTTGCCGCCCTCCCCCGCAGTTGCACCGCAACCATTTCCATTGGCGGGCCTTGCAAGGCAAGAGATATGGCATTTTTGGTAAATCCAGCGCTTCGCGTGCTTCTTGGCCTGGCACTTGTCTGGTCACTTGCGGGCACCCAAGCCACCCTGGCGGCTGAGCCCGATCCCGGCAAGGATCTCGCCTCGATCAGGGAATGGCTACAGGCAGACAACCCAAAATTGCGCGCCCTGCAGTTCGAAGCAGACGCGGCGGAGGCACGCGTGCTGCCTTCCGGCACCCTGCCCAATCCGATGGTTTCGATCGAGCTACGCGAAATCGATCCCGATCAGCCATCCTTCCTGCCAGGCAACGTCGGCTCGACCACCTACCAATTGCGCCAAACATTTCCGCTCTGGGGCAAGCGCGGATTGTCGCGCGATGTCGCCCGCCGCGAAGCCGAGTCGCTGCGCTTCGAGCGTGACGCGACCGCGCTGGAACTGTTGGCGCAGGCGGAACAGGCCTACGTGCGCTACTGGCACGGCCGCGAAGCCGTCACCGTGATCGACCGCGTGATCGCATTGCTCGAGCAAGTGCAGGATGTCGCCGGCATTCGCTACGCCGTGGGCATGGCCGCCCAGCAGGATTCGATCCGGGCGCAGGTCGAGCGCACGGTCATGCAGCGCGAACGCATCGAAAGGCTGGCCCAGCGGCGACAGGCGATGGCGACCTTGAATGCCGTACTCGGCCGACGCGCCGATGCACCGCTTGCCGAGCCTGACGCCGCACCGGTGCTGACAGTCGTGGATGGCGGCCTGACAGCGGCATTGCGGACGCTTGAGCGCGGCAGCCACCCCGCCGTGCAAGCGAGCGCGGCAATGGCCGCTGCCGCCAACCGCAACGTCGAGCTGCAGCGTCGCAACCGCTTTCCAGACATCACTGTCGGCGTCGGCGCCATGCAGCGCGGCGACAAGTTAGACAGTTACGAGCTGATGTTCGAAGTGGAGATCCCGTTCCAGCAGCGCGCCCGTCGCGAGCGCGAACGGGAATCGCGCCTGCTTGAAGACGCGGCGCTTGCCCGCTCCGTAGCCGTGCGCCGAGATCTCGAGGGCAACCTGGGCGCCGCCTGGGCGAGCTGGACGGGCGCCCGCGAGCAACGACGGTTGATCGAGACGACTTTGCTCACACAGGCGGATGCCAACTTCCGATCGGCGCTGGCGAGTTACCAGGTCGGCGAAGTCGACTTCGGAACATTGCTCGAGGCATTGCGCGAATGGCAGGGCGCCGACCTCGCACGCGTGGACGCCCTCCGCGACGAACTCCTGGCTGCGGCCGAAGTGCGCGCTATCAATGGAGACACTCGATGAAAGCTACCCACTGGCTTGCCGTATCCACCCTTGTTCTGCTGGCGCTGACCGCGGGTTGGTTTGTCGGCCGCAGCACACGACCCAGCGCCGACAGTTCACCGTCGACCGCACCAGTCGAGCAGACACGCAAGGTTCTGTACTACCGCAACCCAATGGGCCTCGCCGATCAGTCGCCGGTGCCGAAGAAAGACGCCATGGGAATGGACTACATCGCGGTTTACGACGCAGGCGAGGCGCCCTCGACGCCAGGAACAGTGGTCCTGTCCCCGGAAAAGGTCCAGAAACTCGGCGTCCGCACCGAACAGGTGCGCCTGCGCGGGCTGTCGCCTTCGCTGCGCGCCAGCGCAAG
>JANPDF010000128.1:0-2498 GCA_031431355.1 Gammaproteobacteria bacterium
CAAGTCGCTGGGATTCGACCGCGCGGGCACGCACTCCTTGCGCGCCGAGTGGCTGCTCGACCCCGACTTGGAGGGCGCCAACTTCGTCAATGCCCAGAAGGCGATGCGCCAGGTGCTCGGCTACCGAGCCTGGTTTGACCAGCGCCGCGGCTGGCGCTACACCAACCCGAACCTGGAGCAACTCGGCCTGGTGCGGGTCGAGTACATCGGCCTGGCCGATCTGTGCGCAAACGACGCCCGCTTCACCGACGCGCCGGCGCTGCTGGCTGGAGCCACGCCACAGGCTCGGCAGCGCGCCTATCGTGCTCTGCTGGATGCCATGCGACAGGCCCTCGCTCTCGATCCTGAAGTGCTCGATGCGACCGAGCAGGACGCGCTGCGCGGCAGGTCGGTCAACACGCTGCGCCCGCCGTGGGGGTTTGGCCGCGAAGAGCAAATGCGCTCGGCGCGCTACCTGATGGAGACCCCGCCAGCGCGTCGCGAGAACTCGCTCGCCGACGAGGACAAGCTGCTGCGTGCCGGCCGGCTGTCCAGCATCGGCCGCGAGCTGCGCAAGCCCGAAATCTGGAACAACATCGAAGCGCGCCAGCTCAACCTCGTCGAGTACCAGCGTTTGCTCAGTCACATGCTGAAAGCCGCCGCCAGGGATGGGTTGGTGGCCAACGTGCCGACGCCGTTCGGCGGCGCGATGGGCTGGCAGCTCAAGAACGCCTGCATCGAGTTTCACGTCGGCACCGGTGCTGCTGCGCGCGGCGGCATGGACAACGCCTTCTACCGCTCGCTGTACGAGAACCTGGCCCAGGCCATCGTGGCGGACTACCACTACTTCAGTTTCGAGGCGCGCGAACACACGGCCCAGGTTGACAAGGACCGCCGCGAAATCCGCGAGATGCGGTTCCGTTACGGCGCTGAAGACCAACAGCGCCTCGCCGCCAACACCCGCCAACTGGCGGAGCTGGGCGAGCGCCACCGCCTCCTGCCGGTCATGTTCTGTTCGCCCACCATGGAGCTCGGTGTCGATATCTCGGCGCTGAACACCGTCTACCTGCGCAACGTGCCACCCACACCGGCAAACTACGCCCAACGCAGTGGCCGGGCTGGGCGCAGCGGCATGCCGGCACTGGTGCTTATTTACTGCGCCGCACGCAGCCCGCATGACCAGTACTTCTTCGCCGACGCGCCGGGCATGGTGCATGGCGAGGTCAGGGCACCGACCCTGGACTTGGCGAATGAGGAACTGGTGAGAAGCCACCTGCAGGCGGTCTGGCTGGCGGCCACCAACGTACCGCTCAGTGCCGCCATCGTCGAGCTTGTGGAACCCGACGAAGCCAAGGACCTGCCGCTCTACGACCGAATGACGGTGGCACTGTCCGACCCCGGCATCGCGCCCGTCGCCCGGCAGCGTATCCAGCAGGTGCTTGCCCTGCTGACCAAGGAGCTGAATCCGGAAGACGCACCATGGTTCAAGGGTAGCGACGACCTCACCGCCGACATCGTCGATCGCGCCGTAGAGCGCTTCGACGAGGCCTTCGACCGCTGGCGCGAGCTCTTCCGCAGCGCGGCCCGGCAACGCGATCAGTCCCGGCGGATCATGGACACCCACAACCTGCCGCAGCGTGAGCGAGACGCCGCGCGCGTGCTCCACGCACAAGCCATCGACCAGCTCAACCTCTTGCAGCGCGGCTCAGAAAGCCTGTCGAGCGACTTCTACACCTACCGCTACCTCGCCACCGAGGCCTTCTTGCCGGGCTACAACTTTCCACGGCTTCCGCTCACGGCCTTCATTCCGGGCAGCGGCGAACGCGGCACCAAGGGCGCCTACCTGCAACGCCCGCGCTTCCTGGCGCTGTCTGAGTTCGGTCCACGCAGTCTGGTCTACCACGAAGGGCGCGCCTTCCGCGTCACGGCGGCACAACTCTCCACCCGGGGCGAAGGTGCATCGATCGCCGGCATGCTCAACACCGACACGGCCACCATCTGCCGGAGCTGCGGCGGTGCGCACTTCCATTCCGACCCTGCCGACAAGGGTCGTGCCCATTGCCGGGCCTGCGGTGCGCTCCTGACCGACAACAGCGACATCGTGCTCAACCTGTACCGCATCGAGAACGTCCGCACGTCGCCCGCCGAGCGCATCACCGTCAACGATGAAGAGCGCCAGCGCCAGGGTTTCGATCTTCAAACCGTGTTCCGCTGGGCACGCCGTGACGGCGGTCAGCCCGACGTCCGGGTGGTGCATGCTGACGACGACGAGGGCAGCATCGCCACGCTGCGCTATGGCCCAGGCGCCGAGATCAGCCGCCTGAACAAGGGGCTACGGCGGCGCGCTGACCCCTCTCAACATGGCTTCATGATCAACCCCATGACGGGTGCCTGGGCCAAGATCGAAGAAGACGACGACAAGAGCAATAAAGTCAGCGGCTCGGTAGCATAGTATTTGTATCGTTAGCCGGACGCGCAAGCGACGGTTTATTCGACTTCAAGCCCACGGATAACCTCCG
>JANPDF010000129.1:0-2527 GCA_031431355.1 Gammaproteobacteria bacterium
CGCTGCATGCCGGGGCTGCGCAGGTCCAGGTAGCGATAGCGCAGGCGCACGTCTTCGCCGGGGTTTTCGTGGGAGTAGAACGGCAGCTTGTCGGCGCGGTTGAGGATCTCGATGCGCTCGGCGATGACTTCCACCTGCCCGGTCTTGATCTTGTCGTTGACGCTTTGCCGGCGGCGGACCGTGCCGGTGACCTGCAGGCAAAACTCGTAGCCGACGTCGGCGGCGACGGCAAAGACCTCGGGGCGATCAGGGTCGGCAACCACCTGGACGATGCCCTCGTGGTCACGCATGTCGATGAAGCAGACGCCGCCGAGGTTGCGGGCGACGTCGGCCCAGCCGCACAGCGTGACCGCCTGGCCGATCAGATCTTCCGAGACGAGGCCGCAAAAGTGAGTTCGCATGGGTTCTCCAGGCCGTTCGGGCCGATCCAGCCGCCTATTTTGCCAGAACCAGGGCCATGACCGCGATCCGGGCGTTAGAAGCTGACAGCTGCTTGAACGGTCGCCGCACTAAGTGCGCTGGCGAACATACCCGTGCCGGGGAGCCCGTTCACCCTTGTGAGGCTTCAAAACCACTTGAGGAGAAATCCGATGAACAAGACATTACTCGCCACCATGCTGGTCCTCGGCGGCCTGTTTGCCGCGGCGCCGGCTTCGGCCGAGCACACCTACCGGTCCGACATCCGCACCATCGAGCAGGAGTACGCCCGCACACACAACGGTCGCATGATCTCCGACGCCCAACTGGTCTACTACGTTGACCGTCTGGACTCCGGCTGGTCCATGGACCAGATCCGGCGGGACATGCAAGCTACCAGCACCTGGACACCGCAGCGCGACTGGGTCGCCCGGGAAGTAATTTGCTCCAGCAATAAAGGGCGCTATCGCGAGTGCCGGATCCCCTTCCGTGGCAAGGCCCGGATCACCGAGCAGCTGTCCGACTCAGCCTGCGTCCGGGGCCGCAGCTGGGGCGAAAAGCCCGGCGCGATCTGGGTGAGCCGTGGCTGCCGCGCGCGCTTCGGCGTGGTCGGCGGTCGCCGATATGGCGAGCGCGATGGTGATCGCGGTTGGGTTCGCGACACCAACTATGCGGTTAACTGCGACAGCGTCGACGGCCGGCGCACGGTCTGCACCTGGGATAATCGATACGGCACTCCGCGCATGGTCCAGCAGATCTCGTCGAGCGCCTGCATTGAGGGCCGCGACTGGGGCTATGACGTCAACGGCGGCCTGTGGGTCAACTCCGGTTGCCGGGCGCGCTTCGGTTACGCCCCGTCGTCGACTGATCCGAGCAACGGCTGGGTTCGCGACAACAACTATGCCGTCGAGTGCTCCAGCGCGGACGGCCGTCGCGCCATGTGCACCTGGGACACGCGTTATGGCACGCCCCGCCTGATCCAGCAGATCTCGTCCAGCGCCTGCGTCGAGGGCCGTGACTGGGGTTATGACAGTCGTGGCAACCTGTGGGTCGACGCCGGCTGCCGCGCGCGATTTGGCTTCCGCTGATTCGGTCTGACTGAAAGAAGAAATGCCCCGGCTAGCCGGGGCATTTTTTTGCGCGCAGATCCCGGACTAGGCGGCTGGCTTGGGATCGGGCTTGGCGGCTGGCTTGCTGTCGCCGGCTGGCTTGGCGGCCGGGGTGACCGGCGCTGCGGCGGGCGCCGCCTTGTCGGCGGGCTTGGACTCGGCGTTTCCCGTCGAGCCCGCCCCACTCTCGGGCTTGTCCACCAGGTTCCGCTTCTTGTCGCCGTCCTTCTTGAAATCGGTTTCGTACCAGCCGGCGCCGGCCAGCCGAAAGCTCGGCGCCGTCAGCTGCCGGCGCACCGTTTCCCGCTCGCACTCGGGGCACTGGGTCGGGTCGGCGTCCGCGAGCCGCTGCAAACGCTCGAATTGATGACCGCAGGATTCGCACTCGAAGGCATAGATGGGCATGGTGGTCGGGGCGTTCCTGGCTCAGTCTCAGATGGGGGCGGGCGTCAAGTAGCTCAAGCAGGCGGCGCTAGGCGCTTTCCTGTTGCTCGTAGAGCGCCAGCCATTCGGTCTCGAGCGCTTCGCGCTCCTTCTGCATTTCGCCTTGTCGCTGGGCCAGGCGGATGACAGCACCGCCCCCGTCGCTGCCGTAGATGGCCGGATTGGCGAGCTCTTCCTCGACATGGCGCGCTTCGGACTGGATCGCCGCGATTCGCGCCTCCAGTTGCTGGATCCGCTTGTCCACGGCCACTGAGGGCTGGCGCGCGCGCGCTGGCTTCGGGCTGGACGCCGGCACTGGCTCGGCCGCCTTCTCCGCCGGCTTGCCACCGCGCGAACGCAGCCATGCCGCGTATTCGTCGAGGTCACCGTCGAAGGCTTCGACGCGACCGTCGGCGACACGCCAGAAGGTCTCGCAAACCAGGCCGATCAGGTGCCGGTCATGGGAGACCAGCACGATCGCGCCGGGAAAATCACTCAAGGCCTCGGCCAATGCCTCGCGCATGTCCAGGTCGAGATGGTTGGTGGGTTCGTCGAGCAGCAAGACGTTTGGCTTCAGG
>JANPDF010000130.1:0-7712 GCA_031431355.1 Gammaproteobacteria bacterium
GCACGCCCGGCAATATCACAACGCATCGTCCGATGAAAGACGGCGTGATCGCCGACTTCACGCACACCGAAGAAATGCTCAAGCAGTTCATTCGCAAGGTGCACACTTCGCGCTTCCTGCGCCCGAGCCCGCGCGTGTTGATCTGCGTTCCCTGCGGCTCGACCCAGGTCGAGCGTCGCGCCATCAAGGAATCGGCCGAAGAGGCCGGCGCCCGCGAGGTCTACCTGATCGAGGAACCGATGGCTGCGGCGATCGGCGCCGGCATCCCGGTGGATGAAGCGCGTGGTTCGATGGTCATCGATATCGGTGGCGGCACTTCGGAAGTCGCGGTGATCTCGCTCAATGGCATCGTCTATTCGCAGTCGGTGCGCATCGGTGGCGACCGTTTCGACGAGGCGATCATCAACTTCGTCCGTCGCAGCCACGGTACGCTGATCGGCGAAACCACCGCTGAGCGCATCAAGATCGAGATCGGCAACGCCTATCCGCAGGCTGAAGTCCGCGAGATGGAAGTTTCTGGCCGTAACCTCGCCGAGGGCGTGCCGCGGATGATCGCGATCAACACCAACGAAGTGCTCGAAGCCCTGCATGAGCCGCTCGCCGGCATCATCAGCGCGGTCAAGCACGCGCTGGAACAGACTCCGCCTGAGCTGTGCTCGGACGTCGCCGAGCGCGGCATCGTGCTGACCGGTGGTGGCGCGCTGCTGCGCGACATCGACAAGCTGATTTCCGAGGAAACCGGATTGCACGTGCATATCGCCGACGATCCGTTGACCTGCGTGGCGCGCGGCGGTGGCCGGGCGCTCGAGCTGATCGACATGCATGGCAACGGAATGTTCTCGGCGGAGTGACAATGGCCCCGGCCCGGATAGCGTCAGCTTCCCGCCGGGCGATCAGCCCATTCCAGTTGTCCTTGCCGGCGCCTGATCACCGTTCAACTGCCGAGCCGGAATGATCGCGTGGCCTACGCTGGCAAGACTCCCTCCAGGACAAGCGACAGCGCACTCTCGACGCTGCCGCTGCTGCTTTACCTGGGCATGGCGGTCGGCCTCATGGTGGCCGACCACCGCCACGGCTACGGCCAGGTCGTACGCCGAACCCTTTCCCTGGTGACAGAGCCGTTCTGGTGGCTGGCGTCCTCGCCAACCCGGGTATTCCGCCTTGGCCAGGAAACGCTGGCATTTCGCGGTCAGTTGCAGGAAGACAACCAGCGCAAGACCCACGACTTGCAGATGGCGATCGCGCGCATCCATCGGCTCAATGCCGTCGCCGATGAAAACGCACGCCTTCGCCGCCTGCTCGGAGGCACTCGCGGATACACATTGAAAGTGCGCATGGTCGGCATCATCGACGTCGACCTGGATCCGTTCCGGCAACGGTTGATGCTCGACGCCGGCAGCAACCGTGGCGTCGAGGTCGGACAGGCACTGATCGATTCCGGCGGCGTGCTCGGCCAGGTAGTGGAAGTCAGCGCCAATCGCGCCACCGCGCTGCTGGTAACCGATCCCGACCACGCCGTGCCGGTGCAGATCGCCCGGTCCGGCCTGCGCACGATCGCGTACGGCACCGGCCACAGCGACCGGCTGATCCTGCCCAACATTCCGCAAAGCGCGGACATCCGCCGTGGCGACGTGCTGATCACGTCCGGCATCGGTGGCCGTTTTCCAGCCGGCTTTCCGGTCGGCGTCATTACCCAGCTGCGCTCTGACAAATTGCGGCTGTTCGTGATCGCCGATGCCACGCCCGCTGCGCACCTGGAACGGGGCAACGAAGTGTTGTTGATCAACAACCTGCCCGCGGCGATCGATGTCGGACCGCCGGCGCCGGCGCGCCCGCCGGGATCGCCCTTGCCGACGCCTCCTGCGCAAGCTGTGCCTGCTGGGGCAAGGCGATGATCCGCACGCCCGCCACCTGGTTGATCTACACGAGCTTCCTGGTCGGACTGCTGTTCGCGATCATCCCGTTGCCGGAAATGGTGCAGGGGGCACGCCCGTATCTGCTGGCCATGCTGGTTGCCTACTGGGCGATGGAAGCGCCGCTCAAGGTCGGTCTCGGCACCGCTTTCGTGCTCGGCCTCCTGGCGGACCTGACTTCCGCTTCACTGCTCGGCGAGCAATCGCTGCGCCTGGTCATGCTGGCTTTTCTGGTGCAGCGCTTCCGGGCGCGCTTGCGCTTCTTCCCGCTTTGGCAGCAAGCCCTCGCGATCGGGCTGTTGCTGCTCAACGATCGCATCGTCGTCGCGCTGATCCATGCGCTGATCGGCGCCCAGCAGCCGGGCTGGACCAGCTGGCTCGCGCCAGTACTTGGCACCGTGCTGTGGCCCTGGCTGTTTGTCCTGCTCGACCTGGCGCGGCTGCGCGCCCGCGAACGCGGTTGAGGTGATGCGACCCGGTCGGCGCCACCAGATGAAGAACTTGCACGCCGAGGCGGACCAGTTCCAGCGGCGTGCGGCGGTCGGCTTCTTCGGCATCGCGCTGGCGATCTCCGGCCTGTGTTTTGGTTACTTCCGACTGCAGGTGCTACAGCACGAGGAGTACCGCACGCGCTCGGAAGCCAATCGCATCAAGCCGCGACCGGTGGTGCCGGCACGTGGCCTGATCTTCGATCGCAAGGGCAAGCTGCTTGCCGACAACGTGCCCGCTTACCGTCTCGAGGTCGTCCCGGAGCAGACTGACGACCTGAAGGCGACCCTGGCCGGGCTCGGCCAGCTGGTGGCAATCAGCGCCGAAGAGTTGCAGCTGTTCCAATCCACGCGCAAGGCAATTCGCAGCTTCCGCCCGGTGGTGCTGAAGTTGCGCCTGAGCGAGGCGGAGCGTGCGCGGCTTGCGGTCAACCGGCATCGTTTCCCGGGCGTGGACGTGGTTCCCTACCTGACCCGCCGTTACCCGTATGGAGAACTGTTCGCGCACGTGGTCGGCTACGTCGGCCGGCTTGACGCCGACGACCTCGCCGCCCTGGGCGACAGCAAGCTATCGGCGCTGACCCACGTCGGGAAATCGGGACTCGAGCGCAAGTACGAGGATCGGCTGCGCGGCGAGATCGGCTACGAGAACGTCGAGCAGAACGTCGAGGGTCGCGTGCTTCGCATCGTCGACAACGTCGCCTCGATGCCGGGCGCCGACCTGCAGCTGAGCATCGATGCAGACCTGCAACTGGCCGCCGTGCAGGCCTTCGGCGACAACGACGGCGCCGCGGTGGCGGTTGATCCGCGAACCGGCGAGGTGCTGGCCATGGTCAGCCTGCCGCAGTTTGATCCGAATCTGTTCGTCAATGGCATTTCGCACGCCAACTACAACGCGCTGACCAACAACATGTCGCGCCCCTTGTTCGATCGCAATCTGCACGGCGGAACGCCGCCCGGATCGACGCTGAAGCCCTTTATGGGACTAGCCGGGCTGGAGTCTGGACTGCGCAAGCCGAGCGACCGGATCCTGTCCACGGGCACCTTCCGCATTCGCGGTGCGGGGCGCGGCTTTGGTGATTCCCACGCCCACGGCCATGGCTGGGTCGACCTGAAGGAGTCGATCGCACAATCGGTCAACACCTACTACTACCAGCTCGCGCTCGACATGGGGCCGGAGCGGTTCGTGCACTACATGAGCCGCTACGGTTTTGGCCGACCCACCGGCATTGACCTGATCGGCGAGAACGCGGGCATCCTGCCGTCGCCGGAATTTAAGCGCAAGCGCTTCCGGGAGGACTGGTACCAGGGCGACATCGTCAATGCCGGCATTGGCCAGGGCATGTGGAAGACGACCTTGCTGCAACTCTCGCAAGCGACCGCGGCGCTCGCCGCCGGCGGCTACCGCCAGCCATTGCACCTGGTGCGGTCGACGCGCCAGGGCTTTGCGGCACCCTGGCTGCGCCTGCCGCAACCGCCAGGCGACCGCATCGCAACCGATGCCGGCAACCTGGCGGCGGTCAAGGAGGGCATGGTCGCGGTGGTGCACGGACCCACTGGAACGGCGCGTGGGATCGGCATCAACTCGCCGTACCTGATCGCCGGCAAGACCGGCACTGCCCAGGTCGTGAGCAACCGTAATAACCGCCGGCTCGATCCACACAGTCTGCCACTGCACCTTCGTCACCAGGCGCTGTTCATCGCCTACGCGCCAGCCGACAACCCGCGCATCGCGGTGGCCGTGGTAGTCGAGCACGGCGGCTTCGGATCGAGCTCGGCAGCGCCGATCGCGAAGGCGATCATGGATGCCTGGCTATTGCCGAAAAAGGCCCAGGCGCAGCCCGGAATCGCAGCGCCGCTGGCCACCGCGAGGGCATCGTCGCGGGTGACGCCTGTTGCGCCCTCGCAAGCGAACGAGCCGCCTGCCACCGAAGCCGTCGAGGACGATCCCGGAGACATCATTGAGCCCGCCGCGCCGGAGATCGACCAGTGATCGTGGCCCTGCGCGAATTCATCGAGGAAAAACTCGACAAGGTCGACTGGCCCTTGCTGCTGGCGCTGTGCGCGGTGATGGTGGCAAGCCTGATCGTGCAATCGAGCGCGGGCGGCACTGATGGCCATGTCGTGTTCGCGCAGGGCGCCCGCTTCGCGGTGGGCCTGGGCGCGATGTTGCTGCTGACTCGTGTTTCACCGGGACGCTTGCGTATCTGGACGCCGATCGTATTCGCGCTGACCATGGTCCTGCTGCCGATGGTTTTTGCCTTCGGCTCTGGCCGCAGCGCCAGGCTGTGGATCAACCTGGGCTTTTTCTACCTGCAGCCGGGCGAGTTGTTGAAGCTGACCGTGCCCATGATGGTGGCCTGGTACCTGCACCGCGTCGTGCTGCCGCCGCGCTGGGGCACGATGCTGGTCTGCACGGTCATCATCGGCGTTCCGGTTGCGCTGATCGTGCTGCAGCCAGATCTGGGAACCGGCATGCTGGTCGCCGCTTCCGGTGCGTTCACGCTGTTCCTCGCCGGCATTGCCTGGTGGCGGATCGGGCTGTTCGCCGGCCTCGGAATCAGCGCGCTGCCGGTCGCCTGGATGTTTCTCAAGCAGTACCAGAAGGACCGCATCCTGACCTTCGTCAATCCGGAGTCCGACCCGCTCGGAACCGGCTGGAACATCATCCAGTCCAAGATTGCGATCGGCTCCGGAGGTTGGTTCGGCAAAGGCTGGCGCGAAGGCAGCCAGGCGAACCTGGATTTCCTGCCCGAGCACACCACCGACTTCGCTTTCGCCGTCCTCTCGGAGGAATGGGGTTGGGTCGGCGTCAGCGTGTTGTTCGCGCTGTACCTGTTCATCGTCGGTCGCAGCCTGTGGATCGCCGCCAATGCCCGCGACGGATTCTCGCGGCTGCTCGCCGGCGCACTGGCGATGACGTTTTCCGTGTACGTCCTGGTCAATGGCGCGATGGTGGTCGGCCTGCTGCCGGTGGTCGGCGTGCCTATGCCGCTGCTGAGTTACGGCGGCACGTCGGCGGTCTCCCTGCTGGCCGGCTTCGGCATCATCATGTCGGTGCGGGCGCACCGGAAGTTCATGTCCTGAAGTGGTTTTCACGGGCCGGCGTGGCGCGCGTGCATGTTACATTGTGAGTGTCTCCAGAGCTGAAACGTCCTATGCATCGAACCCGACGAGTTCTCTTCTTACCCTTCCTGCTGGCTGCCTGTTCGCAACCGGTAAGGCCGATGCAGGCAGCTGATGCAGCCCCGCTGACGCCCGCGCCGATCGTCGTGCAAACGAGCGCATCGACAGTGCCAGCGACGCAGCCAGCCCCGCTTCCGGTCGCAGCAGCAGCGGCAACTGTAGCAACCGGCGCGGCGCCAACGCTGAGTCCTGAAAAGGAAGCCGCCTTCGTCGCCGAAGCGGTGCGCACCAGCGGCATGAGCGCGGCCGAAGTCAGGACCTGGCTCGGCCAGGCGCGTTACCAGCAGAGCATCATCAATGCGATCACCCGGCCGGCCGAAGGCAAGCCGTGGAAGGATTACCGGCCGATCTTCCTGACCGAGACGCGAATCGAGCAGGGCAGGACATTCGTTGCCGAGAACCGCACCGACCTGGACAAAGTTTCGGCAGCGACCGGTGTACCCGTGGAAATCATCGCCGCCATCATCGGCGTCGAGACCAGCTATGGACGCATCGCCGGTAACTATCGCGTGCTTGATGCGCTGTACACGCTCGGATTCTTCTATCCGCGTCGGGAAGAGTTCTTCCGCAGCGAACTGATCCACCTGTTCGCACTTGCCCGCGAGGAGAAGCTTGACCTGGCAACGATCAAGGGCAGTTACGCCGGCGCCATGGGCTGGGGTCAGTTCATGCCGTCGAGCTACCGCAACTTCGGTCGCGATGGCGATGGCGATGGCCGCCGCGACCTGCTTGGATCCCGGCGCGATGCGTTCGCCTCGGTGGCCAACTATTTCGTTGGTCACGGCTGGCAGACCGGCCAGCCGGCGTTCGTGCCCGCTAGCGCCGATGCCGGAGCGGCGCCATTCGTTCCGGATAGTTTTGAAGCGAAGTATTCGCTCGCCGACCTGGCCGCCCGCGGCTATCGGCCGCGGGATCCCGGCGCACCCAACCTGCCGGCTACCTTGCTCACTCTGGAGGGTGTTGCCGGGCCCGAGTACTGGATCGGCTACCAGAATTTCTACGTGATCACCCGCTACAACCGTTCGCCGATGTACGCGATGGCTGTCCACCAGCTCGCGCGCGAGATCGCCGCCGGCTCGCAAACCTCGCGCTGATGCGGCGCTCGTGGCCGGCGTTCGCCGTCCTGTTGCTCGCCGCCTGCGGCTCGGCGCCGAAGCGCACTTCGCCGCCGGATACGGCAGTGACAGCGCCACGCGCGAGTACTCACGTGCAAGCGCGTTCGCCGGCATCGGCGCGGGCAAGCGCTGCCTGCGCGCCAACACGTGAGCATCGCGACAGTGATTACACGCCCGGCGGCTTGTACGCACCGGGCGTCGCGGATGGTGGCCCGGCGACGCCGATCGATGTCAGCGCGGTGCTCGAGCCGGTTCCGCGCGTCGAGCCACGGTCGCGCTATGGCAATCGCTCCCCGTACACCGTGCTCGGCAAAAGCTATCGGGTGCTCGACAGCAGCCATGGCTATCGTGAGCGAGGCCTGGCCTCCTGGTATGGCACCAAGTTCAACGGCCGCGCGACTTCGAGCGGCGAGTTGTATGACATGTGCGTATTTTCCGCGGCGCACAAGACGCTGCCGCTGCCAAGTTTCGTGCGCGTGAGCAACCTGGACAACGGTCGAAGCCTGGTGGTCCGCGTCAACGACCGCGGTCCCTTCCACGCCGGCCGGATCATGGATCTCAGTTACGCCGCCGCGGTTCGACTTGGCGTCGACCGCACGGGTACGGCGCGCGTCGAGCTGCAGGCGCTCGACGGCGACGGCGACGATGCGTCGCCACCGGTCATCGTGGAATCGCCACCGCCAGCGCCGGCGCTGCCACCAGCGATTGCCGCGCCATCCGGGGAACTGCGCGGCAGTCGGGTGGTCCAGGTAGGCAGCTTTGGCGAAAAATCCAACGCAACGCGGCTAGCCGACCGTCTCAGCGATGCGGGAGTCGAACGCGTGGTGCTGGATCGGGCCGAGGTCGCCGGCAAAGATGTTTGGCGGGTGCGGATCGGTCCGGTGGACGTTGAAAGACTGGGTGAACTGCTCGGCCAGCTGCGCCAGCTGAACCTGCCCGATCCGCGTGTCCTCAACGAATAAATCGTAGAATTGCCAATCTTGTCGGCCTGGCCCCGACCCCGTTCCCGG
>JANPDF010000131.1:0-17279 GCA_031431355.1 Gammaproteobacteria bacterium
CCTGTGGCGGTGATTCGCGCGCTGGACATGCCCACCTTGAAGCAGGCCTTGCTGGTCGCGCACCGGCCGCCGCCCGATACGGATGTCCTTCTTTTTTCCAGCGGTCGGCATCCCGCGCTGCAGCGGCTTGCGTTCGAGGAAATGCTCGCGCACCACCTTAGCCTGCGTCGCCAGCGCATCGCCTTGCGCGCGCATGGCGCGAGCGCCATCAAGGGTCGTGGCGCACTGGCCGAGTCATTGCGCAAGGGCCTTCCGTATTCGCTTACCGGCGCGCAGAGGCGCGTCTACGATGAAGTTGCTGCTGACATGCGCAAGCCCGAGCCAATGCTGCGCCTCGTGCAGGGCGACGTCGGCAGCGGCAAGACCGTGGTCGCCGCGCTGGCCGCACTGCGGGCCGTGGAAGCGGGCAAGCAGGTCGCACTGATGGCGCCGACCGAGTTGCTCGCCGAGCAGCACCTGATCAATTTCCGCAACTGGCTCGAACCCATGGGTGTCCAGGTGGCGTGGCTGGCGGGCAAGGTGACGGGCAAGGCGCGCACCGCCGCGTTGGCGCGCATCGCGTCGGGCGAAGGGCAGGTGGTGGTCGGCACGCACGCACTGATGCAGGAGGGCGTGGTCTTCAAGGATCTCGCCCTTGCGATCGTGGATGAACAACATCGCTTCGGCGTGCACCAGCGCCTTTCGCTGCGCGACAAAGGGCTGGATGGCAGCCGTGTTCCGCATCAGCTGGTGATGACGGCCACGCCGATCCCGCGAACGCTGGCGATGTCCGCCTACGCCGACCTGGACGTTTCAGTGATCGATGAAATGCCGCCAGGCCGAACGCCGGTGACCACGGTGGCGCTACCCGGCACGCGTCGCGACGAGGTGGTGGAGAGAATCCAGCTCGCCTGCGCGCAGGGTCGCCAGGTTTATTGGGTTTGCACGCTGATTGACGAGAGCGAAGCCGGCGACGGACCAGGGCAGGGCGTGCGCATCGAGGCGCAGGCGGCCCAGACGACGTACGACGCGCTTACCCTGGCGTTGCCGAGCCTGCGCGTCGGGTTGCTGCACGGGCGCATGAAGCCTGCGGAAAAACAGTCGGTGATGGCCAGCTTCAAGGCCGGCGAGATCCAGTTGCTGGTTGCCACCACGGTGATTGAGGTCGGCGTGGACGTCCCGAACGCCAGCCTGATGGTGATCGAGAATGCCGAGCGCTTGGGACTTGCCCAGTTGCACCAGCTGCGTGGGCGAGTCGGCCGCGGCGCCGAGGCGTCCAGCTGCGTACTGATGTACAAGCCACCCCTTTCCATGTTGGCCCGGCAAAGGCTGGAGGTGATGCGGCAGACCACGGACGGCTTCGTGATTGCCGAGAAGGACCTGGAACTGCGTGGTCCGGGCGAGTTGTTGGGCACGCGGCAGACCGGCCTGGCCGGGTTCCGGGTGGCGGACCTGGTGCGGGACGCGCACCTGCTGCCAGCCGTCCAGCAGGTGGCTGAGACGCTGTTGACCGGGGCGCCGGAGCTGGCGGGGAGGGTGGTGGCGCGCTGGATCGGGAGTGCGGTGCGGTTTGCGGGGGCTTGAGGGGGGCAGAAGCGCCTTACGGAGCCGGCTCCGCGAACTAAAGTTATGGGCTGCTTGCTTACATATGCGCGAAACGGCTAAAATGGGGGTCTTTCCCGAATCACTGTGGACCTTTCCTGTGAAAGCCGATATCCATCCCAAGTATCACGACGTCGTCTTCCAGGACGTTACCTCCGATTTCATCATCCTCACGCGTTCCACTCTCTCCAGCAAAGAGACGATCAAGTGGGAAGATGGCAAGGAATATCCGCTGGTGAAGGTTGAAGTCTCCTCGGCTTCGCACCCCTTCTACACCGGCAAGCAGAAGTTGATGGACACCAGCGGCCGCGTGGACAAGTTCCGCAAGCGCTATGGCGCCGCCAAGCCGGCAACCGAGTAATACCGCGGTTCGCCGCCGGCCACCCCGCCGGCCAGCAAGTCCCGACAACGGCCGCCCTGCGGCCGTTGTCGTTTTCGTGCCTCGGTTCACGCTGGCGGCCCGCCTCGGGAGTTTTCGTGTGGGTTTGCACTGCCTTGCGCAAATCCCGTATGCGATACTTGGCACTTGGCCAAAATACCGTTTTCAAGGAGCCTGTCGTGTCTGACAACCCGAGCGTGATTCTCAACGCGGGCGACAAATCCGTCGAACTTCCCGTGCACACCGGCACCCTCGGCCCGCCCTGCATCGACATCGGCAAGCTGTACAAGGAAACCGGTAGCTTCACCTACGACCCGGGCTTCATGTCCACGGCCAGTTGCCGCAGCGCCATCACCTATATTGATGGCGACGCCGGCGTGCTGATGTATCGCGGCTATCCGATCGAACAACTGGCCAAGCAGTCGAACTTCCTGGAAGTCAGCTACCTGCTGATGCACGGCGAGTTGCCGAACGCCGAACAGTTCGGCAAGTTCGAGCACGAAGTCACCCACCACACGATGATGCACGAGGCGTTCCGGACCTTCCTGTACGGCTTCCGCCACGACGCGCATCCAATGGCGATGATGACCGGCATGCTTGGTTCGCTGGCCGCCTTCTACCATGGCGACCTCGACCTCGAAGACCCGGAGCAGCGTCGCCTGGCCGCGATCCGCTTGCTGGCCAAAGTGCCGACCATCGCCGCCGCCTGCTATCGCTATTCGATCGGCTGGCCGATCCGCTATCCGCGCAACAACCTCGAGTACGTTGAGCGCTTCCTGCACATGATGTTTGAGGTGCCGAGCGAGCCGCTGGCGATGAAGCCAGTCGCCGCCCGCGCGCTCGACCTGCTGTTTATCCTGCATGCCGATCACGAGCAGAACGCATCGACCTCGACAGTTCGCCTGGTTGGTTCCACTGGCGCCAATCCCTATGCTTGCGTCGCCGCCGGCGTTGCCGCGTTGTGGGGTCCCGCGCATGGTGGCGCCAACGAGGCGGTGCTCGACATGCTCGCCGGCATCGGCAAGCCAGAAGACGTTGCCAAGGCCGTCGATCGCGCCAAGGACAAGAATTCCGGGTTCCGCCTGATGGGCTTCGGCCACCGCGTGTACAAGAATTTCGATCCGCGCGCGACCATCATCCGCGAAATGACCCACGAGGTGCTCGCCGAACTGGGCGTCAACGACCCGATGCTGGAAGTCGCCCTGAGGCTGGAAGAGGCTGCGCTGAAGGATGAGTACTTCATCCAGCGCAAGCTGTATCCGAACGTCGATTTCTACTCGGGCATCATCTACAAGGCGCTGGGCATCCCGCGCGAGATGTTCACCGTGATGTTCGCCATCGCGCGCACGGCGGGATGGGTCTCGCACTGGCTCGAGCAGCAGACCGATCCGGAAAACAGGATCGGCCGCCCGCGGCAGATCTACACCGGCGCCACCAACCGCGACTACGTGGCGCTCGCCAAGCGCTGAATCAGAGCACGCAGCGCAGCCAGGCTGGTGCGCGGCATGGCCTTGTCGTCGAATTGTCCGAGCGGCGGTTGTTGCAGCAGCATCATCGGCAACACTGTCACTTCGAATGGCAGGCCGTCGGCGACGAAGCTCCAAGCCGGGAAGTTCCTCGCCTGTTCGCGATCGACACGCAACCGGCGCTCGGTCGAAGTCGCCGGCAGGTCGTTCTCTTGCAGGAATCGCGCGAACGCGTCCGGATCGTCGCTGAACGCGTGCAGCAGCACCGGCGAGTTATCACCGGCGGTTCCGTCGAGCACGCTGCCGACCAGTCGTGGCTCGAACTCGCCGAAGAACTGCATCGCCTCAAGCGCGGCCTCGCGCCGTAGGCGCAATGCCAGGGGCTGCTGGTCGCCCTGGAACAGCCGCTGGTACTCCCGCAGTTGCGACTGCACTTCGGCGTTGCGCGGCAGCGACGACTCGTCCAGGAAGCCGAGCTGTCGCGCCGCCTTCAGCTTGGCCTGGTGGTAGTCCCGAAGGCCCTGCACGGCGATCAGCCGCGCAGCTTCACTGGCAACGCGATGGCGCTGCTCCTGCAGGTGGCCTTCGTCACGACGGCTGGTTCGTTTCATCGACTCCCACCTGGACGCTGCCGGATCCCCGGGCTAGAAAATATCGTAAGCCTGGGTATCGTCGGCCTCGCCAACATCCTGCTGGTTGTAGCCGCCGGAAATGATCCGGTCGTAGTCTTCAGACTTGAAGTACTCGACCAGCGCGCCGGGCGTGCCCTCCGGCACCAGGCCACCGGTGCTGCGATTGACCGCGACCGTCACGATCCCGGCCGGTGGCGTCGGGTCAACCAGCGGCACGCCCTTGAGCGCGGCGCCCATGTAGCTGATCCAGATCGGCAACGCCGCCTTGCCGCCGTATTCGCGATAGCCGAGCGACTCGAAATTGTCCTTGCCAACCCACACGGTCGTGACCAGGTCGCCGCCGAAACCCGAGAACCAGGCGTCGCGGTGATCGTTGGTCGAGCCGGTCTTGCCGCCGATGTCGGCGCGCTCGAGCACCTTCGCCGCCGTCGCCGTTCCGCGCAACACAACGTCGAGCATCAGCGACCTCGCCAGGAACGCCGTGCGCTCATCGATGGCACGAGGGGCGAGCGCTTCGGTCGTTGGTCCGACCACGTTCGGGTCCTGCTTGCCCGGTGCCGGCGCACTGGCCGTGGGACCGCCGGCGCTGAAATCGAAATCATCCACGACCACGGCGGCGCGCGCCTCAGTGGCCAGCCGCTGCGGACAGGCGCGGCAGCCGCGCGGCGAATGCGTGAAAGCGACGACCACGCCGTTGCGGTCGAGGATGCGCGCGATGAAATATGGCTCGATCAGGAAGCCGCCATTGGCGAACACCGAATAGCCGCGCGCGATCGAGATCGGCGTCAGCGACGCCGTGCCCAGCGACATCGACAGGTTGGGCGGCAGGCTCTCGAGCTTGAAGCCGAACTGGGTGATGTAACGGCGTGCGAAATCGACGCCGATCGCATCGAGCAGTCGCACCGAGACCAGGTTGCGCGACTGCACCAGCGCTTCGCGCATGCGCATCGGCCCGGAGAACTTGCCGTTGTCGTTCTGCGGCCGCCAGACATGGCCGACCCGGTCGCGGAACACCACCGGCGCATCGAGCACGATCGAGGCGGGCGTGTAGCCGCGCTCGAAGGCAGCCGAGTACAGGAAGGGCTTGAAGCTCGACCCGGGCTGGCGCTGCGCCTGCACCGCGCGATTGAACTTGCTGCGCGAGAAACTCAGGCCGCCGACCAGCGCGCGCAGGGCGCCGTCCTCGGGCTGCAGCGAGACCAGGGCCGCTTCGGCCTTGGGCACCTGGGTCAGTTCAAACTGGCCGGGCTTTTCCGCCGCCGACACCCGAATCACGTCGCCACGCTTGAGCAGCGCCGCCGGCGTGCGGCCGGTCCATTTGCTCGACGTCGCATCCAGCTCGATCGGCTCGCCGGCCATCATCACGGCCGTGACCTTGCCGCCGCCTACCGCGGTCACGACCGCAGTAGGCATGCCCGCGATGAACAGGGTCTTGCGTAGCCGAGCGCGTATCTCGGCGTCGGGCTCTCCCGGCGCCAGCTCAAAATGGGCTTCGGCGCCGCGCCAGCCGTGGCGACGGTCGTATTCGACCAGGCCATTGCGCACGGCGAGGGCGGCCGCCAGCTGGTCGGAGCTCTTCACGGTGGTGTAGACCCGGAAGCCGCTGGTCTCGGACTCCGCGCCGTAGCGCTCCTCCATGGCCTTGCGCACCATCTCGGCCAGGTAGGGCGCGTCCAACTCGACCTTCGGCTCGTGCGGACTGGCGCGGCTGGGCTCGACCCGCGCGGCCTGTTCCTGGGCCGGGGTGATGAAGCGCACTTCGCGCATGCGCTGCAACACGTAGTTGCGGCGCTCGATGTTGCGCGCCGGATTGATGATCGGATTGGCCGAGGAGGGGAACTTCGGGGTCGCGGCCAAGGCCGCAGCCTCGGCGAGGGTCAGCTGCTCAAGCGGCTTGCCGAAATAGAATTCCGCGGCGGCGACCACGCCGTAGGCGCGATTGCCGAAGAAAATCTTGTTGAGGTACAGCTCGAGGATCTCGTCCTTGCTCAGCTCGCGCTCCATCTTCAGCGCCAGCAGCATCTCCATCAGCTTGCGGCTGTAGCTGTATTCCGAGCTCAGGTAGAAGTTCTTGGCGACCTGCTGGGTGATCGTGCTGCCGCCGGGGACCCGCGCATTGTTGGTGGTGGCAAGCAGCCAGATAGCGCGGCTGATGCCGCGGTAGTCCAGGCCCTGGTGGCTGTAGAAACGGGCGTCCTCGATGGCGATGAAGGCCTGTTTGACGGGCAGCGGGATCTTGCCTACCTTGACCGGATAGCGGCGCGTCTCGCCGAACTGTGCGATGAACTTGCCGTCCGCTGAGTAGACGCTGAGGGGGACCTGCAGGGCCACGTGGCGCAGTTCCTGCACGTCGGGCAGGCGGGGCGCGATTAGCCAGTAAAGTATGACCAGAGCCAGAATGCCGAGGCCGGCGGCAAGTACGGCGAACAGGGCCAAGCGGCGCAACCAGCGGGTGATTCGGGCCATCCTGGGCCTCATCCTCGTTTACATCGGGCGGGACGGGGAGTATAGAACGAGGCAGGCGGTAGACGGACGCAGGGGCCGGCCCGGGGGCCGGGATTTCCGGGAAATGCCGTTGGATAGGATGGCGATTGGGGAGAATTCGACAGAAAGATTCGCTGGGGCATTGCCAAACCGGAAAATTTCGTTATTAATGTAACGGCGCACGAATAGCGCGTAAGCGCCCGTGGCAAGGGGAGAAACCGTGGGTCTTTTCGGAAATACCAAACCACCGCTGGTCGGCCTGGACATCAGTTCCACCGCCGTAAAGCTGCTTCAGCTCACGGAAAGTGGGGGACGCTACCGCGTTGAACACTACGCCGTGGAGCCCCTGCCACCCAACGCCGTGGTGGAAAAGAACATTGTCGAGGTGGAGGCGGTGGCTGAGGCCATCCGTCGCGCCGTCAGCCGATCCGGTACCAAGGCCAAGCATGCGGCCGCTGCCGTGTCGGGGTCTTCGGTGATCACCAAGATCATTCCGATGCAGGGAGACCTGGACGCCGACGCCCTGGAAGACCAGGTGCAGATGGAGGCATCCAACTACATCCCGTACCCGATCGAGGAAGTCAGCCTCGATTTCGAGGTGATCGGCCCGGTGCCGAACAATCCGGAAATGATCCAGGTGCTGTTGGCGGCCTCGCGAACCGAGAACGTCGATGTCAGGCAGTCGGCGCTGGAATTGGGAGGAATCACGGCGAGGGTGATCGACGTTGAGGCCTTCGCCATGGAGAACGCCTTCAAGCTGGTGGCGGACCAATTGTCCGTGCCGCGCGACGCGATCGTGGCGCTGGTGGACATTGGCGCGACCATGACCACGCTGAACGTGTTGCGCACGCAGCGCAGCATCTACACCCGCGAACAGGTTTTCGGTGGCAAGCAGTTGACCGACGAAGTCATGCGCCGCTATGGCCTCAGCTACGACGAAGCCGGCCAGGCCAAGCGCCAGGGCGGACTGCCCGAGAGCTATGACGTCGAGGTGCTGGAGCCGTTCAAGGAGGCGCTGGTCCAGCAGGTTAGTCGCCTGTTGCAGTTCTTCTATGCCGGCAGCGACTTCAACCGGGTCGACCAGGTCGTCCTCGCGGGCGGTTGCGCATCGATCCCGGGCATCGCCAGCCTGGTCGAGGAACAGATCGGCGTACCGACGGTCGTCGCCAATCCGCTCGCCAACATGGCGCTCGGACCGCGCGTGCAGGCCCATTCCCTGGCCCAGGATGCACCCGCGCTGATGATTGCCTGCGGACTGGCCCTGAGGAGCTTCGACTAATGGCCAAGATCAACCTACTGCCGTGGCGCGCCGAGCGCCGCAAGCAACGCCAGAAGGAATTCATGACCATGCTCGGCATGGCCGCTGCCGGCGCCGTGCTGGTCAGCTTCCTGATCGTGATGTACTACGTGGGCCAGATCGACGGCCAAAACAATCGCAATACCTACCTTACCCAGCAGATCGCCCTGCTCGACACCCAGATCGCCGAAATCGCCGAGTTGGACAAGAAGAAGGCCGGCCTGCTCAAGCGCAAGCAGGTGATCGAGGAACTGCAGGCCAGTCGCTCGCAGATGGTGCACCTGTTCGACGAGCTGGCGCGGACGATCGCCGATGGCACCCAGATCACCTCGTTGGCGCAGAACGGAAGCGACATGACCTTGCTGGGGCGGGCGCAATCCAATGCGCGCGTCAGTACCTACATGCGCAACCTGGACGCCTCTGGATGGATGGGCAGTCCGGACCTTGCCATCATCGAGCTGCGCGGCTCCGATCCCGGCTTGCCGAACGAGTTCTCGCTGCAGGTCAAGCTGAAGAATCCCAACGAAGCCACGGCCGCTGCTGACGGTTCGGCACCCGCCGGCGCGCCGGTGGCCGACGCTGCGGTCCCCGAGGCTGCTGCGATGATGACGCCGCCGAGCTCGGTGGCTGCACCCGCACCGGCTATCGTGCCGCCAGCATCGGTGGCGCCGGCCGCTCCGACCACTATCCCGCCGGCGACTGCGCCGGCAGCCGCGCCGACGCCGCCAAGTCCGGCCCCGGCCGCGACGGGAGGCCAGCCATGAGCAAGGGTTTCGATCTTCGTAGTCTGGACACCAAGAACCCGGGCGCTTGGCCGTTCCCGATCAAGATGGCGGCCTGTTTGATGCTCGCGCTGGTGATCATTGGCGCTGCCTGGTATTTCTTCGTCGCCGACCGTCGCACCGAGCTGGACGGCCTGATCGCCCAGGAAGGCACGCTGAGGGCGGAATTCGAGGATAAGCAGGGCCGTGCGGCCAACCTCGAGCCGCTCAAACAGCAACTCGCGCAGATGGAACTGATGCTCCAGCAGATGCTGCGGCAGCTGCCGAGCAAGAACGAGATGCCCGACCTGATCGTAGACGTGTCGCAGACGGCCCTTGCCAGCGGTATCAGTAACGAGCTGTTCCAGCCCGGCCCGGAAACGGCCAAAGAGTTTTACGCCGAGAAACCGATCTCGCTGAGGATGGTCGGCACTTACCACCAGTTCGGGGCCTTCGTCAGCGGCGTCGCTTCGCTGCCGCGAGTCGTGATCATGACCATGCACAATATTTCGCTGACGCCGCGCGCGGGCAAGCCCGGATCGCTGGTCCTGCAAGGCACTATCAAGACCTATCGTTATCTGGATGACGAAGAGGTCGCTGCTGCTGCAGCGGCGCCGGCCGCTGGAGGGAGCAAGTGATGTCCATCATTACGTGCGCTCCCGCCGCTGCCCGGCGAATCATTCCGGTCGCGGTCCTGTGCCTGCTGCTCGGCGCATGTACCAGCGACACCAAGGTAGTGGAAGCCTGGGTGGCCGAGGTCAAGGCCCGTCCCGCTCCGCCGCTGGATCCATTGCCGGTCATGAAGCAGTTCGAGACTTTCGAGTACACCCCGGAAGGCTTGCGCGACCCGTTCGCCGTGCCGGTGCCGGACCTTGACTCGGCCGGAAGTGGGCTTCGTCCGGATCCCGACCGGCGCAAAGAAGCGCTTGAAGTATTTCCGCTCGACGGCCTGAACATGGTCGGCACGATTGGGGCGGGCGCAAACCTGATAGGTTTGGTCCTGGCGCCGGACCGGGTGACGTACCGGGTGCGTCCGGGCATGTACATGGGACAGAACGACGGCCGGATCACTGCGGTTTACGAGGACCGCATCGAGATGGTCGAACTGGTACCTGATGGGGCGGGTGGCTGGCTGGAACGGCAGGCCAAGATTGCCCTTGAAGACAATGAATGATTGGGGGATAGCACGATGACCGCAACGAAACAGATCGGCGAGGGCAACGGCGTGATGCGCGCCTTGCGAAACGGGGCCTTGGGCCTGGGGCTGATGCTGGTCAGCGCTTCCGCGCTTGCCGACAACGTGCTGCAGGACGTCCGCTACGCGGCCGCGCCTGGCGGCAAGGTCGACATCACCTTGCAATTCTCCAATCCAGTCGGCGAGGTGCAGGCATTCACCACCGACAGCCCCCCCAGGATTGCCCTGGACCTTCCCAACACCAGCAACGGCCTCACCACCCGGCGGGTAGTGATCGGCAGCGGCGCAACGTCGGCCGTCTCGGCCGCCGAAGCCGGTGGCAGGACGCGCGTGGTCGTAGACCTCCTGCGGCCCGCCGGCTACGTGACCAAGAGTTCCGGCAACCTGTTAGTCATCACCGTGGACGCCGGCGCAGCCGCAGTAAGCACCGGCAGCGCGATGGTCCAGCGTGTCGATCCCGCCAAGCGCATGGCCAGCACGTTGCAAGTCTCCAACATCGACTTCCGTCGCGGTGACAATGGCGCCGGACGGATCATCTTGCGCTTCGACGGCGCTGGCGCCGCAACCGACATGCGCAACGACGGTAAGCAGATCCTGATTGACGTCAGCAACGCCCAGATTCCCGAGAATCTGCGTCGCCGCCTTGATGTGACCGACTTCGCGACGCCCGTCGTTAGTGTCGAGCCGCGCGCCAACGCCGGTGGGTCGCGCCTGGTAATCAATACTAATGGCGCCTACGACAGCATGGCCTACCAGACCGGCAACGAGTATGTCGTCGAGGTCACTCCAAAGCGCGGCAGCGTTATCGCCGGCAATGCCATGGCTGGCTCACGCGGAGCCGCTGGAGCCGTGGTCATTGGCGGCTCGCAGCGCTACGTGGGCAAGCCAGTCACCTTCAACTTCCAGGACGTGCCCGTGCGCACGGTGCTGCAGTTGATCGCCGAGGAGTCCAACCTCAACATCGTGGTCGCCGACACGGTCGGGGGCAGCGTGACGCTGCGCCTGATCAACGTACCCTGGGACCAGGCCCTTGAAATCCTGCTGCGCGCCAAGGGCCTCGACCAGCGCCGCGACGGCAACGTGGTCTGGGTCGCGCCGCAGGCCGAACTCTCGGCGTACGAGCTTGCGCAAAACACTGCGCGCATCAACCTGGAAAACTCGGGTGAGCTGGTAGTCGAGTACATCCCGATCAACTATGGGAACGCCACCGAGCTGGTCACGATCCTGACCTCCGGAGGCGGCGGCGGTGGCGGTGGCGGTGGCGGTGGCGCTGCCGGCGGCAATCGCGGCTTCCTTTCCTCACGCGGCAGCGTCAGCGCCGACGTGCGCACCAACACGCTGCTGATCAGCGATACCCGCAAGAAGATCGACGAGATCAAGCGGATGCTGCTGGTGCTAGACCGCCCGGTCGACCAGGTGCTCATCGAAGCCCGCGTGGTCATCGCCGACGAGACGTTTGCCCGTGACCTGGGTGCGCGCTTCGGCTTCGGCAACGTGGACAACCCGAGCCCGACCAGTGACCGCACGACCACCACCGGGTTCGACATTAACCTGGGCGTGTCCGGCGGCGGCATCTTCAACTTGGGCATCCTGAACCCCAGTTCCAACCTGGACCTCGAACTCTCGGCGCTGCAGCAGGAAGGTCGCGGCGAAGTGGTGTCCAATCCGCGCGTCATCACCACCAACCAGCGTGAAGCGATCATCACGCAGGGTGACGAGATCGGCTACACCACGCCGCAGGCCGCTGGCGCAGGCGCTGCCCTGGCCACCCCGGCGTTCAAGGAAGCGCTGCTCGAGCTAAAGGTCACCCCGACCATCACCACCGATGGTCGCGTTTTCATGCAGCTCAACATCAAGAAGGACGACATCAAGGGCTTCACGCAGGGCGTACCCTCGCTGACCAAGCGCTCGATCACCACCGGCGTCATGGTGGATAGCGGCGATACCGTGGTCATCGGCGGCGTCTACGAGTTCCGTAGCCGCGAGGACATCAGCAAACTGCCGTGGGTGGGAGACGTGCCGATCCTCGGCAACCTGTTCAAGAAGAAGGGCAAGACCCATGCGAAGGCGGAGCTGCTGGTGTTCGTGACCCCGCGCGTCTTGCAGGTGGCCAAACGCTGATCGGCACCGCTGACCAGTTCGCACAGGGCCGCTTACGCGGCCCTGTGTCGTTTTGCACAGGGCCAAAGTCTTGAAACCGACTGAACCGAGCGCTCTTCGAGTGGAGCTTGGCACCGGCGACGTGCTGTTCCGGGAAGGCGACATCGCCACGACGGGCTTCTTGGTGGAGGCGGGCGAACTCGAGATCGCCATCTCCATCAACGGCAAGCCGATCGTCCTCAGCCACCTGCGCGCGGGGGACATCCTGGGCGAGATGGCCGTGTTCGATGGCGAGCCCCGCTCGGCGACTGCCACTGCGTTGACCCCGTGCGTGTTGTTCGCGATTGACCGGACCCAGATCAGCGATCGGTTGGCGAAGGCCGACCCGATCATCCGGGCGCTGCTCGAGGGGCAGGTGAAGCGCTACCGCGGCGCGATCCGCGCGATCCGCGGCGTCGGGCGCGGCGAGCCGGTCGAGCAGGGCAGCTCGTCGGAGATCTCCGCCGGCGACAAGTTCCGCCTGGAAACCCACCTGCGGGAAGCATTGGCAGGCGAGGGTCTGGACGTCCGCTACCAACCGATCATGCACGTTGCGAGCGGACGGATCGCCGGTTACGAAGCCCTGATTCGCTGGAATCATTCCGAGCGCGGCCACGTTTCGCCACTGGAGTTCGTCGGCCTGGCCGAGGAATCGGGCCTGATCGTGCAGCTGGGCGAGTACGTATTCGACACCGCCTGCCGTGCCGTGCAGAGATTCATCGCCAGTGGCGTCGAGCCGAAGCCGTTCGTGGCTGTCAACGTATCGGCACGCCAGCTGGAACATCCGGGGCTGATCGAGCGGGTGGTTGCCCGCGTCGAGGCAGCGGCGGTGCCACGCGGTAGCTTAAAGGTTGAAATCACCGAGAGCCGCGCGCTCGACCACGCGCTGGTCAAGGTGGCGATCGATCTCTGCCACCGGCACGGCATCGGCGTGGCGCTGGACGACTTTGGCACTGGTTTCTCGCACCTGACCCAGATGCACCTGCTTGAGTTCGACACGCTCAAGGTCGACCAGGCGTTCAGTCGCAGCATGCTCACCGGACCGCGTTCCATGGCAATCGTCGAGGCGATCGTGCGGATGGCCAAGGCCCTGGGTGCCGAGATCGTGGTGGAGGGCATCGAGACCGAGGAGATGCTGCAAGCGTTGCGCCGCATGGGCTGCGACTACGCGCAGGGTTACCTGATCGGCAAGCCGCAAACGTTGGACGAGCTGCTATCCGCGCACTGAACAGGCGCGCCCGGCATGGGTGCGCAGCTGGTGTATGCTCGGCCAAGTTTTGCCCCCGGACCAAGCCATGAACGCCACGGTCGCCAGAAAAGAAAAAATCCCGTTGCACTTGAAGATGCTGATCGGGTTCGCGGTCGGCATCGCCGCCGGCATGGCGGTGCACATGCTGGCGCCGGACGCGCCCTGGGTCGGTTTCCTTACGACCTACATTACCCAGCCGATCGGACAGCTTTTCCTCAACCTGCTGTTCATGCTGGTCATCCCGCTGCTGTTTTCGGCCCTGGTCACGGGCATCGCAGAGTTGGGCGACATCCGCTCGCTCGGTCGCGTCGGCTGGCGGATGCTCGCCTACACGGTGATCGTGTCGAGCATCGCCGTCATCATCGGCCTGGTGCTGGTCAACCTGTTCCGGCCTGGCGACGGCGTTGATCCCGTCCTTGCGCAGCGATTGCTGTCGGAAGGTTCGGCACGCGCCCAGGAAATCGTCGCCGGCAACGCCAGCACCGGTTCGGGCGTGAACCTGCTGGTGCAGATCGTGCCGAAGAACGTGGTCGCCGCCGCCGCCAACAACGACCTGCTGGCAGTCATGTTCTTCGCCCTGATGGTCGGCATCGGCCTGGTGCTGACCAAGACGGCCGCAGCCGAGAAATTCAAGGGCGTCGTCGAGGGCTTGTTCGACCTCTCGATGACCCTGATCCACCTGGTCATCCGCATGGCGCCCTACGCGGTCGCCTGCCTGGTCTTCAACCTTGCCGCGCTGTTCGGCTGGGACTTGTTGGCCAGGCTTGCCGGCTACGTCGGGGTGGTGGTGCTGGCGCTGGCTATCCACTTCTTCATCGTTTACTCGCTGGTCCTGAAGTTCGTTGGTGGATGGTCGCCGCTAGCATTCTTCCGCGGCTCCCAGGAGGCCATCGTCATGGCCTTCTCGACTGCCTCCTCGAATGCGACCCTGCCCACGGCGCTGAAGGTCGCCGAGGAAAACCTGAAGCTGCCGCCGCGCGTGGCGCGCTTCGTGCTCACGGTCGGCGCGACCGCCAACCAGAACGGAACCGCGTTGTTCGAAGGTGTCACCGTGCTGTTCCTCGCCCAGTTCTTCGGCGTCGATCTCAGCATCGGCCAGCAGTTCCTGGTCATGTTCGTCTGCATCCTCGGCGGCATCGGCACGGCTGGCGTCCCGGCCGGATCGCTGCCGGTGATCGCGATGATCCTGGCCATGGTCGGCGTGCCGCCGGAAGGCATCGGCCTGATCCTGGGCGTCGACCGCTTCCTGGACATGTGCCGGACCGCGCTGAACGTCACTGGCGACCTGGTTGGCGCCGTGGTGGTCTCCAAGGGCGAAGTGGACGCACCGGGCCCGCAGGCGCCCCTGCTCTAGTTATCCGAGGGCGACATCGGCGGCGGCATGGGCGAAAATAGGCGGCCCCGACAGTGGGCCGCCCTCCCATTCGAGTCCAAGCCATGCCGACGCCCAGCCGCCGCGAACTAGCCAATGCCATCCGTTTCCTCGCCGTCGACGCGGTCGAGGCGGCCAAGTCCGGCCATCCAGGGATGCCGATGGGCATGGCAGATATCGCCGAAGTGCTCTGGAATGATTTCCTGCGGCACAACCCGCGCAACCCCAAGTGGTTCAACCGCGACCGCTTCGTGCTCTCCAACGGCCACGGCTCGATGCTGCAGTACGCCTTGCTGCACCTGTCGGGTTACGACTTGCCGATCGAGGAACTGAAGCAGTTCCGCCAGTTGCATTCGCGCACCGCGGGACATCCGGAAGCCAGCGAGACGCCGGGCGTGGAGACCACCACCGGTCCGCTAGGCCAGGGCCTGGCCAATGCCGTCGGCTTCGCGCTCGCGGAAAAGCTGCTGGCGCAGCGCTTCAATCGTCCCGAGTTCGAAATCGTGGACCACAACACCTGGGTGTTCCTGGGCGACGGCTGCCTGATGGAGGGCATTTCCCACGAAGCCTGTTCGCTCGCCGGCACCTGGAGACTGGGCAAGCTGATCGCCTTCTGGGACGACAACCGGATTTCGATCGACGGCAATACCGAAGGCTGGTTCACCGATGACACGGCGGCGCGGTTCGAGTCCTACGGCTGGCAAGTGATCCGCAATGTGGACGGGCACGACCCGGTCGAGATTGCGCAAGCGATCCGCACCGCGCAGGCGCAGACCGAACGGCCGACGCTGATCTGCTGCCGCACGCAGATCGGTTATGGCGCGCCCAACAAACAGGGCAAGGAGTCGGCGCACGGCGCGCCGCTCGGCAAGGACGAGGTTGCCGCCGCCCGCGCGCAGCTGAAGTGGCCACATGCACCCTTTGAGATTCCGCAGGACATCTCCGACGGCTGGCGCGCCGGCAATACGGGCCTGGTCCGCGAGGAAGAATGGAACCGCCTGTTCGACGCCTATGCGCGGCACCATCCGGAACTGGCCGATGAACTGGTGCGCCGTTCGCACGGCGAGTTGCCGGCTGATTTCGGCGAGGTCGCGACGGCATACGCAGCGCGCTTGCAAGCCGAAGGCCCGGTCGTGGCCTCGCGCAAGGCCTCGCAGATGGCCATCGAGGCCTACGCCCCGCACCTGCCGGAGCTGATTGGTGGCTCCGCCGACCTCGCTCATTCCAACCTGACCCTGTGGAGCGGCAGCCAGTCGGTGACCTCAAACGACGCCAACGCCAATTACATCTATTTTGGCGTGCGCGAATTCGGCATGACCGCGATCAGCAATGGCCTTGCGCTGCACGGCGGATTCCTGCCCTACGACGCGACCTTCCTGGTGTTCTCCGACTACTCGCGCAATGCGCTGCGCATGTCGGCGTTAATCCCGGCGCGAACCATCCACGTGTTCACCCACGACTCGATCGGCCTGGGTGAAGATGGCCCGACCCACCAGCCGGTCGAGCACCTGGCCTCGCTGCGCTACATCCCCAACAACGACGTCTGGCGTCCCTGCGACGCCGTGGAGTCGGCCATCGCGTGGCAGCACGCGATTGAGCGCCGCGACGGCCCCACCTGCCTGGTGTTCAGTCGCCAGAACCTGGCGCACCAGTCGCGTTCCAGCGAGCAACTCGCGCAAGTTTCACGGGGTGGCTATGTGCTGCACGATCCCGAGGGTGGCTTCGAAACGATCCTGATCGGCTGCGGTTCCGAGGTCGAGCTCGCTATGGAGGCGGCACGGCAGTTGGCCGCCGACGGTATTCGCGCTCGGGTAGTCTCAATGCCGTCGCCGAACCAGTTCGATCGGCAGTCGGCGGAATGGCGCGAGAGCGTGCTGCCGAACGCGTGCCGCCAGCGCGTGGCCGTCGAAGCCGGGGTCACTGACTACTGGCGTAAGTATGTCGGCTTGGATGGTGCCGTGATCGGCATCGACAGCTTTGGCGCCTCGGCACCGATCGACGCCTTGTACAAGCACTTCGGCATCACCGTGGAAAGCGTGGTCGCCGCCGCCAAGGCGGTCAGGACTTCGCGGTCCGCGTGAGCGCATAGGCGACCAGGCGCGCCTGTAGCCAGGCGCCCGGGTTCGTTACCTCGGCAAGTCCCATCCGGGCCATGGCTTCAGGGTCCCGCGCCGGTCCGCCAAAGACGGCACGCAGCACTGTCGATACCTTGCCTCCCAGAGTGGCGGTTGCCCGCTTCAGCCAGCCGAGTGCACGCACGAGGCGTTGTTCCTCGGCGCTGAAATCGCAGCCCAAGGGGTAGTCCGGCAACAAGCCGTTGCGCCGGAACGGGGCAAGCACCGCTTGCAGGTTCGACGGCGTGTTGCGTTCAGGGGCCCCGCGTAGCCAACGGCGATCCAGCTTCAGGGATTCCTGCGCCTCCGCGGCCAGCGCTTGCTGGAAGCGCGAGTCGGTGAGGGCGAGCATCGCCTTGCAGCATTCCTCGTCGCTGGCGCCGCGCAGGTCGGCGATGCCGTATTCGGTGATCGCGATGTCGCGCAGGTGGCGCGGGATGGTGCAGTGCGCGTAATTCCACGGCACGCTCGACAAGGTCTTCGCACCGTGTTCCCGAGTCGCGCGGAACATCAGCACCGAGCGTCCGTCGCGCAAGGCGTGCGCCATCGCCACGAAGTTGTACTGGCCGCCAACCCCGGATACGACGCGCCCGTCGGCCAGCGCGTCGGA
>JANPDF010000132.1:0-5784 GCA_031431355.1 Gammaproteobacteria bacterium
GGGCCGCGACCGGATCGGTGGAGTTGAGCTCGACGTGGATGAAGGGATTGGGCATGGGACGCTCCGGGTGGATGGCGGGGCTCGCGTGAGCCGCTGTCAGGAAATCGGTTGCCAGAGTCCGAGCGAGGCGCCGGTCGGGTCGCGGATGATGGACATGAAACCCATGTCGGGAATCTCGGTGGCGTCCTCGATGATCGTCGCGCCAAGGCTGCGCGCCTTGTCCGTGGCCACGGCAATGTCATCGACCATCACGTAGGGCAGCCAGGACGACGGCGCACCGGGAATATGCTGCGTGCGCACGCCGCCCCCGGTGCCTTCGCCGGGCGAGATCGTTGTGTAAGCGCCGTCCTTCAATTCCAGCGCCCGCAGATTCCAGTCGAACAACTCGGCGTAGAAATCCCGGGCAATGTCGAAGTCGGTCGTGTTGAGTTCGACGTGGACGAACGGGTTGGCCATGGCCGGCTCCGGACCGGGGATCGAAATGGCAGGATACGCCTCGCCGGGCCCGGCGGAAGGGCCAACCGGTATGCTGGCAAGAAAAGGAAGCAACGAATGCGAATGCTGATCCTGCTTCTGGTCGTGGCTTCGGCCACGGCGAGCCCGCCTGCCTGCGCTCAGGCCAAGCTCCCGCAAGCGCCACCGACCGCCACCGCCGCAGCAGCAGACTTCGCCCGCCAGGCCGAGGCCGCGTACGACCGCAAGGACTACCCGGTGAGTGCCGACCTGTATGCCAAGGCCATCGGCGCCGGCGATCGCCGCAACGACACCTACTACAACGCCGCCTGCGCATTCGCGCTGGCCGGCCGGCGGGATCAGGCCTTCGACCTGCTCAGCATGGCGTTGGCGGCGGGCTACGAAAGCTTCAGCCACCTCAAGTCCGATTCCGACCTGACCGGGTTGCATGACGACATCCGCTGGACTTCGCTGCTGTCGCGTCTGCATGAAGCGCATCCGGAAATCGCCTTGCAAGACCTGATGCTGGACGACAAGCGCTCGCTGCCGGCTCGTTATTTCCCGGTGCATCGCGCGCTCGCTGGCGGCATGGCCGCGCCGGACAAGCGCACGTCGCCGTTCCTGCAGTACTACGCCACGCTGGCGAGCATGATGGGAGAATACGACGAGGCCGGCGCCAATTATCTGGGCGGTTTGACCAAGGGCATCGATCCGGTCGCCAAGGGCTACACACGTGCCGTACCCGCCAAAGCGCTACTGCTCGAGCGCGCGCATGGCCGTCAGGCCGTGTTCCTCAACGAATCGCATGCCGACGGGCAGACTCGCGCGCTGTTGTTCACGCTGCTGGCCCCGTTGCGCAGGGAAGGCTTCACCCACCTGGCGCTCGAAGCGCTGGCCGCGCCTGATCCCGAGCCGAGCGGCGCCACCGCCTGCGCTGCGCCCAAGTTGTGGGATACCGAGCTACCCAAGCGCGGCTATCCCGTCGACAAGACCGGTTACTACACGCGTGAGCCGGTGTTCGGAGAGATCGTTCGCGAAGCGCTGCGTCTGGGCTTCACGCTGGTCTCCTACGAGGGTGGCGGCAATCTCGGTCCGCGTGAGCAACATCAGGCCAACATGCTCGGCTGCCTGTTCAAGGCCGATCCCAAGACGCGGCTGCTGGTCATCGCCGGTTTCTCGCATATCTCCGAGCAAAAGGATTTCGACTACACCGGCGGTCGCATGGCCTATCGCTTCAAGGCGCTGACAGGTATTGATCCGCTCACGGTGAACACCACCAACTTGCTGAAGCTCGATCCCGCGCAGCTGCGTTTCCTGAAGGACGACAAGGGCCGCGCCGCGCAGGGCTACGCGCTGCTCAACGGCAAGGGCCAGGCGTTCACCACTCCCGGCTTCGACATGATGCTGTACATCCGCGCTCCGGCGCATCGCAATGACGATGGCGGCAGCTGGCTGGAACTCGACGGCGCGCGCAAGCGCAGCGTGATCGCCGCGGAGATCTGCGACGGCCGCGCCCCATGCCTGCTCGAAGCGCGCGCGACGGGCGAATCGGCCGATGGCATCCCGAGTGATCGCTGCGTCATCGGCAAGGTCGGCGCGCGTGGCTGCAATCTGTACCTGCGTCCCGGCGAATACTTGCTGTACGCCTTCGACGAGACCTATACGCAGATCGACATGCGCCAGCATCGCGTCAAATAGCGGCATCGCTCGGCGGGCATCAACCCTGGCACAAGCTCCAGGTGCCGCGTCCGCGTGCCTTGGCTTCATACAGCGCCTTGTCGGCGAGCGCCATCAACTCCGCGCCAGAACGCGCGGGATGATGCAGGCCCACGCCGACGCTGGCTGCGATGGCCAGTTCGCGTCCCTCGATCAGGAACGGTGGCTGCATCGCCTCCAGCAATCGCTTGGCGAGCCGCTCGCCGACTTCGGCGGACGGCGAATATTCCACCAGCACGATGAACTCGTCGCCGCCCAGCCGCGCCACCAGGTCCACGTCGTAAACCGACTCGCGGAGGCGCCGCGCGAATTCCTTCAACACCTCGTCGCCAGCGGCGTGGCCAAGCGTGTCGTTGATTTGCTTGAAGCGGTCCAGGTCCAGCGCCAGCAGCAACAGCGGCGTTCCGGCGCGCACCGCGCGGGTCACCGCTGTGGCCAGGTACTCGTCGAAATGACGCCGGTTGGCCAACCCGGTCAGCACGTCAAAGCGCGCCAGCCGCTCGAGCTCGCGCTTGGCCGCCTTGGCCTCGGTGATGTCGAAGGACAGACTGTAGAAGCCTTGCACGCTGCCATCGCCGGCGATGTCCGGAACGAACTGCGACTGCAACTCGATCCGGCCGCCGGGGCGCTCCAACCAGGTTTCAAATTCCTGCGCCTCGCCACGCAGCACCGCTTCCACATGCGGGTGGAACTCGGCGTAGTGCCCATCGCCGCGCAATTCCGCCAAGCTCTTACCCAGCAAGTCCACACCGGGCACCATCGCCCGCGAGCGCGGATTGGCGTAGAGGTAGCGCGCGTCGCGATCGAAGCGCGCCACCATCGCCGGCAGGTGGTCGGTGATCGCCTGCAGTTGCGCCTGCGAGGCGCGCAGGCTGCGCTCGAAGCGCCGCCGCTCGGTCATCGCCACCGCCGTGCCATAGGCGAGCAGGCAGCCGCAGGCGACATAGAACTGCCAGTAAAGCAGCCGCGCCGCCGGGGCGTCAGCCTGGGTCAGCGCAAACGAGCCGCGGCCGGTGGCGGAGGCAATGCCGCTGATGCTGGCGAATACGACGGTGCCGATCACCATGCCGCTCAGCCCATGACGGAAGCTCAGCAACAACAGCGGCAGGTAGACCAGGAACAGCAGTGAGTAACTGCGCTGTCCGAACGCCAGGGCGCAGGCGCCGAGCAGGAGCAACAGGCACAGCGCGAAGTCGAGCCGCCGTCCCGGCGCGCCGAACAGCCGCACGTTCTGCTGGAAGGCGCAGAACGTCAGTGTCGCGACCACGACCATGCCGAGCACGTGCGCCGCGAACCAGTTGGCCCAGGCCAGCGTCGGTGTTGTGCCGACACGCGTGAGCAGGATTGGCAACGCCAGCGTCGCCGACAGCAGGCAAGCCGCGAAGGTAGCGACCACCGCGGCGCGGGCGACCCGGCCCAGCGAGCTACTCTGGCGCAGGTCGTCGATGCCGCGCCGGACCCAGGCCGCGACGATGGCGCACTCGAGCAGGTTCACCAGCGGCAGTGCGATGACATGAATCACGCCATCACCAACAAGTATGCGCGCCACCACCTGGCCGAGGCCGCCAGCCAGGAACCACCAGCGCCACGTCGACTTCGCCGCCAGCAGCAGCGCGCCGGTGAGCAGGCCATTGGCGACCCACAGCGCAGCGACGCCGTCGAAGCGCGTCATGCGGAATGCGAACCAGGACGAAGCGGTGGTCAGTACCAGCAGCGCGAGCCAGCCAAGCCAAATCGGTGTCGCGCGCACGGCCGGGCGGGATCGATCGGTTGGCAGCGGGGCAGGGGTCGCCATGCTTCGGTTTGATCAGTAGGCGTCCCGGTCAATATACGCCGGTGCCGCCGCTGACATTTCGCGGCCCCTGACCCGCGGTACTAAAACGTTAGTACATCAGCGCGACAAAAAAGACTCACTGCCCGCCGCGAAGCTGCACCGATGCCAGGCGCCACTGCCCGTCTTCGTGATCGGCGATGACATGCACGATCGCCCGCCCCTTCGGTCCGCCGAAGCGAATGCGCAAGTCCGCAGTGCCCTCGTCGCGTGAGCCGTCGCCGCGCTGGAGGTTGCCGTCCACCGACTCGATGTCGACGGTCACCGGATTGCCCACTCGCGCGGTCAAGGCGGGATCGGCGCTGACCAGCCGCAGGATCTGCTGGAAGTCGGGGTTGTCCGACAACAACGGTGGCGGCGGTGGTGCCGGTGGCGCAGGCGGTGCGGGCGGTGGTGGCGCCGGCGGAGGCGGTGGCGGTGGCGGCGGCACGCTCAGTCGCGACACGTCGTCGATCCAGTCGCGGCCCACCTTGTTGATGGTGACGAGCTTGCCATCGAGCTTGTAGGTCTCGGTGATCTCGCCGTCCTTGTCTACCTCAACCCGGTATTCGCGCTTGCTGTCCGGTCCGGTGCTGGTGATGGTGCGCGTGTCCCCGGGCTTCAGCGCCGCCTGGCTAGTGCTTGAGTGGATCTGCACGCTCGGCACCAGCTCAGCTTGCGAGGCCAGGACGATGCCGGTACCGAGCACCAGTGCGATCGCAGCGGGCAATCGCCAGCGCATGGCACCGGAGGGTGCAGCCAGTAACCGTGTTATTCGTTTCATCAGTGAGCCTCCTTGGGCTTGAAGAACCAGTCGCGGGAAGGATTGCCGATCACGCTCCAGTCGTGCGAGCGCTTCGGCGAGGGCGATGGCGTTCCCGCAAGCCAGCACCGCCAGGTCATCACAGGCGTGTTCGCGCTCCTGGCGGATGCGCCGCCCCAGCCACCACACGCCCGGATGGAAAAACAGCAGCGACTCGACCAGGCACTGCAATCCGTTCCACAACCAGTCGAGTCGGCGAACGTGCGCCAGTTCGTGTGCGATCAGCGCCTCGACCTGTTCGATCGGCAGGCGCGTGATCAGCGACAGCGGCAACCAGATCACCGGCCGCAACAGGCGCGCGGTGAAGGGCGAAGCGATGTCCTCGCCCAGGCGCACCAGCACCGTGCGCGTGATGTCCAGCGCCGATTGCAGTGCCAGCACGCGTTGCTGCCAATCGGCGGGCAGCAGTTCGAAGGGTTGCCGTTCGAGCACGCCGACCAGGCGCCAGCCACCGAAATGCCGCAGCAGCATCAGCAGCGCACCGGCCAGCCACAACAGCGTCAACCAGCCGGCGAACGGGCCGGACTCCTGCACGAACTGTCCGGGCGCGACGCCCAACGCGGGTTGCATTGTCGGCGCGCTCATCGCCGGCCACAGGCCGACGTTCACTTGCGCAGCAGGTTCGAACAGGAAGGCTATGAAGCTCGCCGTGGGCACCAACACCATCGCCAGCAGGAAGCCCATGCCGAGGGCATGCCGCAGGCCCGCGCTGCGTCGCTCCGCCATGGCCATCGCCAGCGCCGCCAGCGCCGCCAACAGGGTGATCTGCCAGAGCGAATGCAGCAGTGCCAGCGCGATCGCGTGCGTCAGGCCTAACTGGCGGGACAGGAGCGCGTCCATCAGCCTTTCCGCTTCGCCTTGGCCTGCGCGATCATCTTCGAGATCGCCTCCAGTTCCTCGACGGTGGCGCTGTCATCGTCGAGGGCGCGCTGCACGAGCTTGACGGCCGAACCGGAGAACGCGCGGCGCACCAGGTCCTTCA
>JANPDF010000133.1:0-8520 GCA_031431355.1 Gammaproteobacteria bacterium
GTCTCCGGCGCGATAGCAGTCGAGCAACTCCTTGCGACGGTCCAGGTTGCCGAAGAACATCACGTTATTCTCCAGCCCCAGGCTGGCGCTCAGCGCCTTCAGGCGGTCGGCGTCGGGCCCTTCACCAGCCACGATGAACAGCAGTGTCGGGAAGTCCGCGACCAGCCGCCGGACCACCTGGAGCAGGAAGCCGATGTTCTTCTCCTGCGCCAGTCGGCTTATGGTTACCAGCGTCGGCCGATCCAGGCCGATGCCGTGCTTTCGGCGGAACTGGATGCCGGATCCGCCCGCGAACTGGCCCAAGTCAATGCCGGTGGCGACTACCGTGTGCTGGGTCGTTATTCCGTAGCCATCGAGGACACCAACCATCTGCTGGGTTGGGACGATCAGGTGGTCGACCTGGTGGCAGAGGCGGCGCGAGGCGCTTCGGGCGAACCAGCGCAGCAGGGAAGCCGGCAGCCACGGCAGGTACAGGCCGACATACTCTTCGAAAAACGTGTGGTAGGTTTCGACCGTCGGGCGTCCAAGCGATTTCGCGAGGCGAACGCCCAATTGGTGTGCGCGAAATGGCGTGTGGATGTGGATGACGTCCCAGCGGCGCAGGCCCAGCCTGGCGATCGCGCCAGCCAGCGCCGAGCCGCGAATGAGGTAGTCCTCCGGGTCGAAGAAGATCTTGCGCGCGGGCAGGCGCAGCACCTGGTAAGGCTTGCCGCCGTCATGCTCGTCCTGCCGGCTTGCAAAGCCGTAGTCAGGGGCAACGACGGTGACCGAATGGCCGATCCGCGCCAGGAATTCGGCAAACGTCTTGATCGAGGTGGACACACCGTTGACGCGGGGGAAATAGACATCGGTCAGCAGCAGGATATTCATCGGCACAGGCTAGCGAGGCACTGTGTCCCTTTTGCGACTGTGGCCGGTCGGCGGCCAGCCCGGCAAACGGCCCGAAGGCCGCCGCGGTGTGGCTAGCCTCAGCCCTTGTCTCCGCTCGACTTGCGGTTGCCCTGGTCGGACACCCGGTTACCGCCCTCGCGGTGCTGCTCCTCGGGCTCGATGCCGCGCTTGCCGGTCTGGTTCTGCTGATTCTTGCCCACCGGGATCGGCTGCTTGCGCTGGTTGGGAAATGCCTTGCTCTGCTTGTCGCTCATTGCGATGCTCCATGTTGAGTTCCGCGGGCCTTCGAAGATGCGCCTGCGGAGGTAAATCCATGCTGACCGGGTGAATTGGCATCGAACAGCTTGACGTCCTGGTGGTTGGAGCCGGCATCTCGGGACTGGCCGCGGGCTATCACCTGCAGGCCAGTTGCCTGGGGCAATCGTTCGCGATCCTGGAGGCGCGTGACGCCCTGGGCGGGACCTGGGACCTGTTTCGCTATCCCGGCATCCGCTCCGACTCGGACATCTTCACGCTTGGCTTCTCCTTCAAGCCCTGGCGGGGCAGGGAGTCGATCGCCGGCGCACCGGCGATACTGGGCTACCTGCGCGAGGCGGCCAGCGAACAGGGACTCGACCAGCACATCCGCTACGGCCACCGCCTGTGCCAGGCTTCGTGGGACAGCGCGACTGCGCGTTGGTCGGTCGAAGTGGAGCGTTCCGACGGCTCACCGCCGGTCATCATCCAGTGCCGGTTCCTGTTCATGTGCAGCGGCTACTACGCGTACTCGCGCGCCCATCGCCCGGACTTCGCCGGCGAGCACGACTTCCGCGGTCCGATCGTGCATCCGCAATTCTGGCCCGAGGACCTCGACCATCGCGGCAAGCGCGTGCTTGTCATCGGCAGCGGCGCCACCGCGATCACGCTGGTGCCGGCGCTGGCCCGCCATGCCGCGCACGTGACCATGGTGCAGCGCTCGCCCACTTACCTGGTTGCTCGCCCGTCCACCGACCGACTGGCCAACGCGTTGCGCGCCGTCCTTCCCGCGAAGCTTGCCTATCGACTCGTGCGCTGGAAGTTCATCGCCCGCGACCTGCTGTTCTACAAGTTTGCCATCGCGCTGCCCGCTGCGACCAGGGCGCTGCTGCTCGGGCTGTTGCGCTGGAAGCTTGGGCCGGGCCACGACATCGCGCGCGATTTCACTCCGCGTTACCTGCCGTGGCGGCAGCGCCTGTGCCTGGTTCCCGATGGCGACTTCTTCGACAGCATCAACGCGGGCAAGGCCGCGATCGAAACTGGCGAAATTGACCGCTTCACGGCGACGGGAATCCGCCTGCGATCGGGCAAGGAATTGCCGGCCGACATCATTGTCACAGCCACCGGACTGGAGATGGAGCTGATGAGCGGCGTACAGCTGCTGGTCGACGGCGTCCCGGTCTCGCCCGCGCAAACGATCGGCTACAAGGGCTGCATGTATTCGGGCATTCCAAACCTGGCGTCCTCGTTCGGTTATGAAAATGCTTCCTGGACACTGAAGGCGGAGCTGACCTGCCGGTACGTTTGCCGCCTGCTCCAGCACATGGAGGCCGAGGGCAAGGACTTCTGCATAGCGCGCGCAACCGGCGTGGAACCGGGCGAAGATCGCCTGCTCAACCTCGACGCGGGCTACGTCACCCGCGCACTCGGGCGGCTGCCGCGCCAGGGCCGGCGCGCCCCGTGGAAGGCGCTGCACAACTACTTCGCCGATTCGCTGCTGCTGGGTCGCGGCCGGCTCGACGACGGAGCGCTTGAATTCCTAAACGCGAGCGCCCGCGCCCCCTAAGCTGCGCCCTGCAAGCGGACGCGTCCTCCGCTACTCTTGCTGCCATGAATGCGCTCAGCTTCTCCCGCTTTGGCGGCCCCGAGGTCCTCGAGTGGTCCGAGCTGCCTGACCCAGGCACTGCGCCGGGTGTAGCGGTGGTGCGGACGCGCGCCATTGGCCTGAACTTCGCCGATGTCTACCGCCGGCAGGGGCGCTACCACCTCGAGGGTTCGCCGCCCTGGATCCCGGGCTACGAGGCGGCGGGAGAAATCGTCGCCCTGCATCCGCTCGACGCCGGCAGCGATTTTCGCGTCGGCCAGCGCGTTGCCTTCGCGGACAGCCCGTTCGCCAATGCCGAGCTGGTGGCGGTCAAGCATTCGCATCTGGTCTGCCTGCCCGATGACATCGAGTTCGAGACCGCAGCCGCGGTCATGCTGCAGGGGCTCACTGCGCAATACCTGCTCGAGGACAGCCACGCGGTGCAGGCAGGCGAACGCCTGCTCGTGCACGCGGGCGGCGGTGGCGTGGGCCAGTTGCTGCTGCAGCTGGCGCGAGCCAAGGGCGCGGAGACGATTGCGCTGGCATCGTCGGCCGACAAACGCATGGCTGCACTCGCGGCCGGCGCCACCCACGTCGTCGATTCCGGCGAAGGCTGGGTCGAGCGGGTGCGTGCGCTGGCGCCTGCGGGCGTGGATGTGGTCTACGACTCGATCGGGCGCACGCTTGCCGACAGTCTGGCGTTGGCTCGTCGCGGCGGCACGGTAGTGTTCTACGGCATGGCCGGCGGCGATCCCGAACTGGTCAATCCCAGGATGCTGATGGATCGATCGCTGACCTTGGTGGGTGGCGATCTCTGGAACGTGCTGACCTGCGCGCAAGCCAGGCAATCACGCGCAGAGCGACTTTTCTCGGCGATTCGCGCCGGGTTGCTGCGCGTCCACGTGGCGGCGCGCTTTCCGCTGCGTGATGGCGCCCAGGCGCATGCGCTGCTGGAAGGCCGCAGCCTGGCCGGCAAGATCCTGCTTATCCCGGATCTGCCGGCCGCGCTGATGAAGGACCGGGCATGAGGTCGGTGCTGGTCACCGGCGCCAACCGCGGCATCGGCCTGGCGCTGGTGCGACAACTCGCGGCGCGAGGCGACCACGTGATCGCAACCTGCCGGCAGGGCAGCGAGGCGTTGACCGCCACCGGGGCGCGCGTGGAGTCGCCCATCGACGTCGGCGACGCCGCCGCGCTTGCCGCCCTCGCAAAGCGACTGGACGGCACCCGCATCGACCAGCTTTGGCTCAATGCCGGCGTGCTTGAGCGCGATGCACTGGGCAAGATCGACGCGCAGGGCTTCGACGGCGTGCGGCGGCAGATCGAAGTCAACGCGCTCGGCCCGCTCCGCGTCGCCCAGGCATTGCTCGATCGGCTCGGCTGCGGTTCCAAGATAGCCATCATCACCAGCCGAATGGGCTCGATCGGCGACAATGATTCCGGTGGCTATTACGGCTATCGCGCGTCGAAGGCGGCGGTGAATGCGATCGGCAAGTCGCTAGCCGTGGACCTGGCGCCGCATGGCGTCACCGTGCTGTTGCTGCACCCGGGCTATGTCGCCACCGATATGGTTGGCGGCCACGGCGATATCTCGCCCGCTACCGCTGCCGAACGCATGATCGCGGTGGTCGATCGCAGCGGCATCGAACAGTCGGGAAGTTTCCTGCATTCCAACGGCTCGGCCTTGCCCTGGTAGGCCCGGCCGCCTCGGCGGCAGTCACAGCAGGGGCGCGCACAGCCTGGCACTCGCCTCACCGAGGCGACGCAGGAAGGGCAATTTCGGATCGCTCTCCTTTGCCTCCACGCAGTCGGCCTGGTCGATATTCCAGACTCGCTCGAGCTCGCGCGCGATTTCTTCCTCGTGCACGGCGATGCACATCTCGAAGTTCGTCTGCAGGCTGCGTGTATCGAAGTTGGCCGAACCGAGGATTGCGAATGAATCATCGATCAGCAAGGCCTTGCTATGCAGCATGCGCGGCTGGTACTGGAAGACGCGCACCTTGGCGTGCAGCAGTGCGTTGAAGTAGGACCTTGCCGCCAGATCGACCAGGTGCGAATCGCTTTTCTTGGGCATCATCACGCGCACGTCCAGGCCGCGCATCGCCGCCGAGGTAAGCGCATAAAGCGCCGGCGTCGTCGGCACGAAGTAGGGCGTGGTCAGCCACACCCGCCTGTCCGCAGAGTGGATGGCGGTGAGGCAGGCGCGGTGGATCGGCTCGGCCCCGTTGTCGGGTCCGGACGGGATCAGTTGCACGGCGTGCTCGCCCGGACTGGAGTCGGAGAACAGTCCTTCATCCGGCGGCGTCTTGCCGGAGGCGTAATGCCAGTCCTCGAGGAACACCCGTTGCATCCAGTTGACGACATCGCCTTCCAGCCGCGTGTGCAGGTCGCGGAAGTAGCAATCGGGATTGAGCCGGTCGTTCTCGTCATCGGTGACATTGATTCCGCCGGTAAAGCCGATGTTGCCATCGATCACCGCGATCTTGCGGTGGCTGCGGAAATTGAGCAGTGGGCGCAGGTGTGGAATTCCGCGCAACACCGGGTGGAACACCGCGATCTCCGCGCCCGCGTCATTCAACGGCTTCAGGAAATCATCGCTCGTGTGGAAGGATCCGGCGCCATCCATCAGCAGCCGCACCTCGACACCTCGACCAAGGGCCTCCACCAATGCATCGCGGATCAGCGCGCCGGTCCTGTCGCCGGCGTAGATGTAGTACTCCAGGTGCACGTGCCTTTTCGCTGCCTTGATATCGTCAATGACGGCGTCGTACTTCGGAGAGCCGTTCACCAGCAGCTGGATCGAGCGACAGGTGCTCAGCGGCATGCCGGTTGCCGTTTGCACCAGTTGGGTCAGCTGGATAGCCAGGTCGTGCGGCGAGTCCGCCTCCCGGTGGGCGGATTCGGGCGAGAACGCACGCTTGATCGCGTCGTAACTTTCCTTGCGGCGGCTCGTATTGCGCTTGAGTCGGCGCGGGCCGAAGAAGTAGAAGATAAAGAAGCCGAGCACCGGCAGGAACAGCAGCGAGAAGACCCAGGCCAGTGTCGCGGCAGGCTCCTTCTTTTGCATGATCACCCAGGTTGCCAGCACGATGGCATAGGCCAGCCAGATGCCGACCAACAGCATTGCGAGGGCGTTTCCGTCGAGCCTCATGGCGGGTGTCCTAGCGGGGCAAGCAGCCAATCTAACCCAATCGACTCAGGGCAGGCGGCCGCAACGGACTCGTGATTTAACTGCACGACAGCAGCGCGTCCCGGCGTGGTAGCACTCAGGCGGGGATTGCCTCGTCGCGGCAGACCTGGTTTCGGCCCGCGTCTTTGGCGCGATACACCGCGCGATCGGCGGCGCGATACAGGCCATCGACGTCGCGATGCCCGGCCGGGTCGAACTCAGCCAGGCCGATGCTCACCGTCACCGACAGCGCGACGCCGTCAAACACCATCGGCTGGCCGGCGAGGCTGCGCCGAAACTCCTCGGCGCGCTGCGTAGTCTGGGCGCAAGACTCGCCCGGCAGCACCGCGCCGAATTCCTCGCCGCCGAGGCGCGCGACCAGTTCGCCTGAGCCGCTGAACTGCGAGCGAAGGCGCGCACTGAGCTCCGCCAGGCAGGCGTCTCCTACCGCGTGGCCGTGGCTGTCATTGATCTGCTTGAAGTGGTCGATGTCCAGCAACAACAGCGACAGGGGCTCGCCAGTCGCTTGGGCGTGGCGCAGCGCCAGTCCCAGCGTCTCGGCGAAGTGACGGCGATTGGCCAGCTCGGTCAACGAGTCGATCCGGCTCTGCCGCGCGAACAGGTCGCGCTGGTCGCGCAGGTCCTGGTCCACGTCCAGCCGCAGGTGGTAGTCGGCGTGGCTGCGCAGCAGCGAGACGACAACGTAGATGCCGTACACGGACATCACCAGCGCCGTCGCGCGCTCCGCCGGGTCGGTCCAGACCACCATCAGGCCAGGCAGGTACAACACGATGATTCCCATCAAGGCAAAGCTGCGACGCATGCTGAAGGTGTGCGCGAACGCGGTGGCGAGGCCAATCGTGGTCAGTATCGCCGCGGTGCGCGCCGGGCCGAAGGAAGGATCGGACACGGCCCAGTAGAAAACACCTCCCCACAGGGTGGCTGTCACCACCACGATTCCCCAGCAGATGCGCAGCCAGGCGAGGTTGGCGACCCAATTCCCATCGCTCGGCGGACGCTGTGCAAGGCGGAAGAGAGCCAGCAGCAGGAAGGCAGCGGCGAGCGACCAGCTCAAGGTGGGCGTACGGGCGAATGCATTTCCGTAGGCGCCTACGATCATCCAGGCGACCAGGTAGAAAGGGCCCCCGATCACGGCGCGACGATAGGTATCGTGCACTTCCTGGGCAAGCCGGCGGGATTTGACGGCATTCATCGTCGCCACCATACGCCAATCGGAGCGGGGCGCTAGCCCGGCGCCCGGGGTTGCCGCTGCCGGGGAGGGCGCAAACCGCCTACTCGTAATGCAGGGCGTCGATCGGATTGAGGCGGGATGCCTTCAATGCCGGAATCATGCCGAAGGTGACGCCGATCAGGCTGCAGAAGATGACACCGAACACCGCCCAGCCCAGCGGCACCCTCGCCTCGAAGGCGGTGAAGAAGGTGAACACGTTGCCGAGCAGGAAGCCGAGCGCGATGCCGATAGCGCCGCCGACGTTGCACAACACCACCGCCTCGAGCAGGAACTGCAGCAGGATGTTGCGACGCTTGGCGCCGAGCGACTTGCGGATGCCGATCTCCTTGGTCCGCTCGGTCACCGACACCAGCATGATGTTCATGATGCCGATGCCGGCCACCAGCAGCGCCACGCCGCCCATAATGAAGGCCCCGATCTTCACGCCACGGGTAGTCTTGTTGAAGTTGTCGATCTGACTGAGGCTGGTGAACCAATAGAAGTTGTCCGGCTCGTCATGGCGGAGATGGCGGCTCGTGCGCATGACTTGGCGCACCTGCTCGATAGAATCCTGCAACAGCGCTGGCGTGCGCGCGTGCACGGTCACGTTGACCGAGCGCGGAAAGCCCTGCTGGTCGATCAAACCGTAGATCTGCGTGTAGGCGCCGCTGGGAATCGCCGCCATCTGCTCATATGGCCCGCCGAAGGCCGAGACCTTCTTGATGAACACGCCGATCACCTCGAACTTGCGGCCATCCAGCTGGATGGTCTTGCCGATCGGATCGGTGAACGGGAACAGCTCCTTGGCCAGCGCGTTGCCGAGCACGGCGACCCGGCGCGACGCGAGCATGTCCATTCGCGACAGGTTGCGGCCTTCCTCGACGTAGTGCGTGTTGTTCTCCGGGTACTCGGGCGAGCAGCCGCACAACGTGACGTTGGGTTCGGTGGTGATGCCCTTGTAGGAAGCCACCTTGCCGCCATCCCACAGCTCGGTGCCGACGAAATCGACCGACGGGACCGCGTCGCGGATCGCCTGCGCTTCTTCCAGCGTGACCGGGGGCCACTTCTGCGCGCGCCGGAAATCTTCCTGGCTGTTGAAGCCGTTCGGCCACTTCTGGACTTGGAAGGTCTGCGTGCCGAGCACGGTCATTTCCTTTTCCATGGTGGTCTGCATGACCGAGATTGCGGTCATCACGCCGATGATCGAGGCCACGCCGAGCACGATGCCGACCAGTGTCAGGAAGCTGCGCAGCTTGTTGCTGCCGATCGCGCCGAGCGACATCACGAATACATCGGCCACGCGCATGGTGTGCTTATTCATAACGAAGGGCCTCGATCGGGTCGAGCTTGGCGCCGCGCCAGGCCGGGATCATCCCGGAGACCACGCCGACTACCACCGACACCACCAGC
>JANPDF010000134.1:0-4518 GCA_031431355.1 Gammaproteobacteria bacterium
CGCTGCAAGGCGGCGATGGCATCGCCGAAGCGCGTGCGGTCGCGCCGATTGAAGATCGAGCTAGCCTGCAGGTACAACTGGTAGGCCTCGGGGTTGGCGGTGCCGGTATCGACCAGTTGCGCGTTCTGGCGCTTGTTGAGCAACAAGCTCAAGCGCTCGGTGATGCTGCGAGCGATGTTTTCCTGCAGTGCGAACACATCCTTCAGGTCACCGTCGTAGCTGTCGGCCCAAAGTTGCTGGTTGTCGCGGACGCGGGTCAGGCGTGCACTGATCCGCACCCGCTCGCCCTGCTTGCGCACCGAGCCTTCCAACACCGTCGCAACACCCAGCGCCTTGCCGATGTCCGCGATCGGGAGATTTCGGCCTTTGTAATACGACGACGATGCGCGCCCGGCCACTTTCAGCCCTTGAACTCGTGCCAGCGCGTTCAACAATTCTTCGGCGATGCCGTCGGAGAAATAGGCCTGGTCGTGGGTGGGGCTGAGATCGTCGAACGGGAGCACGGCAATGGATTTGTCGTCGGTCGCCGCTGGTTTTTCTGCGACTGCTTTCGTTGCCGCAGCAACGCTTGCGGCCTCGCGCTGCGGCGACAGCACGAATTTGTCAAAGGCGAAGTAGCCCAGCGCGAGCAACAAGAGGACGGTGATGGCGCGGTTTAGCCGATGCGCAGTATGCGGAGCGATGGAATGCGATGTCGGCAAGTCCGAATCGCGCTTCAGCCCGTCCGGCGTCAACTCGAAGACCCAGGCGAACACCATTGCCAATGGAAAGCCGATGGCTAGCAACGCGAGTAAAGCCTTCATCGCCCACGCCGGCGAATCGAACACCGGCAGCAGTGTTGCGCCCACCTGAGTGATCAACCAGGCACCGACCAGATACAGACCGCCAATGCGGATAACGTTCCGACGCTTGAGTTCGGCGATCAGGCTCATGCGGGAGGCGCGGCGGCATGGATGTCGGTTTGCGAAAAGTCTTGCCCCTTGAACAACAATTCTTCCCCGCAGACCTGCGCCAATGCGTAGCTCATGCAATCACCGAAATTGAGGCCCGCAGGATGGCGGCCTTTGCCATACTGAAGATAGGCGCGCTGTGCGGCGCGCAGTTGCGGCAGATCGAAAGCCACAATTTCCGCCCCCGATTCCCGCACAAAAGCGTCCAGCGCCGCGTCTGCGGCATCACCATACCAACGCGTCAACACGATTGAAGCTTCGAGCAAGGCTGGCGTGCCGATGCGTGGCGTGGGATTGGTCTCGATCGATCGCGCAAAATGTGCCGCGTCGGGCTCGCCAGCCAGAATCGCAATGATGGCGGAAGTGTCGATGATCATTTTGGCAGGCCAAACTCGTCGTACCCGATGGCGTCGTTGGCATCGCCCGCCAATTGCCTGCTGCCGGTCTTGGCCAGGGACAGGCTCAACAGTCGATCCGCTACGCCGGCACGGCGACGGGAAGACTCCCGGCGCAAGCGCTGCTCAATGGCGATACGAACGGCGACAGTGATGGACTCTCCCGTCAGCGCAGCCAGGTCACGAATTTTGCTATCGGTTTCGGCATCCTTGATGCTGATTGTCATGGATGATTCCTCCTTTTTAGGTAGATTCATCCTAACATAGCCCATTGGATTTCGGCGAGCAGGGTCATCGACACTGGAAGGCGTCCGGCCCGTTTTCGGGTGTGGGCGAGCACAGGTCAGGCCAGCGGTTCTGCTTCCAGTAGTCGACCAGGCCGATGCGCTTGGCGAAGCCCTGGAAGGCCGGATGCTGTCGTGCCTCGCGCGACCAGTCCTCGGTTTGCCAAAGCCAGTCGTAGTAGGCATCCGACAGGCCGGAGCGATTGCGCTCGAACAGGGCGAAGGAGCGCTCGGGCTGGTGCGCCATCAGCAGGAAGGTCGGCGTGTATTCGTCGTCGAGGTGCCGATCGAGTATGGTGGCAGCGCGCGCGCGCGCGGCGCTGCCGCCGGCCCCGGCCATGAACACCGTCTCGATATCTGCCGCCGGGATACGGGTGCCCAGCGCCGTCATCGCGGTGGCAAAGTCCTTGGCGCCGGCCACCATCTCGCCGCGCCGGGCCAGGTCGTAGGCCAGGGTTAACCTGGACAGTGGATGGCCGAGCACGGCGGCGGCCTGCGAGACCATGCGTCCGCCCTGGTAGTCGCCCTGGATCCACTTCAGGTTGCCCATGTAGAACATCACCAGCGGATTGGCCGGGTCGCGCTCCAGCGCATGGGCGACCAGCTTCTCGGCTTCGCGCAGCCGGCCCATCGATGCGTACTGGTTGGCCAGCCAGAAGTTGCTGGTGATGTCGTCCGGATCCAGTTCCAGCGCGTGCTTCGCGGGCTGGTCCATGTCCAGGTAGCGGCGGCGCGAGAGGTTGATATAGCCGATCGTCGCGTAGGCCTCGGAACTGCGCGGATCCAGTTCGATTGCGCGATTGGCGGCTTTCTCCGCCAGCGCCCAGTGCTCGTTCCAGTCGCCACCGGCGTATTGCACCAGCACCGCGTGCGCGACCGCCAGCTTGGCCCAGGCGCGGGAGAATTGCGGATCCAGCTTGAGGGCATCGTCCAGCAGCACGATCGCGCGCGGCAGGCTGTCGCCAAAACGGCGCGTGACCAGTTGCTGCGCCTCGATGTACTTCGCGTAGGCGTCCGGGTTGTCGGTGGCCTTGTCGACCAGTCGCGCTTGTCCACCCGCGAGCGCGCTGTCGAGCTCGGCGGCGATGTCGCGCGCGCAGGAGTCCTGCAGGTCGAACACATCCGCGATGTCGCCGTCGTACTGCTTGGACCACTGCTGCACGCCATCACTGGTCCGGATCAGCGCGGCCGATATGCGCAACTTGTTGCCCTGCTTGCGCACCGAACCGTTGAGCACATGCGCCACGCCCAGCTGCTGGCCGATCGTCTGCGGCGGCACATCCTTGCCCTTGTACTGGAACGAGGAACTGCGGCCGAGCACACGCAAGGATTTCACCCGGGTCAGCGCGTTGAGGATTTCCTCGGCCATGCCTTCGGAAAAGAACGCCTGGTCCTGCGACTGGCTCAGGTCGCGAAAGGCCAGTACGGCAATCGAGTTGTCCGTTGCCGCGGCGGCAGGCGGCGGCTCGGGCTTGGCCGCACTGTGTGCCGCAGTCGACGCGGCGTCCGACGTGCCGCGCTGCGCCGCGAACCACACGCGCTCGACGACCATCAGCAGGATCACCAGCGACAGCCCGGCCACGATCAGGCGATTCATCCGTCGCGCGGTCTGGGGCGCGATCGATTGTTCCGCAGGTACGTCCTCATCGCGCCTTAGACCCTGCGGCGTGAGCTCGAATATCCAGGCGAAGGCGAGCGCCGGCACGAAGCCGATCACCAGCACCACCACCAGGCCGCGCAACACCGACGCCGAGACGCTGAACCAAGGCAGCACCGTGCCGGCCACCTGCACCAGCAACCACGCACCCACCAGATACAACCCAGCCATGCGGATGACGTTGCGGCGCTGGAGTTCGGCGATCAGGCTCATGTCATGGCACCGCTACGGCATCGAGGCCGCATTCGAAATCATTGGCTCCTAATGGCCTGCATCCCGCAGGCCAACCCTTTTCGCGCCAGTAGGTAACGAAGCCGTACTCCAGAAGCTTTGCCTTCACCCGCGGGTCGCGCAGCATGGCCTGGCCTGCAGGCTTGCTTCTATAAAGGTGTGCGAAGTAGTACGCCTTGGGGATCGCCCCGGCTTGCTCGAGATATTCGTTGTAGCGGGCTACGTCCCGACGCGCCACGATGTACGGACTTGCCGCACTGGGCGCTGCTTCGGCAATCGCCCTGCCCAGCCTGCCAGGCTCCACGACCTCGTCGCCCAGCGCCCAGGGCAGCAAGGTCTGCGTGAAATCCAGGCTCTTCGGACCATTCGCCTTGATGTTTGCCAGCGCGGCGCGCGCCTCGTCGTTGCGGCCGTAGGCCAGCGGATACTCGAGCGGAACGAGCCAGGCGAATCGGCTGTCGGGCATGATGGCGATCGCCTGCCGGGCTGCCTCTTCGACTTCAGCACGATTATCGAGGGCAACCGCCGCATCGCGCAGCCGAGTCCACCCGACGATGAAGTAGGGATCGAGTTTGACCAACTGCCGCGATGCGTTCGCCAAGTCCTGGAGTCGGCCAACCTCATACAGCATTTCGGCGTAGTCCTCGAGCACATCGGGGTAACCGGGGTCGATCTGCATCGCGCGCAGGTAGTGGCGCTCGGCGTCGGCAAATCGGAAGCGTGATCGAAAGACGTTGGCAAGCGCATGTTCGGAGGACGCTGAAGCGGGATCGAGCGCGACGGCACGCTCGCCGGCCTCGGCTTGGCAGGCCAGCACCTGGGCTTGCTCAGCCGGGGACATCAGCGCGTACCAGAAGCTCACTTCGCAGGCCAGCGACAGCGATGACCAGCCGGCGGCGAAGCCCGGCGCCTTGGCAACCGCCGCCCTGAAGTGCCCGATGGCGGTTGTCAGGTCCTTGCGCGAGCGCAGCAGCGCGCGTCCCCGCAGGTATTGGTCATAG
>JANPDF010000135.1:0-2590 GCA_031431355.1 Gammaproteobacteria bacterium
TCCGGTGCAATGCGGCGTGAGCTTCAACGGCCCGAGGATCTTGATATCCAAAGCACCTGGCCTTGGCATCATCGCGGTGCAGGGCCTCCGTCCGATAGCCGCCAAGCACAACGCGACCACGGGAGCATGAAAGTGGCAGACGCAGGAAAATTTCCGCGGACAATCGGAGAGGCACTCTGCTGGCTTCTGCCGCTGGCGCTCATCGCCTGCAGCAGTGGTGGCCGCGTACCTACTGTGACGTCCCCATGGGCCAACGCAGGACAACTGGTGCTCGTCACGACGCCCGGATGGAACGCCAGTCAGGGAACATTGCGTACCTACGAATCAACGACAGCGGGCTGGCGTGAAGTGAACGCCGCGGTACCAGTGACGATAGGCAGGTCCGGTTCGGCATGGGGAATCGGTCTGCACCCCGACCAGCCGGGACCGTCGAAGGTGGAAGGCGACGGCCGCGCACCGGCCGGCGTGTTCCGGATTGGAAGCGCGTTCGGCTATGCGCCTGCCAGCGCGACTTCGATGCCCTACCTGGCGATGAGCGCCACGCATTACTGCGTGGATGTCAGCGGCGCGGCACTGTACAACCGCGTGGTCGATGAACGCGTGGTTGGTGAGGTGGCCGTGGCCGGCTCGACCGAGCCGATGCGGCGCGACATCCACGTCAACGGCGACCAGCGCTACAAGCTCGGTTTCGTCATCGAGCACAATCCGGAGGGCCGGCGCGGAGCGGGAAGCTGCATCTTCGCCCACATGTGGCGAAAGCCCGGCGAGGCGACGGCGGGTTGCACTGCGATGGACGAACCGGCAATGCAGCGGCTGTTCGCCTGGTTGAACCCGCGACGCCAGCCAGTGTTCGTACTGCTGCCGGAGGCCGAGTACCGGCGCCTGCGCGCCGCCTGGAACCTCCCCTAACCTGTAGGAGCTACTCGAAGGAACCGACGCTGTCGCGGGCAAGGTTGTCGAAGCGGGTGTATTCGCCGAAGAACTTCAGCTTGCACATGCCGGTCGGACCGTTACGCTGTTTGCCGATGATGACTTCGGCCAGGCCCTTGTCGGCCGATTCCTTGTTGTAGTACTCGTCGCGATAGATGAAGACGATGATGTCGGCGTCCTGCTCGATGGCGCCGGACTCGCGCAGGTCGGCCATCACCGGCCGCTTGTCGACCCTCGATTCCAGGCCGCGATTGAGCTGCGACAGCGCGACGACCGGGACGTTGAGCTCCTTGGCCAGTGCCTTCAGGGAGCGGGAAATCTCGGAGATCTCGGTGGCGCGGTTCTCGCCCGTGCCGGGCACGGTCATCAGCTGCAGGTAATCGATCACGATCAGGCCAAGGTCGTGTTCGCGCTTGATCCGGCGCGCCTTAGAGCGGAGTACATCGGGCGAAAGCGCTGGTGTGTCGTCAATGAATATCTTCACGTCCGAGAGCATTTTGATCGCCATGTTCACGCGCGACCAGTCTTCATCTTCCAGCTGGCCGGTGCGCAGGCGCGTGGCATTGATGCGACCAATCGACGAGATAAGTCGGAACGCGAGCTGCGATGCAGACATCTCCATGGAATAGACCGCGACGGCCTTTTTAGTCTTCAGCGCGGCGTACTCAGCCATGTTCAGCGCCAGCGTGGTGTTGTGCACGCAAATGTCATTGGCGATGAAATTGTGCGTGTCCGGCACGGTAAGGTCATAGACCTGCTGCGCGCCGGTATGGACGATTGATTCGACCCGATCCCAGACCACGTCACTGCTGGCCAGCGCGGCCAGCTCCGCGTCCTGCAAGACCAATGCGATCCGCGCCAGGCGGTCGCGGGAAATCGCCCGCTTGCCAACATGGCTGTTGGATTCGTTGTGGCCAGTCCGACGCGCCAGCTCTGCCCACGACATGGCGCCCTTGGCCTGTGCAATTCGCGTCCAGACTTCGGCGGGCACGTGATCGACGTTGCTGTGCGGCTTTCGGTTGGCGAGCGCAGCCGAGACAGCATCGATCGCCGACTGCTTGCCATGAATGCCGATGTCGGCGACGAAAGTGCGGATCGAGCCGGCATCGGTGATATCAACCTGCCAGGCGCAGCGTCGGGTATCCCGATACTTGACCCAGCGCTGCCGCAGCTTGGCGACTACGCCAAAGCGCAACAGAAGGTGCTGTACCTGTCGCGACAGGGTCTCGGACACGCTCGAATAGCCGAGTTGGGCCTGACCGGTGGCCAGCACCGTCGCCCAGCCATCGGTGGCGAACAGACGATTGAGGAACAGGGCAAGCTGTTGGCGCGGAAGGCGGAACACTGCGGCCGGCACGGTCTTGGTCTGCGCGTCCTTGCCCATCAGCCCCAGCTCGCGCAACCACAAGGTCATTGGATTGGCGGAGTTGCGCCGCGCCGAATCGATGCCGTTCGTGGCCAACGTCTGCGGTTCGATCGCCAGCTCGGTGCAAAGGCGGCCGAACAGGGTGGCCTCCGGCACCGATTTGCCCTGTCGCCAATGGGTAATGCTGGCCTGGCTAGTGTTCAATGCCATGGCGAGCCCGGACGCGGTGCGACCGCTGGCGACCAAGCCGGCATCGAGCGCGTCTGCGAACAGGCCGCGCTGCCGGGCGGTCAC
>JANPDF010000136.1:0-5619 GCA_031431355.1 Gammaproteobacteria bacterium
GCAAATGATCCTGCGCCGCGTCATCAAACATGTCCGCGAGCAGGAATGGACCGCAATCTGGATTGACCTGGGTATCGTGATCGTCGGTGTCTTCATCGGCATCCAGGTATCGAACTGGAACGAAGCGCGGGCCGACCGCGCCGCATACGAGGCGGCGCTGGGACGGTTTGGCGCGGAAATCGACACCAATCTCGCCAGCCTCGACGCGTTCGACGTGGACATCGAACGTTCAATTGCGAAAGGAACGAGGGCGCTCAATGCGCTACAGTCCTGCGTCGATAGCGAAGACAATCTCCGGATCGTGAATACGGGACTTGAAGAGATTCGTGGCACCGCCGGCTTGCATCCGCGCCGCAATGAGCTCAACGAGATCGCCTTGAACCCACGCCTGCTGGCGCAGCAGACACGCGGTGAGCGCCAACGGTTTTCCGAGCTCCTGTACTTCTTCGACGTGCTGCAAAAAACGGCCGATAGCTCTGAGCGCCAGCCCGAGGAGAACGGGATGGAGAACAATCCGCTGCTTCGCGTCGGTGCGCCTTATCGCTACTCGTCGAAATATCAGGGATTCGAATGGGTTTCTACCCGGCGCAAGCTGGAACTCGGCGTGTCCGTGGCGCAGGCGTGCCATGACAACCAGCTCATCAAGTCGTTCTTCAATTGGGAGCGGATTCAGGGAAGCCTGCCAGTGATCTCGCGCAAGTGGCGCGCGGAACTGGTCGCGACCAAGAAATTGATCGAGGCGCGGCGATGATCCTGCGCCGCGTCATCGACCATGTCCGCCGGCAGGAATGGACGGCCATCTGGATCGATCTGGTCATCGTGGTGGTCGGCGTGTTCATCGGTATCCAGGTCAGCAACTGGAATGCCGAGCGCGAGAACCGAAGGAAGGCCGCCGTCTTCACCGAGCGGCTCAGGGATGACCTGCGCGCGGAAGCCTGGCGCTACCGGTTCCTGCTGGAGTATTACCGGGATGTGCGAGATGCCACCGAAGCCACGGCGGACGCGCTCAGCGGCAAGGCGCCACTGTCGGACGAAGCCTTTCTGGTCAACGCCTATCGCGCCACCCAGTACAAGCAAGGTGCCGCGCGGCGCGCCACTTATGACGAGTTGATCTCCACCGGCAACATCGGCTTGATCGAGGACCGAAAGCTGCTGGATCTTGCGGTTCGCGGGTACAACATCGCCACCATCGATAACACGGTGAAAGAAGGCGTTGAATCCCCGTATCGGCAATTATTCCGGATGATCGTTCCCAACGAGGTCCAGCGTGCTCTGGCGCGCCAGTGCGGCGACCGTTACATCAAGTTGGGCGACTACCGCGACTTCGACCATGTGATCGACTATCCCTGCAAGCCAGGACTCCCCGCCGCCACTCTCGCCGCGGCTGCGACCGCGTTGAGCGAGGACCCGCAGACCTTGCGCTTCCTTCGCCTGCGCGTCGCCGATCTCGAAACACGTCTGGCTGACATGACTGGAAACAATCGGGATGTCCTGGACGCCTACGTCGAAATAGCCAGGGAAACGCCATGAGCCAGCGGCGGGACGAAACCTCGGGCACCATGCATGCGCCTACGCACCGCTCGCGCTGGCGACGTTTTTCGCCATCAATGGGCTGGCGCGCGTTCTGGAGCGAGATCGCCATCGTCGTGCTCGGCGTGGTGATCGCGCTGGCCGCCAATGAAGCGGTGCAGGACTGGAGTTGGCGCAACAAAGTAGTCGACGCCGAGGCGCGCCTGCAGGGTGACATCGCGTGGGCCTTCCTGTGGGCAGCCGAGAAATACGCCACGCAACCGTGCGTGGATGCACAACTGGCGGCGTTGAGCCGCAATGTGCTGGAAAGCGGACAAACCCTGGCCCCAGCGTCGGTGGTGACGTCCAGCAACGTAAGCTACGTGGTGCGCAGCCCCAACCGGCCGTATCGTTTCCCGGTCTGGGATGCGCTGGTCGGCGACGGCACTGCAAGCCACTTGGCGCCGCAACGCCAGGCATTCCTGGGCCGCATCAGCGCTGCCATGGAGCAGTCACGCAGCAGCGAGGCTGAAGCCCGCCGCTTGATGGGTCGCCTGCTGGTAATGCGTGATCCGATCGCGCTCGATGCCGTCGTGCGGGCGGATATCCTGACCCAGATCAACGAGCTGCGGTCCCTCAACTCTTTCGAAGCACTCAACGCCCTGCAACGCATGCGCCTGATCGTCGACGCGGGCAGCGCACCCAAGGCAGGCATCGTCGATGAATTTCTCGACGGTACCGCCACGAATGCTACGGCCGCTGATTCTTCCCGCACGGCGCAATTGTGCAAGGCAAAAGGTTTGCCCTTGGCCGATTGGCACGACCTCGAGAAAGCGAGCTCCGGCAGCGCCCTCTTTCCCGGCGCAGGGCTCACCAAATGAAGCGCCGTTTCCGGGAATGTGCAACTACCTTGTTGCTCTCGATGTGCAACGACTCGTTCCTCAAGGGGATCCAACAACGCGCGGGTTGGGCGTCCATGCCATGAATCTCATCAACGAACTCAAACGCCGCAATGTGTTCCGCATGGCCGGTCTGTACCTGGTCGGCGCGTGGTTGCTGGTGCAGGTAGCGAGCACCTTGTTCCCGGCCTTCGGAGTGCCCGGCTGGGCGTTGCGCGGCCTGGTACTCGTGTTGGCGCTTGGCTTCGTTCCAGCCGTCGTGTTTGCCTGGATATTCGAGATGACACCCGATGGTCTCAAGCGCGACGAAGAAGTTGCGCCCGGGCAATCGATCGCGCCGCAAACCGCGCAGCGCATGAATCGCCTGATCATTGCGGTGCTAATGTTGGCGCTGGTGTATTTCGGCTTCGACAAATTCGTGCTGCAACATCGTCGTGAAGTGGCCCAGGTCGCCCCGACGGCAGTGCCCACCCAACCAGCCGCCGTCGCCGTAGCGGAAACTGCCGTCGCACCTGGCGTTGCCGTCCTGCCCTTCGAAAACATGAGCCCCGACCCAGACAACGCATTCTTTGCCGGCGGCGTTTTCGAAGAGGTACTGACCAAACTGTCGAAGGTGCCGGAGCTGCGCGTGATCTCGCGCACGTCGATGGAACAGATCGCCAAGCAGAACCTCGATGTTTCTGCGATTGGCAAGCGCCTAGGGGTAAGTCATGTGCTTGAAGGCAGCGTGCGTCGCGCCGGCGATCGGGTGCGGGTGACGGTACAGCTGATCGAGGCGGCCACCGACAACCACGTCTGGGCGGAAAACTACGACCGCAAGCTCGACGATGTATTTGCGATCCAGTCTGAAATCGCGCTGGCCATCGCCGACCAACTCAAGATCACCCTCAGTCAGCAGCTGCAAGCGAACCTGAGCGACCGACCAACCAAGAACCAGGCGGCGTACGACTTGTACCTGCGGGCAGTCGAAGAGCGCCGCGTATGGCGTGGCGCGACAACTTTCCGGGCGATGATTTCATTGCTGGAGCCCGCCGTCGCGGCGGACCCGGAGTTCTTGCGGGCGCGCGTGATGTTGTCCGAGGCTTACGGACGCATGTATTGGTTGGGCGAAGATCCGGACAACCAATACAAGGCCAAGGCGCGAGACCTGGTTGCCGACATCAGCAAACGTTGGCCGGATCGCCCCGATAGCCAGTTGGCGCAGGCGCAGCTGCTCTACAACGTCGATCGGAATTACGAGGCGGCCTTGCAGGGGTTCCGGGCGGTTGAAGCAGCGCTTCCCGGCGACATGGCGGTAGTGAGCGGTATTTCCAGCAGCTACAAGCGACTCGGTCGCGCCAAGGAATTCCTGTTGGCCGCTCGTCGCTGGCAGTCCCTGGATCCCGAGTCTCCACTTACCTTTGCAGAAGCCATGTTCGCGCTGGATGCCAATGGCCTCTATGACGAGGAGATTGCCCTTGGTGAGCAGGGCGTACTGAAATTTCCGGAGGATGAAAGCACTGCCTACACGCTTGCCGTGGTGAAGTTGGGCCGGCGCAGGGACATTGAAGCCATTCTCGACTATGGGCGTCGCTTCAAGATCAGATCCGAGTCCGAGGCAACTGCCAAAGTGTCCATCGCCCGATTTGTCACGGGAGACATCGAAGGTGCGCTGGCGGTGCGGGCAGGTCGCCAAAGCGACAATCCGGCCATGAATGCCGTCAACGATGCCGAGCAGGCCGATTTGCTGCGCGTGGCTGGACGCGCTGCCGAAGCGAAGGTCGTCGCTGACCGTGCATTTGCCGCAGTCAGCGCCGCCATCGCCCAAGGCCGGCCGGCACCCCGCGGACTAGTGGCGGCATGGTACGCGGAGGCGGCCTCCATCGCGGCGCTCGCAGGCCACCGCGAACAGGCCGCCGAGTGGGAACGCAAGTCCAGCGCCGCACCCGTTTCCAATCCCGAAGAGAAACTTTTGCTGGCCGCGAATCTGGCTGACCTACGCCGATTCATGGGCGATCCCGAAGGCGCGTGGCGCATCAAGTCGAAGACCCTCGATGTCTTTACCGGGACCGCCAGCGGCGAAGTACTCGCCTTCAAACCCTACTACGACAAACTCTATGGTCAGTCCCCTTCCTATCGCGCCTATATGTCGAAACCAGCCGCCCAACCATGATCCTTCGAAAACTGTCCCAATCGCTGAAAGAACAGAACTGGACGGCCATCTGGATCGAGTTCTTCCTGCTGGTGGCCGGCGTTTTCCTCGGCATCCAGGCGGCCAACTGGAACGAGCAACGCACCATCGAGAGGAAGGCGAAGGTATTCACCGAGCGCCTGCGCGAGGATCTTCGTGTGGAGGTGTGGCGGTTTGCTGCCCTGAATCTCTACTACGACGATGTGGTGGCCAACGTCACGAAGACGATGGATGCGCTGGAGGGCAGGGCAGTCTTGTCCAATGAAGCGCTGCTGATCGCTGCCTATCGGGCCACCCAGTACTCCGAGTTCGTCCAATACCGGGCAACCTACGACGAGCTGACGTCGACTGGGAATATGGGACTTATAACCGACCTGCCGCTGCGCAGGATGGCCACCGAAACCTACGGTACCAAGCTTTACGAGAACGTAAAGAACGAGGGCATCAATTCTGCGTACCGAGTTGCTTTCAGGATGCGGATCCCCAGTGACGTGCAAGCCGCAATCGCCTCGAACTGTGGTGATCGAAACTCCCAAATCAACGACTACGAAAACATCAAGAAACCGCTGGATTACCCTTGCGCGACGGGCTTGCCCCAGCAGGTGATCGATCATGCCGCAGCGATCCTGCGCGCCGATGCCACGCTGGTGCCCTTGCTTCGGCTGCGCAGGGCCAACATTTATTCGGCCACCTCGACCCAGCTCATGAGTGATGAGGTCCTTGCCAACCTGCGCGATCTCTCCAAGGGCAAGCAATGAGCCTGATCGCCGAACCTCAGCGCCATTGCGCGATGCACATGTTAGCATGTGCACTACATGCAAAGAGGATAGCGCCATGACCGTCATGATCCAGATCCGCAATGTGCCCGACAAAGTCCACCGCGCGCTGAAGGCGCGTTCGGCCTTGGCCGGAAAGAGTCTGAGCGACCTCATCCTCGACGAACTGGTCGCCATGGCGGCCGTGCCCTCCGATGCGGAGCTCAAGGCCCGCCTGGACGCAGCGGAACCCTTCGCGATGAAAGTATCGTCTGCCGGCATCGTG
>JANPDF010000137.1:0-18289 GCA_031431355.1 Gammaproteobacteria bacterium
CGCGGAATCGGCACCGGCACCGGTCACCGCGCCGCCCCCGCAGCCGGTCGTGGCTGCGCCCGCTCCGTCGCGCCCGGCCCCTGCGGCCGCCGCGCCTGCACGCGGCAGCGACCTGGTCCCGGTGAGCACGCCGCAACCGGCCTATCCGCCGGCGGCGCAACGCGCCAGCACCTCGGGCCAGGTAGTGGTCACTTTCGTGGTCAACGCAGATGGCAGCGTCGGCGATATCAACATCGTCAGCGCGCGGCCGCGCGGCGTCTTCGAGCGCAGCGTGCAGAGTGCCGTGCGCCGCTGGAAGTTCCAGCCGATCAGCGGCACGCAGACCGTCACCCGCACCTTCGACTTCGCGCCCTGATCATCGGCTTGTCGCGGCCGGCTCGGTGAGCCGGCCGCCTGTCGCGGGCCGCGCTTACGCGGAGATCGCCAGGCGCTCGTCCAGGTAGCGGCGCGCGGCCAGCCACCACAGGATCAGGCCGGCGCCGAAGCCGGCGGCCAAGTAGGTGGCCCACTCCATCGGCGAGATCAACTCGCTGCGCACCAGCTTGAGGATCATCTGGTTCTGCACCAGGAACGGCACGGTCATCATCCACAGCTGGTTCTTGACCGGATTGATCATCAACACCATGGTCGGCAGGATCGGCAGCAACATGAGCACGCTCATGTAGCTCTGCGCCTCCTTGACCGATTTCACGCCGGCGGCGATGTAAGTCAGCAGGCAGGTGCCGATCAGCACGATCGGCAGCAACACCACCAGCAGGCGCGCGATCGTCCACATCGGCAGGTCAAGCTTGAGGCCGAAGTCGGTGGCGAACAGCAGCGTGATCTTGAACGACAACAGCGTCAGCAGCAGGCCGAGCAGGCCGATCGCGGTGGCCGCGGCAATCTTGCCACTCATGATCCACGCGCGCGTCGCCGGCGTCGCCAGCAGCGGCTCCAACGATTGCCGCTCGCGCTCGCCGGCGGTGACATCGATCACCAGCGCGGCACCGCCAAGGAAGCCGCTGAGGATCAGCAGGTAGGGCAGGATCGCCAGCGGGCCAATCCGGCTTTCCGGCGTGGCCAGGTCGAGCTCGCTGATCCGGATCGGCTGGTTGATGGTTGGACTGATGCCACGGGCGACCAGGCGCAGCGAGCCGACGCCGAGGTTGTAGTTTTCCAGCAGCTTCTGCAGGCGTTGCACCGGGATCTGCGCGTCGTCGCGCGAGCTGTCGTGCAGGATCTCGACCGTGGCCGGCATGCTGCCCCGCCATTGCTCGCCGAACTTCGGACCGATGCGCAGGATCACGTCCTCGCTCTGGTTGCGGATGGCCAGGTTGGGATCGGCCGGTGCCGGCTCGACCACGATGTTCTGGCCTTCCAGCCAGGCCACCAGGTTCGGCGCGCGCTCGGCGCCGATCACCGGCACCCCGAGCGGTTTCTCCAGCTGCGTGCTGATCCGCTCGCTGGCCAGCTTGCCCATGCCCAGGAACAGCAAGGGGAACAGCAAGGGTCCCATCAGCAAGGTCAATGCCATGGTCTTGCGATCACGCGCCAGGTCGAGCAATTCCTTGCGCAGGACGGTGGTGAAAACACTCATGCGTGCAGCCCCTCTTCCGAACCGATCACCTTGACGAAGGCGTCCTCGAGATTTTCCTCGCCGGTCTGCGCACGCAGCTCGTCGGGTGTACCCGCGGCCATCACCTTGCCTTGCGCGATCACCACGATGCGATCGCACAGCGCGGCGACCTCTTGCATGATGTGGCTGGAGAACACCACGCAGCGACCTTCGGCCCGTAACTGGCGCAGGAACTCGCGCAGGCCGCGGGTGGTCATCACGTCGAGCCCGTTGGTGGGTTCGTCGAGAATCACGTTCTTCGGATCGTGCACCAGTGCGCGGGCAATCGCAGTCTTGGTGCGCTGGCCCTGCGAGAAGCCCTCGGCCTGGCGGTCGAGCACGTCTTCCATGCCCAGCGCCGCCGACAGTTCGCGCGTGCGGCGGGCGATGTCGTCCGGCTCCATGCCGTGCAGGCGGCCGAAATAATCGATGTTTTCGCGCGCGGTCAGCCGCTTGTAGACGCCGCGCGCGTCGGGCAGTACGCCCAGGCGGCGGCGCACCGTTTCCGCGTCGCGCACGCTGTCGAAACCGTCCACCTGCACCCGCCCGGACTCTGGCGACATCAGCGTGTACAGCATGCGCAACGTGGTGGTCTTGCCGGCGCCGTTGGGGCCGAGCAGGCCGGTGATCTCGCCATCGCGGGCGGTGAAACTCACGCCCTGGACCGCCTTGACCAGGCCGGTCTTGGTCTTGAACGATTTGTGCAGGTCATGAACTTCGATCATGGGATTCTCACCGACTGGAGTTGGAACGCGGGACGGGTGGCGACAGGCATGCTCACGGCTCCCAGCCATAGAAACCGGTGAACGGCACCGCGTACGGGACCTTGTCCAGGCAGGCCACGTCCAGCGTCTTCGCATTGGCGGTTTCGACGAAGGTGGCGAACAGCTTGGGCATGCAGCCGACCGGCAATACGTTGTGGCCCTGGCCGCGAACCACCAGGTGCCGGCTGTTGGGCAGCGTGGCGCGGACCTGCTCGCCATAGCGCGGCGGCGTGACCGGATCGAACTCGCCGGACAAGATCAGTACCGGGACGTTGCCGGTCAGCGGCTGGCGGAAATCGGCCGGCCGGTCCGTGCGCGGCCAGGCCTCGCACTGCGCCCGCAGCGTGGTGATCATGTCGATACCAAGCAGGCTGTCGACGTCGGCCGGATCGGTCTTCATCTCGGCCGCGTCCTCGGTGCAGATCACCGACAGTTGCATGCCATGCATGATCTGGTCGCCGACCGTGCTCGCGAGCAGCTTGGACAGCGCCATCAATGGCTCGTAGCGGCCCTGCGCAGCTTCGTTCAATTCCAGCGGCAACAGGCCGGCGACCGCGGGCGCGTAGGCGAACATGCGCGCCAGCGACGCGATGTGGCCGGGCGTCAGCAGTTCTTCCCGCGACTCGCCGGTGATGGCGTCGCGATAGCGCACCAGCGGCGGCGCCGTCTTGAGCCGGGTCATCAGCGCATTGAGCCGTGCGCGCGGATCGCCCAGCTTGTCGGCGCAACCGCGCGCGGCCACGCAACGCTGGAACTGGCTGTCGAGCGATTTCTCCAGGTTGCGCGCGTGCTCGTTGCCCAGGATCAGGCTGTTCGGCACGATGCCGTCGATGGTGACCGTGCGCGTTTGCGCCGGGTAGCGCTTGGCGTACTGCTGGGCCACGCGGCTGCCGTAGGACACGCCCATCAGGTTGACCTGGGCGGCGCCGACCGCGCTGCGCACGGCGTCCAGGTCCTGGATGGCGTCGGTGGTGCTGTAGAAGCGCAGGTCGGCAGTGGCAGCCAGCTTCGCCGCGCAGCGGGCCGCGAATGCCTTGGCGGCGGACAGACCGTCGTTGTCGTCCTCGACCACGGCGCTCTTGCCTGCGGCGTCCTTGCAGATCAGCTTGTTGGAGCCGCCGGTGCCGCGCTGGTCGATCAGCAGGATGTGCCGCTTCTTGCGCAGTTCGGCGAATGCCGGGGCGATCGCCGGGAACGATTCCAGCGCCGACTGGCCGGGGCCGCCGGCCAGCATCAGCATGGGATCCGGCGCGGCGTCGCCTTTGGCCGGCAGCCAGGCGATCGCCAGATTGATCTTGCGGCCGTTCTGCGCGGCGCGATTCTCCGGCACCGACAGCGTGCTGCAAAGCGCTTCCACCGTCTGCGTACCGAAATCGGGCGCGAGCGTGCAGGGCGAGAACGCCAGCCGGCCCCAGCGGCGGGTGATCGGCGACGAATTGGCGGCGGTGCCGGGCGCCGGCGTGGCAGCGCCCGTCGCGGCGAGCTTGTCGGCCGGCTTGGCGCCCGCGTCAGTATCTTTGCCCGACTGCGGCTGCAACTTGACCCAGGCGATCACGACGAGCGCGAGCACGACAAAGATCCAGCGGCGGTACTTGGCGAACATGGCGCACTCCTGATTGAGCTGCCGAGAATGCCAGAGGCGTCATCGGCGAACATGTGACAAACGGCATTGGCTATTTGCTGCTGACGTACTTCTCGCGGCGGATGTGCGGCACCGGCAAGCCGCAGGCCTTGAGCGACTCGAACGCGGCATCGACCATGTTTGGATTGCCGCACAGGTAGGCGATGTCGTGTTCGCTGTTGGGCGCGAATTCCTGCAGGGCGTCCTGCACGTAGCCACGGCGCACGTCGGCGTGGGCACCGGCGGGCAGTTCGCGGCTGAAGCAGGGTACGAAGCGGAAGCCAGGATGGGCCGCGGCGAAGTCGTAGAAATCCTGTCCGTAAATCAGCTCGGCCGGATTGCGCGCGCCGAACAGCAGTACGATCTGCACGTTGCGCTCGGCCATCATCTGCGCCAGTTGCGGCAGCATCGCCCGGTACGGCGTGACGCCGGTGCCGGTGCCGATCAGCAGGTAGCGGCGGTTGCTGTCGGCGGCGCCCAGGCAGAAGCGGCCGTACGGCCCGCTGGCCAGGATCTCCTGGCCTTCGTCGAGCGCGCTGAACAGGGCCGTGGCGGCGCCGCCGGGGATGTAGCTGACGGCGATCTCGACCGCTTCGCCCGGGCCCATGACGTGATCATGGATGGTCGCCAGCGAGTAGCTGCGCTTGGTCGGGCTGCCGTCGGGGTTGTTGAAGTGGACCTGGATGAACTGGCCCGGGATGAAATCGAGCGGCAGGCCGTCGGCGCGCGCGAAATCGAGGTGGCGAACCATCGGCGCGAGCATGCGGCTGCCGATCAGCCGCAGCGGAAACTGGTTGGCCACGAATTCTCCGGAACGAAATGCCCAAGCGCCTATAATAAACGGCATGCCCGACCCGTGCCGCAACCCGCCGCGCGCGTCACCGCCCCTGGAGCCCCATGACCGTACCCGCCTTGCAGATCGCCGACCTGCGCAAGACCTATGACAACGGGGTGGAGGCGCTGAAGAGCGTCTCGCTCAACGTCGAGCCCGGCGACTTCTTCGCCCTGCTCGGTCCCAACGGCGCCGGCAAGTCGACCCTGATCGGCGTGGTCAGTTCGCTGGTCAACGCCAGCAGTGGCAGCGTCAAGGTATTTGGCGTGGACATCGCCGCCGAGCGTTCGGCCGCGATGCGCCTGATCGGCCTGGTGCCGCAGGAAGTGAACTTCAACATGTTCGAGAAGCCGCTCGACATCCTGGTCAACTATGCCGGCTTCTATGGCATGCCGCGCGCCGAGGCGCTGGTGCGCGCCGAAGAGGAGCTGACCGCCGCGCAACTGTGGCCGAAGGCGCACCTGATGAGCCGGACCTTGTCCGGCGGCATGAAGCGCCGGCTGATGATTGCCCGCGCGATGATGACGCGGCCGCGCTTGCTGATCCTCGACGAGCCGACCGCCGGCGTCGACATCGAAATCCGCCGCGGTATGTGGAAGACGCTCAAGGATGTCAACGCCGCCGGCACCACCGTGATCCTGACCACGCATTACCTGGAAGAGGCCGAGAGCCTGTGCCGCAACCTGGCGATCATCGATCGCGGCCAGATCATCGAACAAGGCCCGATGAAGCTGTTGCTGTCCAAACTCGACGTCGAGGGCTTCGTGTTCGACATCGAAGACACGCTGCCCGAGCGCCTGCCGCAAATCGAAGGCGTGCTGTTCGAAGCGCCCAACGACCACACCCTGACCCTGGAGATGCCACGCCGCATGGACCTCAACGGCGTGTTCGCCGCGCTCAGCAATGCCGGCATCCGAGTGCGCTCGATGCGCACGCAGACCAACCGGCTCGAGGAACTGTTCGTGCGCCTGACCGGTGACAACAACAAGGCGCCGATCGCCGGCGCGGCGGTGACCCCGTGAACGCGCCCGACGGACTGGCAACCGCAGCCAGCGTTGATCCGGGCGCGCCGACGGTGCGCCAGCAGAACCTGACCGCGCTGCGCACCATCGCCCGACGCGAGATCGCCCGCATCCTGCGCATCTGGGGGCAGACGCTGGTGCCGCCGGCAATCACGATGACGCTGTACTTCCTGATCTTCGGCAGCCTGATCGGCGCGCGCATCGGCGAGATGGGCGGCTTCAGCTACATGGACTTCATCGTGCCCGGCCTGGTCATGATGGCGGTCATCCAGAACGCCTACGGCAACATCAGCTCCTCGTTCTTCGGCGCCAAGTTCGGCCGCCATGTCGAGGAGCTGCTGGTCAGTCCGATGCCGAACTGGGTCATCCTCGGCGGCTACGTCGCCGGCGGCGTGCTGCGCGGGCTGATGGTCGGCGTGATCGTGCTGCTGATCGCGATGTTCTTCACCCATGTCCGCGTGCCGCACCCGCTGGTGACGCTGAGTACGGTGCTGCTCGGTGCAGTGATCTTCTCGCTGGCCGGCTTCGTAAACGCGGTCTACGCGAAGAAATTCGATGACATCGCTATCATCCCGACCTTCATCCTGACTCCGCTGACTTACCTCGGTGGTGTGTTCTATTCGGTGCGCGTGCTGCCCGACTGGGCGGAGACCGCGACCCATCTCAATCCGATCTTCTACATGGTCAACGCGTTCCGCTACGGACTGCTCGGCGAATCGGCGATCGACATGCCGCTGTGGTCGGCCTATGCGGTGATGCTGGGTTTCGTCGTGGCGTTGACCTGGCTGTCGCTGCGGTTGCTCACCAAGGGCGTCGGGCTGCGCAGCTAGCATGCCGGAAACCCTGGCCGTCCGTTGCCGCGGGATCACCAAGCGCTACGGCGAGGGCGACGCGGCGGTCATCGCGCTGCGCGGCGTGGATCTCGACATTCGCCGCGCCGAGTTGCTGATGCTGGTGGGTCCGTCGGGCTGCGGAAAGACCACGCTTATTTCCATTGTCACCGCGATCCTGGTCCAGGATGCCGGCGAGTGCCTGGTGCTGGGCCGGGACGTGGCCCGCCTCGATGAAGCCGCGCGCGCGCGCTTTCGCCGCGACGCCATCGGCTTCGTCTTTCAGGCATTCAACCTGCTGCCCGCGCTCACGGCACTGGAAAACGTCTGCGTGCCGCTGCTTTTGCGCGGCATGGGCAGAACGACGGCGCAGCCGCGCGCGCGCGCGCTACTGGACGCGGTGGGCCTGGCCGGGCGCATGCACTCGCTGCCATCCAGGCTTAGCGGTGGACAGCAGCAGCGGGTGGCGATTGCCCGCGCGCTGGTCCATCAGCCTGAGCTGGTGGTGTGCGACGAGCCGACCAGCAACCTCGATCAGCAAGCGGGACATGACATGATGAACTTGCTGCAGCAACTGGTCCGGGCCGAAGGCCGCACGCTGGTGGTGGTGACGCACGACCAGCGCATCCTCGGGTTCGCCGACCGCGTCGCCCGCATGGAGGATGGAACAATCACCAATATCGCCGAGACCGCTGCGAGTCCGGCCTCATGAAGCGCCTGGCCTTCCTGATCGCCCTGGCGTTGCTCGGCATCGCCGTCGCCGTAGTGGCGGTGATCCGCAGTGGCGAACCCGTGGCCGTGGCGGAATCGGCCATAGCCGCGGCGGCACCCCCTTTCGTGTCGTTCGTGGCCGGGGTTGGAATCACCGAGACCGGCCGCGGCAATATCTCGATCGGAACGCCGGTCGCCGGCGTGGTCAGCGAGGTCCGGGTCCGGGTGGGCGACCGGGTGCAAGCCGGAGACCCGCTGTTCAAGATTGACGATCGCGAACTGCAGGCACGCCTGGTGGTGGCGCGTGCCAAGGGGGAGGAAGCGCGCGCCGCTGTCGGCAAGCCTCGCCATCGGCTGGAATTCCTGGCCCGATTGCAGCGTAGCGACAACAGTGCGATCAGTGCCGCCACCCTCAGCGATGCCCGCGACGATCTGCATGCGGCCGAAGCGGTGCTTGGCTCGGCCAGCGCCGAAACCCGACAGATCGAGGTGGCGATCAGCCGGAACGTGGTTCGTGCCACGTCCGCAGGACGCGTGCTGCAAGTCAACACCCATCCCGGCGAGTATGCCGAAGGCGCGGGACAGGCCGGGCCGCTGATGATGGTGGGTGAAGACGACAGGTTTTTCCTGCGCACCGACATCGACGAGAGTGACGCCTGGCGAGTCCGGCCGAAAGCACGCGCGCGCGCCTTTGAGCGCGGCAGCCCGCAACGTCAGGTGGCCCTTCAATTCGAATACATCGAGCCCTACGTCACGCCGCGAACCTCGCTAACCGGCCAGCCCACGGAACGGTCAGACGTCCGCGTGCTGCAAGTGGTCTACAGCTTTCCCCGCATCGCACTGCCGGTCTACCTGGGACAGCAGATGGATGTGTTCATCGAGGCCGAACCGCTGGCGGCAAAGCGGCCCCGCTGATGTTGCGCATCGCGCTGACCATGCTGATGGCCGACCGCGCCAAGTTCATCGGCCTGTTGTTCGGCATCACGTTCACCTCGTTCCTGGTCACCTTTGCCGGCTCGTTCTTTTCCGGGTTCATGACCCAGGGTTTTTCCCTGATCAGTGAAAATCCCGGCGTCGATGTCTGGGTCATGGACCCGGCCGTCACCTCGGTCGAGCAGACGATCAACATCGCCGACTCGGCCCTTGGCCGCGTACGCGGCGTTGATGGCGTGCGTTCGGCGTCCGGGCTGGCGCTCGGAACGGTAGACGCGCGCTTTGCCAATGGTGCGTTCCAGACCTTCCAGGTGATTGGCGTGGACGATGCCACCTTGGCCGGCCTTCCGACGCTGGCAGATGCCCGCCCGGAAGCATTGCGCGGGCCCGGTACGGTGATCGTCGATGCTGGCGGAACCACCGGCAAGCTGCAGACGCCGGTGGCGAAGGCCGACCAGTGGCCGCACACAGGCGCGCGCATCGGCGTTGCGACGCGCGAACTTCGTGCCGGTGACGAGTTGATGGCGAACGGGCACCTGCTCCGGGTGTTGCAGCGGTCGCAAGGCTTGCCACGCTTTCCGCCGCGCCCCTTGCTGTACACGGTGCTGTCGAACGCGCGACGAATCCAGCCGACCGAGCCGCATGTGCTCACCTTCGTGCTGGCCCGTGTGGTACCGGGGCTGGACGCGGGTGAACTGGCACGGCGCATCGAGCAACGCACCGGCTTGCGCGCACGCACCTCGGATCAGTTCAAGGCGGACACCGTGCGCTGGTACCTGGTCAATTCCGAGGACGTCGGCGACATCGCCGCGATGCTGGTGCTGGCGATGACCATGGGCTTCGGGGTCACCGGCATCATGCTGTACATGTTCACGTACGAAAACCAGAAACAATACGCGGTGCTCAAGGCGCTGGGCGCGCCGGCACAGACGTTGCTGGCCATGGTTTTCGCCCAGGCCGGGCTGTGTGCTCTCCTGGGAACAGGCATGGGCCTCGGTTTGTGCGCCGCCGCCGGGACGCTGGCCGGCGGCTTCGGATTTCCCTTCCGCATGATGTGGTTCACGCCATTGCTTGGCATGGTCGGCGTGGCGCTGGTCTGCCTGACGGCGGCGGCGATCAGCGTCCGTCCGGTGCTGAAGTTACAACCCGGCGTGGTGTTCGCCGGTCGTTGAGCCACCGGCGGCTTTCCGCCGGGTTCGCCGCTTGGCCCATTCGCCAAGATCATCGAGCACGGTGAACGCCGCCGGGATCACGATCAGTGACAGCAAGGTCGAGGTGATCAGGCCACCGATCACCGCGATCGCCATCGGCGCGCGGAAACTGGAGTCGCCGCTGAAGCCGAGCGCGATCGGCAGCATCCCGGCCATCATCGCCAGCGTGGTCATGATCACCGGCTGCGCGCGCTTGCGGCAGGCATCAACCAGCGCGTCGTGCTGGGTCATGCCGTGTTCGTCTTCGGCCATCACCGCATAGTCGACCAGCAGGATCGAGTTCTTGGTGGCGATGCCGATCAGCATCAGCAGGCCGATCAAGGCGGGGAGCGACAAGGCATTTTGCGTCAGCAGCAAGGCGCCGAAGGCGCCGCCGGCGCACAGCGGCACCGCGGTCAGGATCGTCAGCGGTTGCAGCGCGTGGTTGAACAGCAGCAAGAGCACCATGTAGATACAGATCAGTCCGGCAGCCATGGCGATCGCGAAGCCGATGAACAACTCGATGAACACTTCCGCATCGCCGGTGTTGAGGAAGCTCACGCCAGCGGGCAGCGAGGTCACGCTGGGCAGCGCCTGCACTTCCTGCATCACCTCGCCCAGCGGCCGGCCGTTGAGCTCGGCGGTGAAAGTGACGTTGCGCTGGCGCTGGTAGCGGGCGATCTGCGACGGGCCGCTGCCGGTGACGATGTCGGCGACCGCAGCCAACGGCACCGGGCCGTTCTTGCCGGGCACGCGCAGGCTGCCGATCATGGCCGGGTTGCTGAGCGCGTCCTGCGCGAAACCAACCCGGATCGGCACCTGCCGCTCGGGCAAGTTCAACTTCGCCATGCGCTGGGTGTAGTCGCCGGCGGTGGCGATGCGCGCAGCTTCGGCGATGTCGGCGGTGGCCACGCCCAGATCCGCGGCGCGCGCCGGATCCGGCACGATCACCAGCTCCGGTCGCAGCAATGACGCCGACGAGGTGACGCTGCCCAGGCCCTTGATCGTGCGCAGGTCGCGCTCGAGCGCCAGCGAGGCGTCGAGCAAGGCTTTCGGCTGGTCGCTGGCCAGCACCAGCTGCAGCAGCTCGCCGGGTTCGGTGCTGATGTAGCTCACGCGCACGCCGGGCAGGTCGGACAGTCGTGCGCGCGCATCGCGCTCGAGCTCCTGCTGACTGCGCTCGCGGTCATCGGCAACGCCCCAGTCGAGCACCAGCGTGGCCTTGCGCGTTTCGCCAACGCCGGTCTTGGTCGGGTCGCCGATATCCAACGTGCTGCCGACCGTGCTGTAGACGTGGCGCAATTCGGGAATGCTGGCGATCTTGGCGCGCGCCTGTTCGGTCACGGCCACGGTATCGGCCAGGCGCGTGCCCGGCGGCAGCTCCAGGCTGAGGTTGCTGCGGCCCAGGTCAGAAATCGGGATGAACGTGGCCGGGATGAACGGCAGCATCGCCAGCGAGGCGATGAACAACGCGAACGCGATCCACAGGGTGCGCGCACGGTGGCGCAGGGCGGCATCCACCCAGGTCAGGTACCAGGTCATCAACCGCGTCTCGTGGTTCTCGACCGGATGCGCCTTCAACTGGTAGGCCGCCATCATCGGCGTCAGCAGGCGCGCCACCAGCAGCGAGAACACCACCGCGGTGGCCGCGGTCCAGCCGAACTCCTGGAAGAACTTGCCGGCAATGCCGGGCATGAAGGCGACCGGCACGAACACCGCGGCCAGGGTCAGCGAGGTGGCGATCACCGCGGTACCGATCTCGTCGGCGGCATCGCGCGCGGCGTCGAGCGGTGTCTTGCCCATGCGCAGGTGGCGCACGATGTTCTCGATCTCCACGATTGCGTCGTCAACCAGGATGCCGACCACCACCGATAGCGCCAGCAGCGTGATCAGGTTCAAGGTGAAGCCGAACAGGTGCATGACCGCGAAAGTCGGGATGATCGACAGCGGCAGCGCCACCGCCGAGATCCAGGTGGCGCGCCAGTCGCGCAGGAACAGCCAGACCACGAACAACGCCAGCAAGGCGCCTTCCCACAACATGGTCATCGACGAATCATAGGAACGCTGCGCTTCCTCGACCGTGGAGGTGACCAATTCGAAACGCAGGTCCGGGTTGCTCGCCTGTAACTGATCGAGCACCGTACGCACGCGCTCGGCGACTTCGATCTCGCTGGAGCCGCGAGTCCGCGACAAGGAAAACGCCACTACCGGCCTGCCATCGAACAGCGCCACCTGGCTCGGATCGGCCGCGCCATCGACGATCGTCGCCAACGCCGACAGGCGCAGCGAACGCCCGTCGGCCAGGCTGATCGGGAAATCGCGCAACTGCGCGGCGTCCTCGATGGTGCCGACGGTGCGGATGGTCTGCTGCGCGCCATCGACCTCGGCCTTGCCACCCGGCCGCTCGGCCTGGATGCGCGCCAGCTGCTGCGAGATCTGCCCGGCGCTGATGCCGTAGGCCTGCAGTGCCTGCGGATCGAGATCGACCCGGATCTCGCGATCGATACCGCCGGCGCGAGTGACCAGGGCAACACCGGGCACGCCGTACAAGGCCTTGTTCACTTCGCGATCGACGAACCAGCTCAGTTCATCGGTGCCGCGCTTGTCCGAGCCGACCGCGTAGGTCATCAGCGAGCCGCCGATGTTGACCTTGGCCACCACCGGCTCCTGGATGTCCTGCGGCAGGTCGCTGCGGATCCGCGTGACTGCGTCGCGGACGTCGTCGAGCGCGACCGACAGGTCGGTTTCCAGCACGAATTCAATCGCGGTGCTGCTGACGCCTTCATTGACCGTGGATATCACCCGCTTGATGCCGGTCACGGTGGCGACCGAGTCCTCGACCTTGCGTGTGACTTCGGTTTCCAGCTGGCTTGGCGAGGCGCCCGGCAAGCTGATGTTGACGGTCACCATCGGGAAGCTGACATCGGGGAAGCGCGCGATCGGCAGTTTGTGGAAACCCCACAGACCGGCCACGCACAGCACGAAGAAAATCATCAGCGCCGGTAGCGGCCGGCGGATTGCCCAGGCGGAGAAATTCACGGGCGCGTTCCGCCCGTGGTGGCCGCCGGCGGGTTCGCCGCGACCACGCGCACGCGGTCGCCATCGCCGAGGAAGCCGGCGCCGGTCGCCACCACCTGCTGGCCGGGCTGCAGGCCATCGAGCACTTCCACCTGGCCGCCGTCACTGGCGCCGACGCGCACGCGCAGTCGCTTGACCAGGCTCTTGCCATCGACGGTGAATACGTAGGCATAGCCATCGCGCATCACCACCGAGGCTGCCGGCACCATCAACGCCGGCGAGGCGCTGGTGACGATCCGGCCCTCGACGAAGGCGCCGGCCTGCAGCGCGCCCGGCTCCGGCAAGTCGGCATAGACCGTCCCGGTGCGCGTGCTCATGTCGACGCCCGGCGAGATGGCGCGCACGCGCCCGGCGACGGCGCGACCGCTGCTGTCGCGCACGCTGACGTCGGCGCCGATGCTGACCCGGGCCAGTTCCGCTTCCGGCAATTCCGGTCGCCACTCGAGCCGGCCGCGGCGAATCATGCGCAGCAGTTCGGCGCCAGCACTGACCACCTGGCCCGGCTGCACCAGGCGCTTGGAGATGATGCCGTCATCGGGCGCGCGCAAGGCGGCGAAGTCGCGACGCAACTGCACGCCATCGCGCTGCGCGCGCGTGGTCGCCAGTCGCGCCTCGGCCTGTACCAGGCCGGCGCGCAATTCGTCGAGCGCACTGGCGCTGATCAACTGGCTCTTGGCAAGCGCCTGGCCGCGACTGAGATTGACCTTGGCCAGCTGCACGCCGGCGAGCGCTTCCGAGTAGCCGGCCTGGGCCTGGCGCAGGTCGCTGTCGAGCGTGCGATGGTCGATTTCCAGCAGCACCTGGCCCTTGCGTACCTGCTGGCCGACATCGACATGCAGCGCGGTCACGCGCAGGCCGCTCAACTCGACGCCCAGTTGCATTTCCTCCCAGGCGGTGACCGGCCCGGAGGCGATCAGGGTCCGCTCGATGCGCCGCGACTGCGCGGGCACCAGGGTCACGGCCAGACTCGCCGCCTGGGCGCTGTCGGCCGCGGAGTCGCCGCCGGACTTGGCGCCTTCTGCCGGAGACTCGGACTGGCCGCAGGCCGCTAACCCCAGAAGCAGCAGCGCAATGATCGGGAGGCGGCGGGGGCGCTGGGTCATGGCAAACATTGCTCGTCGGTGTATTATCAGCGCCATGATAACTTATCAGCACCCTGATAATGCAAGTTGAGCCGACCCTGTCGGCCGACGCGCACGGCGTCGGACTCGCGGCGGCTTGTGGGCGGCGCGAAGACCACTTGGGCTACGCCCTAAAGCAGGCGCACCAGCTGATGCGCGCGGCAATCGAGAACCGCGCCCGCGCCATCGGCCTGGGCCTGACCTTCCCGCACATGGCCGCGCTGTTCCTGCTCTCGGAAACGCCCGGCCTGTCCGGCGCGCAGCTGGCCCGTTGGGCGATGGTCTCGCCGCAGACCATGAACCAGATCCTGACCCGGCTCGAGGCCGAAGGCCTGATCGTCCGCGAGCCCGACCCCGAGCATGGCCGGATTCTGCGCGCGCGGGTCACCGACGCCGGCATGGCCAGGTTCCTGCGCGGCTGCGAGCTGGCCGATAGCCTGATCGACGAAGCGCAGGCGGATTTTTCCGCCGACGAGCGCGCCGAACTGCTGCGCCTGCTGGGCAAGTGCCAGAACAACCTGCTGCGCATCGCGCGCGCGGAAAAAGCGCCGATCGCCGACATCGAAGGGTTTCCGGGCTGCAACCCCCGCGCTGAGGCCGGCGGACCCGGCCAAAAGGCGCAAAAGATTGACCTGACGCGTGTTTGGGACGGCAACCGGCGATAGAGTCGGTTTAGTCGGCTCCGCCGCTGCCCCGGTACAGGCCAAGGCCAGCGGGGTCCCAAGAGAGGGCACGCCATGTCGAACTGGTTTTCGCTGTCCCTGCTACTGGTGGTCGCGGTGCTCGCCGGCATCGCCATCTTCTTCTTCGCCGTGACCCGCGGTGCCCTGCTCGTGCGCGGCGCAATGGGCGGTTCGCCCGATGACGCCGCCCATGTCTACCCCATCTATTCGAATCGGCGCCTGATCGAGATGATCGATTTCCAGCCGATCATTTCCGCGATCCTGTTGTTCCAGTACACGCGCCTGGTTTCGGCCATCACCGCCGGCCTGGAACGCACCGACCTGCGCGGCAAGGATGTGCTGATCACCTCCTGTGCCTTTGGCAATGTCATCCCACGTGTGGTGACCGCAGCAGTCAACTCTGGCGCGCGCCGGGTACTGGTTGCCGACATCATCCAGAACGAGCTCGATCATGCGCGCAACAAGCTGCAAGCCTTCGCCGGGAAAGTCGAGTTCCTGGAAGACAATGCCACCGCGATGAAACAAGCCGATGGCTCGATCGCCGCCAACGTGATGTTCTTCCTGCTGCACGAGCTGCCGAATCCGCTCAAGGCCGTGGCCCTGGCCGAAGCTGGACGACTGCTCGCGCCCGGCGGTAAGTTGTACCTGGCCGAGTTCCATCGGCCCGACGTGCGCGTGCTGCGCGCACTCAGCTGGACCTATTTCAAGACCTTCGAGCCCTGGGGACTGGCGCTGTGGGATACCCATGACCCGGTCGATCAACTCGAGGCGATGACCGGCTTCAGCTGCGAGCGACGCACCTATTTCTACGGCAACTTCCAGGTGATCGTGGCGACCAAAGCGACCGCCTGAAGCCGGCGCCGGCGCGGGTGATCACAGGCGCAACAGGTACCAGGCCGCCAGTGCCGTGCCGGACGCGGCCAGCAGGTACACCACCACGGCGACAATCGCGTCCTGGCGCAGCCCGACGTCATGCAAGGTCACCCGCAGCCGGTGCGCGGCATGCCACAGGAACAGCGTGATCACCGAGGCCAGGAACAGCTTGCCCGGCCAGGAGGCGGCGAAGGCATGGGCGCGGTCGTAGTCGAATACGCCGGGGGCATGGCCCAGCGCGATCATCAGGAACAACAGCACCAACACCGGCGCCAGGAACGCGGCCAGGGTGCCACCGGCGGCGAACAGGCTCCAGACGATTGGCTTGTTGGACTTGGCCATGGCTACAGCACCTGCGCGAAATACAGCAACGTCAGCGACACTGCCAACCACGCGACGTAGTGCGCGGCGACGATGACCATGCCGGGCAGGAACCCCTCGCCGATCTGCACCGGCATCGCCTTGGGCGTGACGTTGAACCAGCTGGTGGTGTTGTGTACGGCAAAGGCCAGCACGACCAGCAGCGCCACGGCGCTGCCCGGACCAGTGATCGCGGCGAGGAAGGACTCATAGGCGGCGCGGCCTGCCGACAGGCGTTCCACGGCGCAGAGCAACAACAACGCAAAGGCGCCGATGAAAACGCAAGTCACCTCGCGCGACATGTAACGCAGGTAGCGTGGGTGCTTGAAGTACCAGCGCGTGCGCGAGACCGGGCGGATATAGGGCTTGCGGCTCATGCTCCACCTCCCGGCAACAGGTGTTCCTTGAACCAGTCCAGCGTGCTGGCGACTTTCACCTGCTGCAGGGCGCCGGCCGGATCCACTGCCTTGGGGCAGACTTCCGAGCACGCGCCGACGAATGAGCACTGCCACACACCGACGTCGCTGGCGATGACCTGCTGGCGTTGCTCGCGGCCGCCGTCGCGCGAATCCTGGTTGTAGCGGTGCGCGAGGGTGATCGCGGCGGGTCCGAGGAACAAGGGTTCCAAGGCGTATTCGGGGCAGGCGGCGTAACAGAGCATGCAGTTGATGCACATCGAGAACTGCCGGTACTTCATCAGCTGCGCCGGCGTCTGTCGGTACTCGCCAACCGGAATCGGCTGGTCCTTGCCGGGAATCAGGTAGGGCTTGACCTGCCGGAGCTTGTCGATGAAATCATCGGCGACGGTGACCAGGTCGCGTTCGATCGGGAAGTTGGCCAGCGGCTCGACCCGGATCACGCCCGGGTAGTCGCGCAGGAAGGCATGGCAGCTCAGCTTGGGTTCGCCATTGACCATCATTCCGCAACTGCCGCAGACGGCCATGTGGCAGGACCAGCGGTAGTTCAGGGTCGGATCGATCGATTCCTTGATCGCGTTGAGCGCATCGAGCACCACCCACTCTTCCTTGCACAATACCTCGTAACGCTGGAGATGCGGTTCGCTGTCGGTCTCCGGGTTGTAGCGCAGCACGTCGAGCTGGACCATCCGTTCTTTCACTGGTGGCCTCCCGAATAATCGCGCACCCCGGGCGGCGAGCTGGTGATCACCACGTCCAGGTAGCTGACCCGCGGCAGCTGCGGTCCCTGGAAGTGGACCAGGCTGTGGCGCAGGTACTGGCTATCGTCGCGCTCGGTGAAATCGAGCCGCTGGTGGGCGCCGCGCGATTCCTTGCGCGCTAGCGCGCCGACGGTCAGCGCCGAGGCGCAGTCGAGCATGCAGCCCAGTTCCAGCACCTGGAACTGATCGGTGTTGAAAACATTGCTCTTGTCGTTGAGAACGACGCGCTGGTAGCGCTCGCGCAGCCCGGCGATCTTGTCCACCGCTTCCTGCAGGCCCGCCTCGTTGCGATAGATGCCGACGTTCTTCTCCATCGTCTCCATCATTTCCCTGCGCAGGCCGGACATCGATTCGCTGCCGTCGCTGCGCGAGAACAATTCGCGGATGCGCGCCTGCGACTCGCTGGCGCGCGCGGCGAGCGCCGCCGCGTTGCCTTCGGGCAGGCCCTGCAGGTATTCAATCGCTGACAACGCGGCGCTCTTGCCGAACACCAGCAGTTCAACCAGCGAGTTCGAACCCAGCCGGTTGGCGCCGTTGAGGCTGACGCAGGCGCACTCGCCGGCGGCGAACAAACCGGGCAGCGTGGTTGCCGCCCGGGTGTCGGTGGAGATGCCGCCCATCATGTAATGCACCACCGGCCGGATCGGCACCGGGTCGGTGACGATGTCCACGCCCAGATAGCTGATCGCCAGTTCGCGCACCAGCGGCAGGCGCTCGTTGATGGTCTTCTCGCCCAGGTGGCGCATGTCCATCAAGACACACTCGCCCCATTGCGTGCTGACCGTGTTGCCCTTCTGGAGCTCGTGGTAATAGGCCTGGCTGACCCGGTCGCGCGGCCCCAGTTCCATGGTCTTGAGTTGCGGCTTGCCCAGCGGCGTCTCCGGGCCCATGCCGTAATCCTGCAGGTAGCGGCGGCCGTGCCTGTTGACCAGCACGCCGCCCTCGCCGCGGCAGGCCTCGGTCAGCAGGCTGCCGGTGTTGGGCAGCCCGGTCGGGTGGTACTGGACGAACTCCATGTCCTTGAGCGGCACGCCCGCGCGGTAGGCCATGGCCATGCCGTCGCCGGTCTTGATCGCGCCATTGGTGGTGAATGGGAACATGCGCCCGGCGCCGCCGCCGGCGATGATCACCGCCCTGGCGTCAAAGTGCTTGATCAGGCCGCTGCGCATCTCCATCGCGGTCAGGCCCTGGCAGCGACCATCGTCGACCAGCAGGTCGAGCGCGTAGTACTCGTCGAAGCGGATGATCGAGGGGAACTGCAGGCTGGTCTGGAACAGGGTGTGCAGGATATGGAAGCCGGACTTGTCGGCAGCGAACCAGGTGCGCTGCTTCTTCATGCCGCCGAACGGACGTACCGCCACCGAGCCATCGGCTTCGCGGTTCCACGGACAGCCCCAATGTTCGAGCTGCAGCACCTCCTTGGGCGCTTCCTTGACGAAGTACTCCACGCAATCCTGGTCGGACCGCCAGTCGCCGCCGCCGACCGTGTCGTCGAAGTGC
>JANPDF010000138.1:0-15103 GCA_031431355.1 Gammaproteobacteria bacterium
GGTGACCGACTCGAAGGACTCGGCGCCGCGCAAGGGCAGCTCGCGCCGCTTCGCTTCGGCAAGGATCGCCGCCGCCAGCGGATGCTCGCTGCCCTGTTCCAGGATTGCCGCCCATTGCAGCACTTGGTCAGCTGCAAAACCTTCGGTGGTGATGCTGTCACGGAACACCGGTCGTCCCTCGGTGAGGGTGCCGGTCTTGTCGACGATCAGGGTGTCGATCTTGCGCAATTGCTCGATCGCCTCGGCGTCGCGGAACAGCACCCCGTTTTGCGCGGCACGCCCGGTCGCAACCATGATCGACATCGGCGTGGCCAGGCCGAGCGCGCACGGGCAGGCGATGATCAGCACCGACACCGCGTTGAGCACCGCGTAGGTCCATGACGGCTCCGGGCCGAACAGGCCCCAGCCCAGGAAAGTAAGCACGGCCACGCTCAACACCGCCAACACGAACCAGAACGCCACCTTGTCGGCCATCCGTTGCATCGGCGCGCGCGAGCGCTGCGCCTGCGCGACCAGCTGCACGATCTGCGCCAGCATCGTTGCGGAACCTACCTGCTCGGCACTGACGATCAGGCTGCCGGTGCCGTTGATGGTGGCGCCGATGACGCGCGCGTCCGGGGCCTTCTCCACCGGGATCGACTCGCCGGTGAGCATCGATTCGTCGACGCTGGAGTGGCCCTCCAGTACCCGGCCATCGACCGGCACTTTTTCCCCGGGTCGCACCCGCAGGCGGTCGCCAACGTGGACATGCTCGAGCGGCACATCCTCCTCGCTGCCGTCGGCCTTGATGCGCCGGGCCGTCTTGGGCGCCAGCCCGAGCAGCGCCTTGATCGCGGCGGAGGTTTTAGAGCGCGCGCGCAATTCGAGTAGCTGGCCCAGCAGGGTCAGCGAGACGATGACCGCCGCGGCTTCGAAGTACACGCCGACGCGCCCGTGCTCGCGGAACGAAGCCGGAAACAGACCGGGCGCGACGGTCGCAACCACGCTGTAGCCAAACGCCGCCGCCACGCCGATGCCGATCAGCGTCCACATGTTCGGGCTGCGATTGCGGATCGACTGCAGGCAGCGCACGAAGAATGGCCAGCCCGCCCACAGCACCACCGGCGCGGCGAGTAGAAACTCGATCCAGCTGCGCGCATCGGCCGACAGGGTCGGGAGCCGATGGCCGACCATGGCCAGCGTCAAGGCGACAATGGTCAGCGGCAGCGTCCACCAGAAGCGGCGCGTGAAGTCGCGCAGTTCTGGGTTGTCCTCTTCCTCGAGTGACGGCATCTCCGGCTCGAGCGCCATGCCGCAGATCGGGCAGGTGCCCGGGCCTTCCTGGCGGATCTGCGGATGCATCGGGCAGGTGTAGATGGTGCCGGCGGCCGCGGCGGCCGCCGGCCGTGCCTCCACGGGCGCGAGGAATTTCCCGGGCTCGGCGACAAATCGCTCGCGGCACTTGGCCGAACAGAAATGGAAGGCCTGGCCGGCGTGGGAAAAATGATGCGGCGTCGTTTCCGGATTCACGCGCATACCGCAAACGGGATCGAGCGCGGTCTTGCCGGCGTCGACCGCGGGATCAGCCTGGTGGGCGTTCATGGTTCGTCTCCGGACAATGCAGCGAGAATGGGACAGTCGCCGAGCGCGCCGTGTCCCGGGCACTCCCCTAGTAGGGACTGTAGTCCCTGGCGGACGCGCCCGAGCTCGGCGAGCTTGCGATCCAGGTCCGCCAGCTTTGCCGTTGCAACCGCCCTGAACCCGGCCATGTCCTCCCCGCGACGCCGTGACAGCGCGAGCAGTTCGCGAACTTCATTCAAGGTGAATCCCAATGCCTTCGCGCGCCGCACGAAGCGCAGTTGCGAAACATCCCGCACCTCATAGTCGCGATAGCCCGACTCGCGCCGCGATGGCGTCGGTAGCAGGCCGTTGCGCTCGTAATAGCGGACGGTATCGATCGGAACTCCCGCCTGGCGGGCCAACTGTCCAATTTGCACTGACGATTCTCCCTGGAATGGTGTGTCGCCACTCTGGACCCTTGACCGGGGTCCAGAGTCAAGCCCGCATCGCCGTGCAACTCGGGTCAGTGCTCGGCGAAGGCGGTGGAACTGCCGTCGGTTGCGATCAGCTCTACCGAATAGGGGTGCGCGCTCCCGTCGGGCGCTTCCATCCCGGGTGAGCTCAGAGGCATGCCAGGAACGGCAAGGCCGCGGGCGTCCGGATGCTCGGCAAGCAGTCGCTTGATATCGTCAGCCGGCACATGCCCTTCGACGAAGTAGTCCCCGACTTGTGCGGTGTGACAGGACGTCTTGTCGGCCGGGATGCCCAAGGCCCGCTTGATCGGATCAAGGTCGTCGCTGTCGCGCACGTCGACCCGGAAGCCGGCGTTGCGCATGTGTTCCACCCATGCGCCGCAACAGCCGCAGGTCGGACTCTTGTGAACGAGAACCACGGGCAAGTTGGATGCGACGGAAGGTGGCGGAGCGAGTGGCAGTGGAGGCATCGACGCCGGTCGGGCCGCCACTTCGGCTACCGGGATTTTCGGGCCGGCGCAGGCCGTCGATGCAGCGGCCAGCAACAGCGCCGTCAATGCGATTGAATTGCGTTTCATGGTAGCTCCTTGCTCAACGTTTTGGCCGCGAGGACCAGTGGATGTGAACGATCCGCCAATCCGCGCCGCTGCGCTTGAGCACCATCGTCTCGGTGCTGAGCAGCGTCATCGGCTTGCCGTCCTTGCTGGCATGCAGCTCGCTCTCGGTGCCGACCCACGCCAGCTCGCCGTCCCGACGCGCGCGGCGCTGCGTGATCTGGCTGTGCGTGCCCTTGAGGAACTCAGCGTCGCTGATCGCATGGTGGGCAAGATATTCCTCGCGACTGCGCTCCGCACCGCCGGTCTCCAGGATCAGCACGCCAGGGTCGAGCAGACTGCCCGCGGTTTTCAAGTCGCCCTGGCCGAGCGCCTTGCCGAATGCCTCCACCACCGAAACCGCGGCCTCTGCGCCGGGGCTCACGTCGGCTTGCGCTGCGGAGACCGCCGGCGGCGCTGGGTGCGCGTGCGATGACGGGGTTTGCGCGACGCTGGCGTTGACGAATGCCAGGAAGAACGGGAGGGCAAGACTGGCGTGGAATTTTTTCATTGGAAGCTCCGTGGGTCAGTGTTCGTGATGGTGGCCATCATCGGCCTCGGCGGCCGGCGGCGCGGGATGGGATTCGACGGTGCCGTCGGCATGGCGGTGCTCGATCGTGGCCGGCGCATCCATGTCCATGCCGGCGTGGGGATCGGCGGGCAGACCGTGCGCTTCGGTCTCGCCGCCGCCGTGCGAGTGCCCGCTGCTGCTTGCCACCATCGCCTGATAGCTGGCTTCGTCGAGCTTGGGCAGTACCTGCAGGAAAGCCACCAGGCCCCAGATGTATTCGTCATCCATGCTGCCACCCCAGGCCGGCATGCCGGACGCCTTGACGCCGTGCTTGATTACCCAGAAATGGTGCGATGGATTGCCGCGCGCCGCCCGCGCCAGCGCCGGCGGCGCGGGATACAGGCCCTTGCTCAGTTCGGTGGGCGCCATCCCGGGCGCCAGGTGGCAGCCGGTGCACATCGCGTTGTAGTTGCCTGCGCCCTGGCGGATCAGTGCAGGATCCTTGAGGTTTGGCGGCGGATGGATCTTGCTGGCACGCGCGGTCACGGATCGGTCTCGCATTGTCTGCAGCAGCGTGTACACCGGCTTGGTGTGGGCATCATCGGCGCCGATGTTGTACATCCCGGACCAGATGAAGCCGGCGACCGCAACCAGCGCGACGACCGCAATGACCAACAGCGAGAAGATAGAAGCACGTTTGACGAACAGCATGATCGGGTCTCCTGTCAGAACCAGATGCGCATGCCCGCCACCAGGCGGGTGTCGTTGATATCCTCGAGCGCCGCGCGGCGGAAATCAGCCGTGCGGCCGAAGGCGCGTTCCCACACGACGCCGATGTAGGGCGCAAACTTTCGGGTGACCTCGTAGCGTAGGCGCACGCCGACCTCGATCGTGCCCAGACCCGAGCCGATACCTCGCAATTCATCGGTCTTGCCGTGGAATTCCAGCTCGCCCTGCCACTGCAGGATCAGCCGGTTGGTCAGCAGCGTGTCGTACTCGGCCTCGATGCGCGCCGCGGTCTGGCCGGACTGGCCGATGTACGCAGTCGCCTCGAGCTCGTACTTGTACGGCGCCAGTCCCATCACGCCGATCGCCGCCCAGGTTTGCGACGGACCTTCGCCGAAGTCATGGCGAATGCCGGCAACCACGTCCCACCAGCGCGAGATGCTGCGGCCGTACAGCGCCTCAACGTCCGCGCTTTCAGTATGGTCATCGACGCGTTCGCCTTCACTGCGCAGCCAGACGCGGTCGAGGTCCGTGCCGATCCATGCGTCCGCCTCCCAGCCGAGGCCCGCGCCTTCGTCGGCGTCCCAGGTTTCCAGGCGGTCAAGCAGCCAGAACGAATGGATGCTGTTGTCATGCGCGGCGTGGCCCGCCACCTCGGGGAAGGCGGCAAGGCGATCTGCGTCACTCAACTCCGGGATCGGCTCGCGCGGCTCCGAGGGAGCGGCGGGCATTTCGTGGCCCATTGCCGCGTGATCTATCGGCTCGGCGGTTTCGGGCATTTCGTGGCCCATTGCCGCGTGGTCCATTTCCGCCGCAGGCTGCGGCTCGGGAACGGGCTGGGGCATGACATGCCCGGCGTGCGGATCCGCTACCGCCTCGGGTTGGCTTGCCGCCGGCTTTTTGGCTACGGGCTTCTTCGCGGGCGGCTTTTTCTTCTTCGCCGGCGTTGGCACCGGCGCCGGCTCGGGTGGCATGTGCATCTTCGAGTGGTCCATCGCCTGGGCAAACACGGGCAGTGCGCTCACCGAAAACGCGATGCCACCGGCCAGTAGCAGCATGCGCGAGGTTTTCCTGGAAATAGTCGTGGCGTTCATTCCTTCACCTGCACTTCGCGCATCATTCCCGCTTCCATGTGGTAGAGCAGGTGGCAGTGGTAGGCCCAGCGGCCGAGCGCGTCCGCGCGGACGCGGTAGCTGCGCTTGCTGCCCGGCGGCATGTCGATGGTGTGCTTGCGCACGTGGAAATTGCCCTGCGCGTCCTCCAGGTCGCTCCACATGCCGTGCAGGTGGATCGGATGGGTCATCATGGTGTCGTTGACCAGTACGATGCGCAGTCGCTCGCCGTAGTTGAGGCGCAGCGGCTCGGCGCTGGAGAACTTGGTGCCGTCGAAGGACCAGGCGAATTTTTCCATGTGCCCGGTCAGGTGCAGCTCGATGGTCCGACCGGGATCGCGACCATCAGGATCCTCGAAGTGGCTCTTCAGCATCGAGTAGCTCAGGACCTCGCGACCATTCTTGCGTAGCCCGATGCCGGGGTCGTCGAGCTTCGCGGTCGGCGCCATCGTCTGCATGTCGACCAGCGGATTGCCGGTCTCGCTGGCCGGATGGCCCTGCATGGCACCGGCGCCGTGGTCCATGCCTGCCATCGAATTCATGCCTGACATGTCGTGTCCGGCGTGTTCCGTACCGGCGGCCGCCGCTGCCACCGGTGCCGCCGCCATCGACGCCATGTCGTGACCGCCGCCCATGCCGCCGTGGCCCATGTCGTCCATCGACAGGATCACGCGCTGGTCGACCGGCGGCACCGGCGCACGCAGCCCTTCGCGAACGGCGAGCGTGCCGCTGACGTAGCCGGTGCGGCCCATGTCCTGGGCGAAGATGGTGAAGGCATCCTGGCCGCTTGGCTCGACGATCACATCGAAAGTCTCGGCGACGGCGATGCGGAATTCGTCGACAGTGACCGGATGCACGTATTGCCCGTCCGCCGCGACGACAGTCATCTTAAGACCGGGGATGCGCACGTCGAAGTAGGTCATGCCAGAGCCGTTGATGAAACGCAGCCGAACTTTCTCGCCGCTGCGGAACAGGCCGGTCCAGTTGCCCAGCGACGTCGTGCCGTTCATCAGGTAGGTATAGGTGTTGGCGTTGACGTCCGACAGGTCGGTCGGGGTCATGCGCATGCGGCCCCACATCTTGCGGTCTTCGACCGTCGCAGCCAGGCCGTTGCGTTCGGCGTCGCGGACGAAATCGCCAACGGTGCGCTTGTAGTAGTTGTCGTGCCCGGACATTTTCTTCAGGCGTGCAAACAACGCCGCCGGGTCCAGGTCGGTCCAGTCGTTCAACATCACCACGTAGTCGCGCTGGTAACTGAAGGGTTCCGGCTCCGCGGCTTCGATCACCAGCGCGCCGTACAGCCCGGCCTGCTCCTGGAACGCGGAGTGGCTGTGGTACCAGTAGGTGCCGGCCTGGTGCACGTTGAAACGATAGTGGTAAGTCTCGCCGCGATGGATGCCGTTGAAGCTCAGGCCGGGCACGCCGTCCATGTTGGCGGGCAGCAGGATGCCGTGCCAGTGGATCGACGTCGCATGGCCGTGAATGGACCCTTCCGGCAAGCGATTGGCAACCCGCAAGTTGATCGTGCTGCCCTCGCGCCAGCGCAGGATCGGTCCGGGAATCGAGCCGTTGACCGTGATCGCAGGCCGCATGCGGCCGGTGAAATTCATCGGCGTCTCGCCGATGACGAGGTCGAACTCGGTGCCAGTCAGCACGTTGCCGTCGCCGATGCGCGCTTGCGGCCAGGCCGTGCGAGGCCACCAACCTAGACCTGCGGCGACGCCGCCGGCCGCAAGGCCCTGGACGAAGCGGCGTCTGGTCGGCGCATGTGGATCGCCGGGGAAGTGGGATGACATGTTGGGAACTCCGTAACTGGCTGGGCGGCCCCATGCCGGAATGAACCGAGGCATGGCCGCGGGCCGGGAGATGGGTGCGGAACGGGCGCGCCTGGCGCGCGCCCGGAGACGCTGGATCCGCCTAGCCGATCGGAGGTCGGATCAGGTGCGGCAGCGCCGGCGCCAGTCGGCCAAGGATCATCGAGCGAGCACTGCTCGCCTGGATGATGGCCGGGAGATCCAGTGTTGCCGCTGCGATCCCCAGCTGGAACTGACTTGCGCAGCCGCACGCACAGTCACCCGCCTGACAGCAGTCCGATGGCGGCGTTGGTTTCTGGGGCAGCGAGGCGTCCGGATCGACCGCCGTGTTTGCATCCACCGCTGACGAATGGCACGACGCAGTCGAATGATGTAAATCGCGGGTGACTTGAGCGGCCGAGGAGGCCGCTTGCGAGGGAATCAGCATGCGTGCCGACGCCTGGGCCGCGGCGATCCCGTTGAGGAAAATGGCCAGGCAAACCAGCAGGTGGACCAAGGTCGGGAAACGCCGCATGGCGACAGGATAACCCAGTCTGACCGCGTGAATCGCCCTTGGACGGCGGTCGATGGTGATCGTTCAGCCGGTCAGCTTGCACTGCTCCCGCGGTCTATCGCCTGCTGCGCGGTCGTGAAATCATTTGCAACCGTTGCATCCAGCCAAGGAGCCAAAGATGAAAGCCAACATGTCCGTGTTGACCCTCGTGTTGCTGGTCGGCTGCGCGCAGAAAACAGCTGAGTCAGCGCCGGCCACTGCCGCTGCGCCAACACCTACGCCCGCCGTGCAGTCGCCGGCGCCGACTCCCGAGCCCGCCGCCGCAGCGGTCAGCGCGTCGGCGCACGGCGTGGTCACGGCAGTGGATGCCACTGCCCAGACGGTGACGATCTCGCACGAGCCGGTCGAGTCCCTGCAGTGGCCGGCGATGACGATGACCTTCCAGGCGCCAGGCATTGACCTGAGCCTTATCAAGGCAGGCGATGCCGTCGACTTTGAGTTCAGCTCGACCGGCATGAACGGAACCATCACTGCGATCACGGCGCGCTGAGTCGTGTTTACGGCCAGGGAAAGACGGTGACGTCGATCCGCCTGGGCCTGCGCGAAAACGCCGGTCAATTCTGGTTGCTGGTGCTGGTCAACGCCTTCGTCGGCGCGATGGTCGGGCTGGAGCGCAGCATCCTGCCGGCGATCGCCGAGCAGGAGTTCCAGCTGGTCGCACGTTCGGCGGTGTTGTCGTTCATCGTGGCCTTCGGCATTGCCAAGGCACTGACCAACTACTTCGCCGGCCGCCTGTCGGATCGCTTCGGGCGCAGGCATGTGCTGATCGCCGGCTGGATCGCGGCGGCGCCGGTGCCATTTGCATTGATGTGGGCACCGAGCTGGAACTGGGTGCTGGCGGCGAACGTGTTGCTCGGCGTCAGCCAGGGGCTGGCCTGGTCGACGACGGTGATCATGAAGATCGACCTGGTCGGGCCGCGGCAGCGTGGCCTGGCGATGGGCTTGAACGAGTTCGCCGGCTACTTCGCGGTGGCGATCAGCGCGCTGGCGACGGGCTGGATCGCGGCGCGTTACGGGCTGCGACCCGAGCCGTTCTATCTCGGCGTCGTCTATGTCGTCGCAGGCCTGGCCTTGTCGGTATTTGCGGTGCGCGAGACCCGGCATTTCGTCGCGCACGAGGCCACTCTTGCCGGCGCGCCTGATCCGTCAGTGCCGGCGCTCAGCCAGCGGCAAATCTTCTGGCGCACCAGCGTCGGCGATCGCAACCTGTCCAGCGTCAGCCAGGCCGGCCTGGTGAACAACCTCAACGATGGCATGGCCTGGGGTTTGTTTCCGCTGCTGTTCGCTGCGGCGGGGGCGAGTCTGGCGCAGATCGGCGCGCTCGCCGCGATCTATCCGGCGGTGTGGGGCCTGGGCCAGATCGGCACCGGCGCGTGGTCGGATCGCATCGGACGCAAATGGCTGATCGTCGGCGGCATGTGGATCCAGGCGCTCGGCATCGCGGTCACCGCGCTCAGCGGGCGCATGGCCGGATTCGTTCTTGGCGCCGTGCTGCTCGGCCTGGGCACCGCGATGGTCTATCCAACGCTGCTGGCTGCCATCGGCGATGTCGCCAGCCCCACCTGGCGCGCTTCGGCGGTCGGCACGTACCGGCTCTGGCGCGATCTGGGTTATGCCGTGGGCGCGGTGCTGGCAGGATTGACGGCGGACGCCTTCGGCCTGCAGGCCGCAGTGCTGGCGGTGGCTGCGGTCACCTTCGCCTCCGGGCTGCTGGCGGCGCTGCGCATGAGCGAGACCTTGCCAGCCAGACCCGGCTGAATCGGCTGCGCCCATTCCGACGGTCTGGTTATCATGGGCCATCGAACCGGGGGAGTTGCATGGCCACATTGTCGAGTCGTACGTATCCGCTGCTTCGGTTGATCACGCAGTTTGGTGGTCGCCTCGCGCTCACGCTGGCATTGGCGACCACGGTGCAGGCGAACGAGCCGGGCCCGGCGCCGACCGCGGTGCTGGGCAAGCTGAGCTTTCCCACATCCTCGGCGTCGGCGCCGGCGCAGGCCGCGTTCGTGGAGGGCATGCTGCTGCTGCATCTGTTCGAGTACCGGCCGGCGATGCTGGCCTTCCAGCGTGCCTCGAAGCTGGATCCGGATTTCGCCATGGCCTACTGGGGCGAGGCGATGACGCACACGCATCCGGTCTGGAACCAGCAGGACCTCGAGGCGGGCCGCGCCGCATTGGCACGGCTCGGCGCGACTCCGGAGTTGCGCCTGGCCAAGGCGACCTTGCCGGTGGAAAAGGCCTTTCTGCAGGCTGCTGAGATCCTCTACGGGGAAGGCAGCAAGCTCGAGCGCGACCAGCGCATGTTGCAGGCCATGGAGGCGATGGCGAAGCAGTTCCCCGACGACGACGAAGCGCAGTTGTTCCTGTCCTTGGCCCTGCTGGGCGTGACCGAGGGCGTGCGCGACCTGCCCAATTTCCTGCGCGCCGCCGACATCGCCAAGGCCGTCTATCGGCGCAATCCACTGCATCCTGGCGCGGCGCATTACTGGATCCACGGCATGGACGATCCGGTCAACGCCGCCGGTGCGCTCGAAGCGGCGCGCGCACTGTCGAAGATCGCGCCCGATGCCGGGCACTCCCTGCACATGACATCGCATATCTTCGTTGCGATGGGATTGTGGGATGACGTGGTCGCCTCCAACGAAGCCGCGGACCGTGTCGTCAACACGACGCTGAAGGCGAAGAGCCAACCGCCCTATTCCTGCGGTCACTATTCGGAGTGGCTGCAGTACGCCTACTTCCAGCAAGGCCGTGAGCGCGATGGCTTCCAGCTGTTGCTCGACTGCCAGCGCGACGCCCGTGCCGCGCTCGCCTGGTTCGCCGCGCACCCCGGCGAGGTGTACCTGAGCGCGAAGAACGTTGCGGCCCTGAAGGAGCGAATCAACTGGTCACAGGTAACCATGCGCGCGACCGCTATCGTCGAGTCGCCGCGCTACCGCGCGCAGGCGGCCGCCATCGACCTGGATATCAGCGACGTCGGCCGCTACGAAGGATGGGCATTGTTCAGTCGCGGACTGGCCCAGGTCTGGAGCGGCGACCTGCGCCGTGGCAGGCGCGCGCTGGAGCGTATTCACGCCATTGCAGCGCTGCCGGCAGAGGCCGAAGACAACGGCAGCGAAGGCAAATACCTGGCGATCATGGCGCAGATGCTGGACGGGCTGATCCGCTTCCGCTCGGGAGATCCTGTCGAGGGAATTCGCCGGGTCCAGGCCGCCGCGGAGGCCTACGAAGCGATGCCGTTCGACTTCGGCCCGCCGGCGACGGTGAAGCCGCCGCGCGAATTGCTTGGAGAAATGCTGCTGGAGCGCGGCAAGCACGCCGAGGCGTTGGTCGAATTCGATCGCGCGCTGAACAACGCACCCAAACGTGCGCTGTCGCTCGCCGGCCGCGAGCGTGCGCTGGCGCGGTGAGTGGATGCGCGGTGGCGCGCACGCATTCAGCTCGGCGAGTGCCAGGGCCTGTGATCGTTAGGCTGCAGTCAGGCGCAGTTTCCTACACTGCAAACCATGCTCGGTTCCCATCTCAAGCGCGACAGTGGCCTGTTTCCCTCCGGCGTGACGGAAGTGTCGCTTCGCTGCGTCGACGACGACCTGTTCTGCTGGGTGTTCGCCCACAGCAACGTCGCTGATCGGCTGATCTCCCTGCCGAAAACGCATGCCGATGCCCAGTTCGCGCTGGCCTGCGTCCTTGAATCCGAACACGGATTCGCCGCCCAGAGCGCCGAGCAGGCTGCGCAGGTGCTGTTCCGGGATGCATTCCTGGGTCAGCAGATGGCGGCGAAAACTGCCTAGCCCGAGCTGCACCGACCACGTGGCTGGCTGGATACAATCGGCCGGCAGCCGGTCCCCGTGCTGCGCAGACAGGATGTCCCAATGGATGCTAGCCGGCGGTCGCCGTTTCGCTTTGCCGCATTGGTTCTGCTGGCCGCGCTGACGGGCTGCGTCACCACCGAGCCGCGCAATCCAATCGCCCGCTGGATCCCGTCGCCGAACCACAACGCCCGCGAGCCGATCCTGATCGTCATCCATGCCACTGAGCAGGACTCGGTGCAGCAGAGCTTGCTCACGCTGCGCACCGGCCACCGTGGCGGCAAGGTCAGCGCGCATTACCTGATCGGCCGCGAGGGCGAGACCTACCAGCTGGTCAGCGACGACCGCCGCGCCTGGCACGCCGGGCCAGGACGCTGGGGCACCATCAGCGACGTCAACTCCGCCTCGATCGGCATCGAGCTGGACAACGACGGTCGGGCCGACTTCCCCGAGTTGCAAATCCAGACTCTGATTCGGCTACTCGCCGACCTGTGCGAGCGCTACGACATTCCGCGCCAGCAGGTCATCGCCCACGCCGACCTGGCGCCCACGCGCAAGCGCGACCCCGGGCCCCGGTTTCCGTGGGCGGCGCTGGCCGCGGCCGGGTTCGGCCACTGGCCGACGCTGCCGCTGGCCGAGCCGCCGGCGAACTTCGATGGGTTCACGGCGTTGCGCCTGCTCGGCTATCCGATGGACGACCCGCAGGCGGCGTTGCGCGCCTTTCGCTTGCACTTTCGCGGCATCGACTCCGATGCGGCTGGTCTCGAGGACGAAGACCGGCGCCTGCTGTTCGCGCTAGTCGCCCGCCTGCGCTAGGACCCCGTTTAGCCGCCCGTCATCGTGCTGAAGCCAAACGAAACTATGGTGGTGGACCCGGAACCAGCAAAAGGAATTGCACATGGCCACGCGCAAGGCAGGCAAGGTGAAAACCCCGTCCACGACCCGCTCCACTGGCAATGGCGGCGAGACGCACCAGGCCGCCGCCGGCAAGGACGCCGTGCTGACCAGCAACCAGGGCATCCCGGTTTCGGATAACCAGAATTCGCTGCGCGCCTTCACGCGCGGGCCGACCCTGCTGGAGGATTTCATCCTCCGCGAAAAGATCACCCACTTCGACCATGAGCGTATTCCCGAGCGCATCGTCCATGCGCGTGGCTCGGCGGCGCACGGATTTTTCGAGCTGACCAAGTCACTGTCGAAATACACGACGTCAAAGTTGCTGTCGCAAAAGGGCCTGCGTACCCCGGTCTTTACCCGCTTCTCCACCGTCGCCGGCGGCGCCGGTTCGGTGGACACGCCGCGCGACGTGCGCGGCTTCGCGGTCAAGTTCTACACGAAGGAAGGTAACTTCGACCTGGTCGGCAACAATTTCCCGGTGTTCGCGATCCAGGATGCGATGAAATTCCCGGACTTCATCCACGCGGTGAAGATGGAGCCCGACCGCGGCTTTCCGCAGGCTGGCAGCGCGCACGACACGTTCTGGGACTTCGTGTCGCTGTCGCCGGAAACCTTCCACATGGTGTTCTGGGCGATGAGCGACCGCGGCATCCCGCGCTCGCTGCGGATGATCGAAGGCTTCGGCATCCACAGCTTCCGGCTGGTCAACGCCGACGGCGAGGGCACCTTCGTCAAGTTCCACTGGCGACCGAAACTGGGCCTGCAATCGACGCTGTGGGACGAGGCGGTGAAACTGCAGGGCGCCGACAACGATTTCCATCGCCGCGATCTGTTCGAGGCCATCCAGTCGGGCGCTTTCCCGGAATGGGAATTCGGCGTGCAGCTTTTTACCGAAGCAGAAGCCGACAAATTCCCGTTCGACCACCTTGATCCGACCAAGCTGATTCCCGAAGAGATGGTGCCAGTGCAGATCATCGGCCGGATGGTGCTCAACCGCTGGCCGGACAACCTGTTCGCCGAGACCGAGCAGGTCGCGTACTGCCCGGCGAACATGATTCCCGGCATCGACTTCTCCAACGACCCTTTGCTGCAGGGCCGGCTGTTTTCCTACTTGGACACGCAGCTGTCGCGGCTGGGCGGCGCCAACTTCCACCAGATTCCGATCAACGCGCCGAAATGCCCGTTCTCCAACCACCAGCGCGACGGCCACATGAACATGCAGGTGCCGAAGGGCCGCGTGGCCTACGAACCGAGCACGCTGGATGCCGACAGCGCGCCCACCGGGCGCGAGACGCCGCGCGGTTTCCGCAGTTTCAACGAGGCATCGGGCGATGGCGGCAAGGGCCGCGTGCGCGCCGAGGCGTTCGCCGATCACTTCAGTCAGCCGCGGCTGTTCTTCCGCAGCCAGAGCGAACAGGAACAGGCGCACCTGATTGCCTCGATTGTGTTCGAGTTGTCCAAGGTGGAGACCGTGGCCATCCGCGAACGCACCATCGGTCAGTTGCGCAATATCGATGAAGGCATCGCGCAGCGCGTCGCCGCTGGCCTGGGCATGGCCAAGGTTCCGGCCGCGATGCCGGCGGCGGCGAAGACGCTCGACATGAAACCATCGCCGGCGCTGGGCCTGGCCAACAAGACGAAGCCGACGCTGCAGGGGCGCTGCATCGCGATACTGGTGGCCGACAACAGCGACGGCGGGCAGGTGGCAGCGCTGCGCAAGGCCGCCGAGGCCGCCGGCGCGCAGGTGAAGATCGTCGCGCCCAAGGTCAACGTGACGCTGAAGGGTGGCAAGTCGGTCGCCGCCGATGGCCAGCTCGGCGGCACGCCGTCAGTCTTGTTTGACGCTGTCGCCAGCGTGCTCGATCCCGCCGAGGCGCTGAAGCTGTCGAAGGAGGCCGCGGCGGTGGACTGGTTCCGCGATGCGTTCGGCCACCTGAAAGCCATTGCCGCGTGCATGGGGACGCAGCAGATCCTGAAGGCCGGCGGGATCACGCCCGATGCCGGCGTGGTCGATCCCAAGGACGTCAAGCGCTTCATCGAACTGGCCAAGACGAGGCAATGGGCGCGGGAGCGGAAGCTGCGCACGCTGCCCTGATTGGCGAGTAACCCGTCGGTGTGCCGCCGGGGGGAGGCGAACAGTTGGCCTATTGCCCGCGCAGGTTGTCCAGCATCGGCGTGCGCGGTCGCTGGATGACCAGGAAGCCATGGTCCGATGCGGCATGGCAGGCGGTGCAGGCAGTCGACAAGGCATCGTAGGCGGTCTCGAACTTGCCCTCGTCATTCGCATCCACGGCGTCCTGCATCTGCTTCAGTGCCGGGCCGGTCATCGCCGGCAGCACGTCGGCAAGCCGTCGCGGCTGCAGTGCGGCGTGCTCGCCATTGAGCTCGACCACCGCGCTGAAGGACTCGCGCAGCTCGGCCAACTGAAACTGGGTCAGCAACCAGTCCTGCGACTGGCCGGCCTGCCAGAGTCTGGCGTGGCGGATCTGTAGCTCGAGCATCTGCTGGCCGAGCTCCGGCGCCGGCGCGGCGGCGGGCGCAGCCCGGTCGGCTTTAAGTTGTTCGACTTCGGCGCGCAGCGCAGCGATCTGCATGGCGGTTTCTGGATCCGGGCGCGTGCAGGCGGTGCACAGCAAGAGTGGTAGCAACAGGGTCAGGCAGGCGCGCATGGGGAACTCTGCAAATGGGAATCGTTCGCATCCTAGCATGGCGGTGGCCTGCGGCTAGGGCGATCCCGGCGCTGCGTCCAATGCTAAAGTTCGTGCAACGAAAACTGCCGGGAGCAATCGCATGGACGCAAGGATTCGGTGCGCTTTTGTGGCGCTTGCCGCGGTGTCGCTGGCCGGCTGCGCGGTCGGCGCGAAACTGGGCTGGACCGCGGATCGGACCGCCCCCAGCGAGGTAGTCCAGGCCAACTGCGAAGCCGCGGTGCGAACCTTGAAAGGCCAGCCCGACCACGACGTGGCGATGAAGGCCTGCGTGCACGCCAAGACCCGGCAAGGCGTCAACTAGCCGTCCGCGGCTGCTGGGGCGCAAAAAGAGGTTCCTCACGGAAGTCCGGGGAACCAAGCGTGAG
>JANPDF010000139.1:0-6744 GCA_031431355.1 Gammaproteobacteria bacterium
GAAGGCGCGGGGCTGGCGCTTGGACTCGCTGCGGGCGCCATCGGGCGCGACCTGGAGTTCGTGCAGTTCCATCCCACGGCGCTGGCAACCGGTGCCGGCGATCGCCTGCCGCTGCTGACCGAGGCGCTGCGCGGCGCCGGCGCCACCTTGCACGATGCTCACGGCCGGCTGCTGATGGCCGGTCGGCATCCGCTGGCCGATCTGGCGCCGCGCGACGTCGTCGCGCGCCGCGTCTGGCAATCGCTCGCGCACGGGGAAGGCGCTTTCCTGCACGCGCAGAAACTGGCAGGCGCCTGGCGGCGACACTTCCCGAACGCGCTCGCCTTGTGCCTGGCGCACGGCATCGATCCACGCGAGCAGCCGATTCCGATTACGCCGGCGGCGCACTTCCACATGGGCGGACTAGCCACCGATCTGCTCGGACGCAGCAGCGTGCCGGGCCTGTTTGCAGTCGGCGAGGTGGCCTGCAACGGTGTCCACGGGGCCAACCGCCTGGCCAGCAACTCCTTGCTCGAAGGCGTGGTGTTCGGGCGCCGGACGGGAGCCTTCCTGGCGGCGAACGGCTGCGTTGACTCCGCCGGCGGCGACTACCGTGTCGTCGAACGCGGACCGACCTCCAGCGCTGCGCAGATCCGGCAATTGCGCGAACAGTTATGGCGCGACTTCGGGCCAATTCGCGAAGCGCGCGCGATGCTACGGACGGTACGCGCAATCGAGTCCCTGCCGGTCGCGGATATTGACTGGCGACAGCGCCTGGCTCTGCGCTTGCTCCGCGCCGGACTACAACGACGGACCAGCCTCGGCGCGCATTGGCGCAGCGACAGCGCGCCGAAGCGTTTGCTTCAGGCCAGGCGTCCGTCGGTCTCGGTGAGTCCCGACATGCCGGGCTGGCCATGCCAGTAACCATTGATTTCGCCGAGTCGCGGCGGCGCTTCATCGCTGTTCACGGCGGCGTGGAAATGCGCCACGACCTCGGCCATGCCTTCGGCTTGCGGATACAGGCGCATCACGCCGATGCCGGCCTCGCGCAACTCGGATAGCTCGGGACCAAGGTCGCAGATTTCGCGGCCCAACACCTGGGTTCCATTAATGATCAGGAAGGGCTGGCCCTCGCGCGTGGCCAGCGCCAGGCCGTCGGCGTGTTCGATGCAACGGAAGCCGCAGTCATCCTTGGCCACGTCCAGCGCGCGCGCGGTAAAGCAGCGCGCCGAATACGCCAGCGGCAAGCGCCCCCAGGCGATGATTTCCAGTTCGGGCAACCCGTCGCCATCAGCCCGCGCCTGGTCGCCAAGTTCGCGAACCAGCTGGCGTCCTTGCTCGACGCCAAGAACCAGCCGGCACAGTCCGTCTTCGCGCAGTAGCCGCAGTGCGCGATGGTTGTAGACGTTGAGCGTCGGGCCTCCGACGAAGGGCACGCCACGCACGCGGCACAGTTGCACCGCCGACATGTCGTTGGCCTCGATCAGGAAGCGCCCATTCTCGATCAGGCGCTGCAAGCCGCCCAGTTCCGATTCCGCCTCGATCAGGGCCAGGCTCGACAGCACGATCTGCTTGCCGCTTTCGGCCAGTTCGGCAGCCAATGCGATCCAGTCGCGAGTGCGTAGCTCGCGACGCTTGCTGCATACCGTCTCACCCAGGTAGATCACATCCACGGGCCAGCCCGCCGCTTCCCGGTAGAAGGCGAAGGTGCGTTCGCGCGGCCAGAAGTATTGCAGCGGACCCAGGCTCAGTTTCATGGTCAATGCCACGCGCGGTGATAGGGGCCGAGCGTGGTCTGGTGACCTTCGGCGTGGGCGGACAGCGCGGACTGCCACTCGGAACGCGGTGTCCAGTCGTCTGGCGCGCGTGCCTGGCTGTCGATCGCCTGCCGCCAGACGCGCGCGACGCTGCCGACGTAAGCCGCGCCCCGCTGCCGGCCTTCGATCTTCAGGGCGACGACGCCGGCCTGCTTCAGGCGCGGCAGCAACTCGAGCGTATTCAGGCTGGTTGGTTCCTCCAGTGCGTGGAAGATTTCGCCGCCGACATCGAAGCGGCCCTTGCACACGGTCGGATAGCCGGCCGCTTCGCCGTCGGCATAGCGGTCCATGAGCACGCCATTCAGGCGCACCGTGCGGGACCCGTCATCGTGTTCGTCCCAGCGCACGAAGCGGGCGGGCGAGCAGACGCCGTGGCGATTGGGCGAGATGCCGGTGACATAGCTCGAAAGTTGGCAACGGCCTTCGACCATGATGCACAGACTGCCGAAGGCGAATACTTCCAGCGGCACCGGCGAGGCGGCGCACAGGCGCTCGACCTGCTGCACCGACAACACTCGCGGCAATACCGCGCGGGCGATGCCGAAGCGCTCATGGTAGTAACGCAGCGCCGCCTGCGTGGTCGCCGAGCCTTGCACCGACAGATGCCTTGGCAGCTGCGGATGACGGCGTGCCGCGTAGTCCAGTACCGCCATGTCGGCGGCGATGATCGCGTCAGCGCCGAGCGCGGCGGCGCGGTCGACCCCCCTCTCCCATTCCGGCAGCCGCGTGCTTTCCGGATAGGTGTTGAGCGCCAGGTAGACCTGGCGGCGGCGCGCGTGCGCATAGTCGAGTCCACGGCGCAGGTCGTCTTCGCTGAAGTTCAGTCCGGGAAACGCGCGCGCGTTGGTTTGGTCGCGGAAGCCTGCGTAGACGGCATCGGCGCCATTGTCCACCGCGGCCATCAGCGCCGGCAGATTGCCGGCGGGGCAGACCAGTTGCATCGAAATTCCCGGAGTGAGCTCGATGGCATCATCGCCGGTGCCGCCGCCGTTTGCCTTGACCCAGGTCAGCGCGGGCCAGCTCTGCTGCTTGCGCTCAACCCTGGGCCCGTCGGCTCAGGGCCAGTATCTGGCGAAAGACCGCCTGCACCACGTCGGCAGGCAAGCCGCCCTGTTCCGCCCAACGGCCGCGTTGCCCGAGCATTTCCACTTCGCGGCCCGGGTCGAGCACCGGCGCGCCGCTTGCGCGCTTGGCCAGGCCGGCACGGGTACTCAGTTCGCAGCGGCGCTGCAGCAGCGCGATCAATTCGCGGTCCAGTTCGTCGATGTGCTCGCGCACCTCGCTCAGGGCCGGCGACGGTCGCTCCAGGGCCGGAATGCCTGGCTCAGTGCTGGTGTCGGCGTCGCCCGGCGCCTCGACCAGCCGCTGGTCGATCAGGGTTAGCGCCTCGATCAACCGTTGCCGGGTCCCCGCGGCAAAGGGATTTTCCTTCTGGATGGCATTGAAAAGATGTCCGGCATCGGCACGCACGGCGGCGATCGAGGCCGCGAGCGCCGCGAAACTGGGTGGGGCCCAGCGCAGGTCGCCGCCCACGCCGAGATCGAGCAGGCCGCGAGCGATGAAGAAGGCCATGGCGTGGGTCAGGGCCATGAAGCGGTCATGGCTGGCTGGGTCCTGTTCGATCACCTCGCTGCCGAGCGACTCGAAAAGCAGCCGCGCCTGGCGCGCGGTCCCGGGGTGGCGCGGACTCGGACAAAGCACGGTCCGCAGTGGTTCCGCCCGGGCGATGCTCAGTGGGCCGAACAGCGGATGGCTGCCGACGTGGCCGATCTCGTCGCCGAGCAAGTCGTCCATGAACCGGCAAGGACCCAACTTGACGCTGCATACATCCATCAACTGATGCCGTGCGCCGAGCGTGGGGCGCAGCTGGCGCAAGACGGGCTCGAAGGTCGGGACCGGCACGGCCACGATGATGAAATCCGATTGGGCGAGCAGGGCGTCCACGTCGGCCGCCGCATGTTCGTCCGGCAACCGGACCATCGGATCCCAGCCGAGCCAGGAATGCCCGCGCTCGCCAAGCAAGGTAGCCAGCGCGGCGCCGAAGCGGCCGTAGCCAACGATGCCTATTCTCAGGTTCAGGGTCATGGGCGGCGCTTCCGTCGGCGTACTTGCCTGCAATCGATCCTGCCGTACCCGCAGGTCGGCGTCGTTGACTTGGGTCAGTTACCCCAGCCAGCACGCGTCACGCATCCACTTGATCCAACTCAAGGCAGGACAGGGGCACTGACCGCAAACTCTGCCGGCAGAAAAGGAGTGACGAAATGACTGCGCTCGTCGACCGTTACGGTCGGAGCTTCCCCTATTTGCGGCTTTCGCTGCTGGAGGCCTGCAATTTTCGTTGCAGCTATTGCCTGCCCGACGGTTATCGCGCCACACAGGCGAGCGCCGGTACCGCTGGCGCCACGCCGCGTTGGCTGACCCGCGAGGAAATCGCCCGCCTGCTGCGCGCCTTCGCGGCGCTTGGCCTGCGCAAGCTGCGGCTGACCGGTGGCGAGCCCAGCTTGCGCTCGGATCTCACCGGCGTCATCGCCGACGCCGCCAGCACCCCGGGCATCGAGAAGGTCGCGCTGACCACCAATGGCATTCTGGTCCGCCGACGCCTGGCCGACTGGCGTGCCGCCGGCCTGACTGCGCTCAATATCAGCCTTGACAGCCTGGACCACGAGCGATTTCGCGCCATCACCGGCCATGATCGCGGCGAAGAAGTCCGCGCCGGCATCGAGTTGGCGCTGGACAGCGGCTTGTCGGCCGTGAAGCTCAACGCCGTGCTGCTGCGCGGACTCAACGATGACGAGTTGCCGGCCTGGCTGCAGTACCTGCGCACGCGCAGCCTGACCGTGCGTTTCATCGAACTGATGCAGACCGGCGACAACCTGGCGTACTTCAAGCAGCATCACTACCGTGCCGAGGCCTTGGAACAGCAGCTTCAGTCGGCGGGATGGCAGGCACTGCCGCGAGCGGTCGACGCCGGGCCGGCCCGCGAGTATCGGCACGCCGACTATGCCGGGCGGATCGGCATCATCGCGCCGTACTCGCGCGACTTCTGCGCCGGCTGCAATCGCCTGCGCGTGACCGCGGGCGGAGACTTGCGACTGTGCCTGTTTGGAAACGTCGGCATTCCCTTGCGACCCTTGCTGCAATCCGATGCCCAGGCCGGTGAATTGCAGGCCAGCCTGCTCAGCCAGCTCGGGCTCAAGTCCCTAGGCCACGGGCTGCATGCAGGCCAAACCGGACTGACGCCGCACCTGGCGTCGATCGGAGGCTGAGCATGAGACGAACGGATTCTCTGGAGAAGCGTTGTGATGAAAATTGAGTTGGGACTGTTCGGCGCATTTCGGGACTTCGACCGGACGGCCCGGATCGACCTGGAAGTTGCGGATGGCGCGCGCGTTTCTGACCTGCGCAAGGCGGTCCAGGCCTACGGCGAGAAGCACTGGCCGGACTGTCGTCCCGGATTGCTGTCGCGCTCGGCATTCGCCAGCGATGTGGCGGTACTGCGCGACAGCGAGCTAGTCCCAGCGAGCGGACGAATGGCCCTACTGCCACCCGTGAGCGGGGGCTGACCGTGGACATTGCCGCCAACAAGATGCGCTGCGAAGTGCTCGCCATCGAACACGGCGCACTCGATCCTGCGACCGCGCTGGAATGTGTCTCCGATCCCGGGTTCGGCGGCATTGCCTTGTTCGTCGGGCGGGTGCGCGACCTGAATCTGGGTCGCAATGTTCTCGGCGTCAGCTATGACATGTTCGAGCCGTTGGCGTTGACCGTCTTCGCCCAGGCCGCCGCCGAGGCGGAGGCGGCGGTAGGACCGCGCCTGAAGGTTTACGTCGCCCATGCCAAGGGCCGGCTGGGCGTTGGCGATTTGGCAGTGCTGGTCGCTGTCGGCACGCCACACCGCGACGAGGCCTTCCGGGCCTGTCGCTCGGTCATCGAGGCGGTCAAGCACCGTGCGCCGATCTGGAAACAGGAGCATTACGCGGATGGCGACAGCGTCTGGAGCGAGGGCTGCTCCCTGTGCGAACCGACGGCAACTGTCGGTGGATTGATTCAGGTCAAGGCGGGACGCATCGGCCCCCACTAGGCTGTCGGCCATGAGATGGCTGCTCTGACGCAACGGCCATCGCGACGCACTGAGCATTGACGGAGACGCGACATGACCGCGACCAGCGAACCGCTGCCCAAGCGCAGCGACGGCGTCCTGCTTGACTGGCGACCCGAGGACCCGGCCTTCTGGCAAGGCAGCGGCCAGAGGATAGCGAATCGCAACCTGATGATTTCGGTCCCGGCGCTGCTGCTGGCGTTCGCGGTCTGGATGATGTTTTCGGCGGTCACCGTCAGCTTGCCGAAGATCGGCTTCAAGTTCAGCACCGACCAATTGTTCTGGCTGGCGGCGCTGCCCGGCCTTTCCGGGGCGACGCTGCGCATCTTCTATTCCTTCATGGTGCCGATCTTCGGCGGCCGCCGCTGGACGGCCATCTCGACCGCGTCGCTGATGATTCCGGCCGTGTGGCTGGGTATCGCCGTGCAGGATCCGTCGACACCGTTCTGGCATTTCATGGCGATCGCCATCCTGTGCGGATTCGGCGGCGGCAATTTCGCCTCTTCGATGTCGAACATCTCCTTCTTCTTTCCCAAGGCCCGACAGGGCTACGCGCTGGGCATGAACGCGGGCCTGGGCAATCTGGGCGTATCGGCTACCCAGTTCATCATCCCGCTGGTGATCACGATGGGTCTGTTCGGGGCCATCGCCGGCCCGCCGCAAACCACGGCCGACGGCGGCACGCTGTACCTGCAGAACGCCGGTTTCATCTGGTTGCCGTTCCTGCTGGTGTGTACGGTCGCCGCCTGGTTCGGCATGCACGACCTGGCCGCCGCCCGGTCGAGCTTCGGCGAGCAGGCGGTCATCTTCCGGCGCAAGCACAACTGGCTGATGTGTCTGTTGTACACC
>JANPDF010000140.1:0-2471 GCA_031431355.1 Gammaproteobacteria bacterium
GAACACGAACTGCATGACCATGAACACCGAGGCGAACAGCCCGTGCACGATCGCCGCCTGCGACAGGTTGCCGTCGTAAAAACTGGCGATCAAGTGCGGCAGCACCGGGATGATCATCCCGAACGCCAGGATGTCGAGCAGCACGGTGATGAAAATGAAAGCGAGGGCGGCGCGACGCACGGGGACTATCGCGGAAGCAGAATCCACGGCGCATCTCGACTAATGAACAGTCGGTAGTCTACTTCGTAGGTCGGTCCGGAGATTGCATCGCGGCCACCGGGGCGCGGTGTCCGCCAAGAAATGCCAAGTCGCTGCGTTGCTGATCTATTGGGAAAAGCGCTACGCGAGGCGTGCGTGCGATAGCGACGGCCCGCGAATTGGCACCCGGTGGCAGGCGATCACCCGCAGAGCGGGCCACGGACGGCAGGAGCGGCGGCGTGTAAAAAACAGGACGTTTTTCCACGACGCTGCGGGTGAGCGCCGGACGCCGGGGGCGCGTCAATTTCCGGACAGTTGCTAAAGCAACTATTACTTCGAGGCGACGGAGCGCGCGTTGGTGCTGGCGGCGGCGAGGGCCTTGTTGCGGCAGCCGATGAACGGCGACTTGGCCAGCCAGTTGTTGTCCGGGTAGTAAGAGAAAATCATCTGCCCGTTCTTCAAGCTGTCGATGACCTGCTTGGCCACCTGCGGACGCACTGCCGGGCAACCCCAGCTGCGGCCGAGCCGGCCCTGCTTCTGCGCCATCTGCACGTTCACGTACGGCGCGCCATGCATGACGATCGCGCGCGACATCGCGGCATCGTTGGTGCCCGGCTCCAGGCCTTCCATGCGCAACGAATAGCCGTTGCCGCCCTGGTAGGTGCCGGCGGTGCGGAACAGGCCCAGGCTGGTCTGGTGGCTGCCGTCCTTGTTGGAGAATGCACGCGCCATGTTTTCGCCAGTGCCCTGGCCGTGCGCGACCACTTCGCGGAACAACAGCGTGTTGTTGGTCAGGTCGAACACCCACAGCCGCGGCTTGGTGGAGGCGATCGAATAATCGATGACCGCCAGGCGCGGCGACGGCGCCTCGCCGAACTGACGCGCCGCGCATTCGCGGGCTTCCATTGCCAGCGAGATGACCCGCGGGTCCGCGTCAGGCGCAAGCTTTGCCAGCGAAGCAACATTGCTTTCGGCAGCCGCCGAAAACACCGGGAGCAGGGACAGGGCAAGACAGGCGGCGCGCAGACGCATCGGCAGGAATCCTCGTTCAGGGCGGAGCAAGATACCTGAGCGGAGGTTAACAAAGCCTTCAGCAGAATCAAGCGTTTATGGCCCGAAGCTGAACCTGGACGCGAATATGTTCGGATTTGTGGATTGGTCCCCAGTTATTCAGCGAATCGTCAGCATTTGTGAATGCCCACGCGGCAAGTTTTTCGTGAGAGCAAACGAAAACGGGGCCGCAGCACGGCCCCGAATCCGATCCACACCTGTCGTTTGCGCAGTCTGCGTTACCGGTTGAAGGCGCTGGCGGCGGCGCTGGGGCTGCCGGCGCCAAGCATGGCCCCGGCGCGGGTGTAGTCCTGCTCGCCGTCCACCGTATCAACCATCTCGCGGATGGAGGAGGTCGTGCCTACCAACAATGCCATCTGCTCACTGAGGCCGGCGCGGGCCAGCGCTTCCACCGAACCATCGTCGCTGACCACGACGGTCTGACCGTGCTTGGTCACCTCGAACAGTTCCTTGGCGAACTGCTTGGGCAGGCGTACGCAACCGTGCGATGCCGGGTGGCCCGGAATACGGCCGGCATGCATCGCCACGCCGCTCCAGGTCAGGCGCTGCATGAACGGCATCGGCGCGTCATCGTAGAGGTTGGAGTGGTGCATCTTCTTCTTTTGCAGGATTTCGAACACGCCGGTCGGCGTTTCCATGCCAGGCCGTCCGGTGCTCACCGTGCTGATCGCGATGCGTTCGCCCTCGCGATAAACGTAGGCGCGCTGGTCGCGCAGGCTGACCATGACCATCACTTCGGCATCGGAGGCCTTCATCGCCGCCGGCAGCCAGACGAATTCGCCCGGCGCGAGTTGATCCGGAGCGTCCGATCGCAGCAAATCGGCATCGGCCAGCGCCGACGCCTCATCTGTGTACGCCGGCTCACCGGACACTTGCGCCACGGCCGCCTGCCCGGTGGTAGCTACCAGCAAAGAAGCCAGGAGCATCGGCAACAGCTTGGTGCGCGGCAAACGGAAACTGCGGGTGCTCATGTTCGCGATTCCTTTCGCGGTGGTTGTTGATTACAAGATAGGTAGCCCTGCATGAGCGAATACCCAACAACACGCGTTGTCGCTGCATACATTCATCGCGGACTTAGCTGCATGCACCGCGCGTGAATTTGCCCGACAGTCCGCTACCCGCAGACGTTGCGCGGGAGCGAGGTCAGCGCTGGTCTTCGAGCGGAGGAGCTGCGCCCGGCGCCGATTCCTGCACGCCGTCGA
>JANPDF010000141.1:0-1871 GCA_031431355.1 Gammaproteobacteria bacterium
CTGTTCCAGGAGCGGTTGAGCCGGACCACGCTGGACTTGGTGTTCAAGGCCAAGTATGCCTTGCGCAATTATTCGGATGCGCGGGAGGCCCTGGAGCAGGAAGCCCAGATGCGGCGACTGGCCGACCATCTTTCAGCCAACGGGGACATCGAATCGAAAGCCTTGGCCGCTTTTACTTATCGCTTCCTCTACACGAGCCGCGAACAGCTCTACCAGTACGGCGACGATCGGGGTGGCAGTCCCTTGCTAGGCAAACTTGTTGCGGATGGTGACCGCTCGAGCTCGGCAGCCATAGCCGTGCTTGGAGCGCACCCGGATATCTATCCGCTGGTCGTTGCGCTTCGAGCCTGCGATCCCGCGCTTGGTTGCAATCGGGCAATTGCGATCCAGCATCTGACGGAACGCGACCCCCACAACGCTTACGCGTGGTCCCTCGCGTTCGAATCGGCCGGACAGCAGGATGACCGGGCCGCGATGGCAGACGCCCTGGCACGAATGGCCCGCTCTTCCCATTACGAAAACTACGAGACTCGAGTTCGACGGGACCTGTTTGAGTCCGCGCGCAAGCTGGCACCAGACGACCAGGCATTCATTGCCACCATCGTCCGGCAAACTCGAGTGGCCGGCTACCAAATGGTGGGCGATTATCGGAACACGGTTCGATGGAACTGCAGCGCGAGGCCGTCGGGCGACGCTGTCTACAACTCACGCTGGATCGAGGTCGCACCGGAAATCCGGCCGGACTGTTTGCGGGTCGCACGGCTGTTGGCTAGCTCATCCAACGTGTTTGGCGCCTATTGGGGATGGCGACAGATCTATCTTCAGGATCCCGATGCCGATTCGCGGGCACGCGCCTTCCAAAACCTCCGGAATGCTCAATGGTTATGGCTGCAAGCGATCCAGGGTCCTGGCTCTACGCGCCAAGTCGACGGTAGCTGGCGCGAGTGGACAGCGACAGACTGGGAAAATTGGCGTACTGCCTGGGCATCCGGCGACGGCGAGATTCCGGCGCTGAAGCGCTGGCTGGCTTCGCAAGGTCGGCCGGTCGAGGCGCCTGCGGACTACCAGATGCCGCCCCTGTAAATCCTTACACGGATCAGCGTCGGAATCGCATTTTTTGAGCGGACGGGTTTGCTACCCTGTCCGCATGATATCAAGCGCCCAGGAAACACTTCGCCGCGTGTTCGGCCACCAGGCCTTCCGCGGCGAACAGGAAGCAATCGTCGAACAAGTGCTTGCCGGCCGCGATTGCCTGGTGCTGATGCCCACCGGCGGCGGAAAATCGCTGTGTTACCAGGTGCCCGCGTTGCTCCGGCCCGGCACCGCCATCGTGATTTCGCCGCTGATCGCGTTGATGCAGGACCAAGTCGAAGCGCTGGAGCAACTGGGCGTGAACGCGGCCTATCTCAACTCGTCACTCTCCGCGGAAGCAGCTGCCGAGGTCGAACGCGGGCTGCTGGCCGGCAACTACGACCTGCTCTACGTCGCCCCCGAACGCCTGCTCACGCCTCGCTTCCTGTCCTTGCTCGACCGTTGCACCATCGCGCTGTTCGCGATCGACGAGGCGCATTGCGTCTCGCAATGGGGCCACGATTTCCGGCCGGAGTACCGCGAGCTCAACCTGCTGCACGAACGCTGGCCGCAAGTGCCGCGGATCTCGCTGACCGCGACCGCGGATGCACCCACGCGGGCGGAAATCGTCGAGTGCCTCGGACTGCAATCGGCGCGGCAATTCATCAGCTCCTTCGACCGGCCGAACATTCGCTACCGTGTCGTGCAGAAGGACAACGCGCGGCGACAGCTGCTCGATTTCCTGGACGGCCACCGACAGGAAGCGGGCATCGTCTATTGCCTGTCGCGCAAGAAGGTGG
>JANPDF010000142.1:0-4009 GCA_031431355.1 Gammaproteobacteria bacterium
TTTTCCATCTTCAGCGAGCGAAAAAAATTCTCGTGGTCGCGCGTCCAGTCGCGCACCCGGTAGACCCCTTGCATGTCGTCGGCCAGGCTGCGCGCGACGTTCCATGCATCCCAGATGTCCCTGAGCTTGAGCCGGACGCCGGTGACGCCGGCATCCATGCGCATCAAGCGCTGCGCGTCCTGCAGGTGGATCACGGCCAGTCCGAAGTCATATTCCTGGGCTCCGACCTCGAACACGCCCACGACGTGGAAGCGACGCGCCCGGGGAATCGGGCCGATCGGCGTGACGGTAGCCTCCGAGACGAACACGTTGACCGAGTCGCCGACTTCTACTCCAAGCATCTGCGCGAGTTCATTGCCCAGGATGATGTTGTAGCTGCCTGGTTTCAGGTCGGACAGGCGTCCCTTCTTCATCTTGTCGCCGAGATCGGAGACCTTGGGCTCCTGCGCAGGCAGCACGCCCCGGATCAGCGCGCCCTGGCGACGCGCGCCCTGCAGCAGGGCTTCTGTCTGCACATAGGGCGCCGCGCCGAGTACGCGGGGGTCGCGCTGACTCAGGGCCACCGCCTTCGGCCAGTCCTGCAGCGGACCGTCCAGTCCATCGATCGTTGCGTGCGAGACCATTCCCAGGATGCGGCTGCGAAGCTCTTCCTGGAACCCATTCATGACCGAAATGGTGGTGATCAGCGCCATCACTCCGATCAGGATGCCGAGGATGGAGGCCATCGAGATGAAGGAGATGAATCCGTTGCGCCGCTTGGCGCGAAGGTAGCGCAGTCCGATGGCGAATGACAGGGGTTGGAACATGGACATCCTTTGGCGGGTCAGCCCTGCATTGTCGCAAGCGCGGGGCCGGAATCCACGTGGCTGTCGCCACTTGCCATGCGTAGCAGCCTGCGATCGCTTGGGGAAAGTGTATCCGGGCTCCAGAAGGCGCGAAAAACCCGGCCCTCGGGATCACGTGCCCGCAGCGAGGCCAGCGGACCGCGAACCGACAGGCAAACTTCGGCCAGCGCCTGCGCCCGGTCCGGGCGCGACAGCACGATGCCGTCGCCCGAGCACGGCCACTCCAGTGAAAACGGTAGCCGCGTGAATTCGCGACGAGCCAGCCAGCCGCCGTGAGCCAGGGCCGCGCAGGCAAGCGGAAGTTTCGCCACCATCGGCATCGCACTCAGCCAGACCGAGACTGCCCCCAGGATGCCGAGGCAGGATAGGCAGGCGCACAGGAGCCGCGAAGGGCGCCAGTCAATGCGGCAGATCGATGATTCGCTGGACAAGGGCCTGCATCTCCGGGTCTTCGGGGCGATCAAGGCCCATGCACCATTGCCAGAGCTTATCGTCCTCGCAGTCGAGCAGGCGTAGGAAAACACTTCGTTCACCGTCGTCGGATACCGGCCAGCGCTGGTCGAGGTAGCGCAGCATCAGTTGGTCAAGCTCGCGCATGCCGCGCCGGCAACGCCAGCGCAGGCCGCGCACGGAATCTGCTTCGCTCACGCCCGGGGCGCGATGCTGGCGAGCCGCTCAGGCGCCACGGCGCTTGAGCATGAGTTGCTTGATCTCGGCGATCGCCTTCGCCGGATTCAGGCCCTTCGGGCAGGTCCGCGTGCAGTTCATGATGGTGTGGCAGCGATAGAGCTTGAACGGGTCTTCGAGGTCATCCAGGCGCACGCCGGTGTCCTCGTCACGGGAATCTAGGATCCATCGGTGGGCCTGCAACAGGACGGCGGGGCCGAGGTAGCGCTCGCCGTTCCACCAGTAGCTCGGGCACGAGGTCGAACAACAGGCGCACAGGATGCATTCGTAGAGTCCATCGAGCTTGGCGCGGTCCTCCTTGGACTGCAGCCGCTCGGTCGCTGCAGGCGGCGAACTCTGGCTGCGCAACCACGGTTTGATCGACGCGTACTGGGCATAGAAATGGGTCAGGTCCGGCACCAGATCCTTGACCACTGGCATGTGAGGCAGCGGGTAGATCGGCACTTCCTTCTTGCCGCAGTCATCGATGCCCTTGGTGCAGGCGAGCGTGTTGCTGCCGTCGATGTTCATCGCGCAAGAACCGCAGATGCCCTCGCGGCAGGAACGACGGAAGGTCAGCGTCGGATCGACCTCGTTCTTGATCTTGATCAGCGCGTCCAGGACCATCGGCCCGCAGCTATCGAGGTCGATGTCGTAGGTATCGGTGCGCGGATTGTCGGCGTCGTCCGGATTCCAGCGATAGATCTTGAAGCTGCGCACGCGCTTGGCGCCGCCAGGCGCCGGGAAGTGCCTGCCCTTCTGTACCCTGGAATTCTTGGGAAGCGTGAATTCGGCCATTCTGCTCGTTCTCGGGTTCAGGCGGCCACGGCTGGCGGCGCGCCCATGAAAGTGTTCAGTACTTGCGTTCTTTCGGAGGGATGACGGCGACGTCGCTGGTCAGCACGCTCAAGTGCACCGGCCGGTAGTCGATGCGGGTGCCGCCCTGCTCGTCCACCCAGCACAGCGTGTGCTTCATCCATTCCACGTCGTCGCGCGCGCTGAAATCCTCGCGCGCATGGGCGCCGCGTGATTCCTTGCGATTCTCCGCCGATACCATGGTCGCAACCGCCTGGCCGAGCAGGTTCTGCAATTCCAGCGTCTCCACCAGGTCCGAATTCCAGATCATCGAACGGTCGGTGACCTTGACGTCCTCGAATGACTTGAACGCCGCGGTGATTTTCGCCACGCCCTGCTGCAGGGTCTCTCCGGTACGGAATACAGCGGCGTCGTTCTGCATGACGTGCTGCATGTTGTCGCGAATCTCCGCGGTCGGCGTGCCGCCGTTCGCGTGGCGCAGCTTGTCGAAATTGGCCAGGGCTTTGTCGCAGGCCGACGCGGGCAGGCTCTTGTGCGAAGCACCCGGCTTGATCGTCTCGGCGCAGCGGTTGGCCACGGCCCGGCCGAACACGACTAGATCGAGCAGGGAGTTGGATCCCAGCCTGTTGGCGCCATGCACGGAGACGCAGGCCGCTTCACCAATCGAGTACAGGCCCGGTACCACCGCGTTGGGATCGCCGTCCTTCAAAGTAACCACTTCGCCGTGGTAGTTGGTCTGCAGTCCACCCATGTTGTAGTGCACAGTCGGCAGCACCGGAATCGGCTGACGGGTGACATCAACGCCGGCAAAGATTTTCGCGGTCTCGGCGATACCCGGCAGCTTCTCGTGGATGACGGCGGGATCCAGGTGCGTCAGGTCCAGGTGGATATGGTCCTTCTTCGGGCCGACGCCGCGACCTTCGCGGATTTCGATCGTCATCGAGCGGCTGACCATGTCGCGCGGTGCGAGGTCCTTCACGCTGGGCGCATAGCGCTCCATGAAGCGCTCGCCGTTCGAGTTGCGCAGGATGCCGCCTTCGCCGCGAACGCCCTCGGTGATCAGGCAGCCGGCGCCATAGATGCCGGTCGGATGGAACTGTACGAACTCCATATCCTGCAGCGGCAGGCCGGCGCGCAGGGCCATGCCGCCGCCATCGCCGGTGCAGGTGTGCGCGGAGGTCGCCGAGAAATATGCGCGGCCATAGCCGCCGGTGGCGAGCACGACGCCCTGCGCGCGGAACAGGTGCATGGTGCCGTCGGTCATGTCCAGCGCGAGTACGCCGCGGCAGGCGCCCTCCTCGTCCATGATCAGGTCGAGCGCGAAATATTCGATGAAGAACTTGGCATCGTGCTTGAGCGATTGCTGGTAAAGCGTGTGCAGGATCGCGTGGCCGGAGCGGTCGGCGGCAGCGCAGGTACGCTGCGCGGGCGGGCCCTCGCCGTAGCGGGTGGTCATGCCGCCGAAGGGCCGCTGGTAGATCTTGCCGTCGTCGGTGCGCGAGAACGGCACGCCGTAATGCTCGAGTTCGATGATGGCCGGGATCGCCTCACGGCACATGTATTCGATTGCGTCCTGGTCACCGAGCCAGTCGGAGCCCTTGACGGTATCGAAGAAGTGATAGCGCCAGTCGTCCTCGCCCATGTTGCCGAGCGCAGCCGAGATACCGCCCTGGGCGGCAACG
>JANPDF010000143.1:0-16976 GCA_031431355.1 Gammaproteobacteria bacterium
GTGAGCGCTAATGCTTTGGCGCTGTCTTTGGGCGACGCCGTCGGCGTCGCATCGGCGGGATCACCTTGCACACTGCAACAACTCAGTAGCGCGGCGAGGCAGGACAGAAGCAGGAAGTTCCTGGGCACGGCAGCTCTCCGCTGGGCGATTGGCCTCCTTTTACCACGGCTTGCTTGCCGTGCATGGATGGCCGGGGGATCATTGCACGCATGAGCCGATACGATCTTTCCGCGCCCAGTTCCGAGCAGCGCAGCACGCTTGCCGCCGGGCTCGACCAGGACGAACGCCGGGTGCTCCTAGAGCACGGCACCGAGCGCGCTTTCTGCGGCGTCTTCCTCGACAACAAGTTGGACGGCGTCTACACCTGCCGTTTCTGCGGTTTGCCGCTGTTCCGTTCCGATGCGAAGTTCGATTCGGGCACGGGCTGGCCGAGTTTCTTCCGCCCCTTCGATAGCGAGCATGTGCGCGTTGTGCGCGACAGCAGTCACGGCATGATCCGCGACGAGATTGTCTGCGCGCGCTGCAACAGCCACCTGGGTCACGTCTTTCCCGACGGGCCGCCGCCTACCGGCGAACGGCACTGCCTGAATTCTGTATCGCTCGGGTTTACCCGCGGCGGTGAACGCCTGCCGGACCCACTCGCCCGGGGCGGCGCGGAGGCGGAGCCGGTCTAACGAACACGGTCACCAGCATCGCCGGCCGCTGGAGCCAATCCGGCGCGCGAGTGGCGCGCTAGCGGCGCATCGCCAATGGATCGAGCCTCGCCAGCGCCCTGCAACCGTCGGCAATCAAGCCGCGCGCCTGAGCCCAGGACAGTGTCGAAAAGCCGCGAATCTGCATCCAGTTGGACTGCAACACCTGTTCGCGCTCGTCGTCGAGCGCCTCGCACACCAAGACATGCGCAGACAGTGCGATAGCGTAGGCGGGGCAGGCGTCGCTCCAGGTCAGTCCCGGATGCAGGCGCCGTACCGATGCGAAGTGGCTGCGGCAGAATTGGTCATAGGCACCAGGTACCTCCATCAGCGAATGCTGGCTCGACTCGCGCGCGCCGGCCGACGCCGCGACGGCATGCCCGGTCAGCAAGGAGCGACAACGAGCCAGTGCGCCGAGATCGACCAGCCAGGCATGCGCATCGTCGATCGACGAGGAAATTGGAGCGGGAGACAGGCGCGAGGGCCGCGGAGGCGGCGCCGAAGTTCCGAACTCGTGTGCAAGGCCGAGACTGCCGAAGGCGTGAACGGTAGCGCTCATATGTGCAATATCCCTTTGCGGTGTCGCTGGAATCGAGGCGTGCGACGCCAGACAACGTCCGGTCGCCTGGCTGACAGTCAATTTCGCAGACCGAGTTTTAACGGATACTGAAGCGGTCGCCGGGAAAGCGCCGGCGCGCCCGTTTTTGCTTGCGAAGCGGCCGGTGGGCAGCCAGTATTCAGCCACGCGCAACTCGCTTGCAGGCGACATGGAGTCGGACATGGATGACAGACCATTGCAGTGGCCGCTGGCCGTGCTGGCGCTGACGGCCGGAATGCTGTTGGTTCCCGGGCAGCTTGCCGCCGCCGAGGCGAAGCTGTTGTACAAGTGCGTCAACGACAAGGGCGTGGTCAGCATCCAGTCCTCGAAGTGTCCCGCCGGCTCGACCGAGGCGTGGCGTCGCCCCGCACCGACCGAGCCGACGCCGACGCCGGAGCAGTCGGCGGCCGCTGCCGCCAAGATCCAGCGGGACGAACAAACGGTTCGCGAACTATCGGCCGAGGTCGAGAAGAAGCTGCGACCGACGCCGACCGTCATCGTGACGCCGCCGGCCACGCCAGCCGTGCCGACGCCGTCGCCCAGCAGCGATCCGCTGACGCCGGAAGCAGTCTCCATCAATGCCTGCCAGTCAGCGCAGTCCTTCAGCATGGCCGTGCGCGAGAAGACCTGGCTTGGCATGACCGATGACCAGACCCGCCGGCTTTATAGCTGGGTCGCCGACCAATGCAAGGTCCAGACCCAGCGCGACGATTGATCGCGGCGGGCGGTGATGAGATTTTCGGCGCCATCGCGCGCATCGGTTGACGATGCGCATTTCTCGAGCCCGCCGTTCGAGGCGCTCGCTGCGTTTCGCCACCTGCTGTCGGGACCGTCGTGGCCGGACATAGAGCAGTTGCAGCGGGAACTGGCTCCGATCCGGCATCGTGTCACCGAAAGCGTCCTGACCCTGGTCGCCGACGATGCGCTGGACCCCGCCGAAAACTACGAGCAGCGGATCTTCCACTCCGGCCAGATCGCCACGCGGCGCGCCAACTGGCACGACCTGTTCAATGCGCTGGCATGGAAAAGATTTCCGGCGCTGAAGTCAGAACTCAATGCCGGCCAGGTTGCCGACATGGCGCGAGTCGGGCTGCACGAGCGCACGCGCCGCCAATGCGCCTACACGCAGTTCGACGAGGCCGGAGCGATCGCCTACGTGAGCGATCCCGAGCTGGTCAGCTGCTGGGATCGCCATGACTGGACAGGCTTGTTCCTGCGCCACCGCCAGGCCTGGAGCGATGGCCGGATACGGCTGCGGGTGTTCGGACACGCGTTGTTTGAACACGCGCTCAATCCTGGCATGTTGCTGGTGTCGAAGACCGTGGTCGTGTCCGGCGACGCCAGTGAAGTCCAGGTAGCCGATGCAATCGCCGCGGGCCAGTGCCTGCTGGATCCGCAGGACCTGCGCCCGCTGCCGATGGCGGGCATTCCCGGTTGGCACGCGCGCCAGCAGGACGCCGCTTTCTTTCGCGAGCTTCCGTGCTTCCGACCGTTGCGGGCGGGCCGCCGCTATCCTGCGCCGCTGTCGCTGCTCAACGCGCCCGGCGCGGCATCCGCTCACGCCTACTATCCAGGTATTGCATGATCGACGTCGCGGCCAGGCCGTGCACCAGGATCGAAACCAGTACCACGAAGGAAACCGTTGCCCATAATTCGCGGCGGTCGGGAAACCAGCCCTGGTTCAATGCGAACGCCAGGTAGTAGAACGAACCGATCCCGCGCACGCCGAAACCGCTGATCGCCAGCCGCTCGCGCCAGGGCAACGCGCTGCCGAGCATCGACAGCATGCCGGCGAGCGGTCGCACCAACAGCACGAACGCCAGTCCGAACAACATCGATTTCCAGTCCAGGAAATCAAGGATGCCGTGCGCCAGCGCGCCGCCGAACAGCAGCAGCAGCGCCGTCATCAGCAGGCGCTCGCATTGTTCGGCGAACAGGTTGAGGGTGTCGTGGAAGGGGTGCGAGCGTTCGTAGTGGCGGATCGCCAGGGCGGCGACGAACACTGCCAGGAAACCGTAACCGCCGATTACTTCGGTGACCCCGTACACCAGCAGCGTGATGCCGAGCACGGCAAGCCCGTCCTCGGTCTGCGAAATCCGGGTTGTACTCTCCACCCGGAAGATCAGGTGCATCAGCAGGTAGCCAAGTCCCCAACCGACCAGAACGCCGGCCACGGTGCGGTAGAGCAGGTCCAGCCAGAGCCATTGGCCGACCCATCCGAGTCCGCCATCGCTGCTGGCCACGGCGATGGCGAGCCAGACGAACGGGAACGCCAGCCCGTCGTTCAGGCCAGCTTCGCTGGTGAGCGCGATGCGCACTGGGTCTTCCTTGCCGCCGCCGGGAGGACCCACCTGCACGTCGGCGGCAAGTACCGGATCGGTCGGCGCCAGCACCGCGCCGAGCAGGCAGGCGCTGGCCAGTGACAAGCCGACCAGCCAGTGGCCGAGCCAGATGCCGACGCCGATGCAGATTGGCATCGCAATGCCGAGCAGTCGCCAGGCCGGGTTCCAGCGTTTCCAGCCGATCGGTGTGTCGATGCGCAGGCCGGCGCTGACCAATGCGATCAGGACCAGTAGTTCGGTCAGGTGTTCGGTCTCCTGGCTCCATGTCACCGGATCCGGATCGGGAAACGGCAGCGGTAGTTGGTAAAGCAGGAAACCCACTGCCACGTAGACGATCGGGAACGACAGCACGCGTTGCTTGAGCAGATGGGGCAGCCAGGTCGCGCCGATCAACACCAGCCCCATCAGGCCCAGCGTCAGTTCGTAGGTGTCCACGCTGAGTCAGCGGGCTGTGGCATCCGGCGCATCGGCCGGAACGATGGGACGCAGGGCTCGGCCGCCCAGCAGCGGGTACGGGTTGATCGCGGTGCCTTTCCACCAGCTCTTCTCTGGCCCCAGCACGAACACGGCGAAGTGCAGGTGCGGCGCCGCCGCATTGGCGTTGCCGGTGCTGCCGACCAGGCCCACTGGTTCACCGCGCTTGAGCACGCTGCCTTCGGCCAGACCCGGCGCGTAGCTGTCGAGGTGCGCGTAGTAGTAGGCCAGCTTTTCCTCGCGGTCGAACTGGTACACGGTCAAGCCGCCCTGCTTGCTGTTGAACAGCTTCACCACGCGACCGTCGGCAACCGCTACGACTGGCGTGCCACGCGGCGCCATGATGTCGATCGCATCGTGCAAGCGCGCTTCGCCGCGGGACTGCGTGTAGGTATCGCTGAGTTGCGCGGCATTGACCCCGGTGACCGGGATCAGCAGCCCCTCGGCCTGCACCGATGCTGGCAGCGGCGGTGCCGCTACGCGCGCTTGCAGTTCGGCGCCTGCTGGCAGCGCCAGATCGCCGACCGGAAGCGCTGGTGGCGACACCGAGGGCGACGCGGGCAGGCCCGGCAGCTGCAGTGGATTGCTCGCCACCGGGTCGGGAGTCGCGACCTCGGCCGATGCCGGCGCGGGCGCGCGCGGATGCTCGACGATGCCGGCGTCAACCAGGTAGAACACGCCGGCTCCGCCGGCCAGCACGCCCAGCAGAAAGATGAAGAGCCGGCTCATGTCACTCCTGCAGGATGGCCGGGAGGCCGGGCTTGACCGACTCCGCCATCGCCAGCGCCGTCCAGTTGGTCAGGCGGATGCAGCCATGCGATTGGGTCTTGCCGATCTTGGACGGTTCCGGCGTTCCGTGTATGCCGTAATGTTCCTTCGACAGGTCCACCCAGACCACGCCCACCGGATTGTTCGGACCCGCCGGAATGGTCGCCTTCGAGTGCTTCGGGTCGCCGTCCCAGAACAGGTCGGGGTTGTAGTTGAAGGGAGGATTCTTGGCCACGCCCTGGATCTTCCACTCCCCAACAGGCAAGGGATCGTGCTCGCTGCCGGTCGAGGCCGGAAACTGCGCGATCACGTTGCCGGTGGCGTCAAGCAGCGACACGGTCGACTCGGAGCGATCAACGACGACTTTCGCCGCGGCCGGCATGGCAACGCCGGTCTCCACGTTGGGTGCCAGGATCTGCTCGCCGACGCCGAAAGACTTGCCCGGATTCAACTTCTGCAGCAGCGCCGGGGCGGCATGGAACTTCTCGCCCAGCGCTTCCAGTGCCGAGCCATAGCCGAGCGCCTTCAACTTCGATTTTTCCATCATGTCCGAAGGGATCTTCACGAACGGGCCGGCAACGTCGGCGTCGGCCAGCGTGACCACGGAGAGAACCGGAGCGGTATCGCGATTGAGTGCGTTCCAGGTGGCCGCGTCGATCTCGCCCGATGCCGTCAGGCCGTTGGTCGCCTGGAAACCGGCGATCGCCCGGCGCATGTTCGAGCCATAGGCGCCATCGATTTCGCCCGGCGAAAAGCGCCAGCGGTCGAGCAGGATCTGCGCGCGTAGCACGGCACCGCCGCGGCTACCGGCCGTCACCGCTGTCGTCTGGGCGGCATCGTTGACGGTTTCCGCCGTCAGCGCCGTCGCCGGCAGCGCCGGCGCAGCCACTGCCACTGAGGTGCTGGAGCCGCTTAGCGCGGCGGTGATCATCAATGCAATCAACTTGGGATTAGTCACGGAGCCTCTCCTGTCAACGATGGTCCGAGGATGCCTGAGCGTTCGTGAACGGAGGCATTCAGCAATAGTGGCTGACTGCCCGGTAAACGGTTCGGTAAGATGGCTGTCAAGCAAACGGATGGACAGCGCATGAGTCGGCAGGGCGTACCCGGATGAGCTGGTGGGCCTGGCTGGTCGCCGCGCTTCTGCTTGGCCTGGCCAGCGGGTTCTGCGCGATGCTGAGCTTGTCGGCGGGCACCGCCTATGCCACCGACTACCACACGCTCACGCCGCGGCAGCGGGTGATGGCACGTTTGTTGGCAGTGGGTTCGCTGGTCGCCTCGGTCGCCTGCGGACTGACCAGCCTGGGACTGGCCGGCTGGGCGATCAAGCTGCTGCTGGCCTGAAAAAAAGTCGGCACGCGCGGCTTCAGGGACCACGCGTGCCGGCGTCGCGCCGCTCCGGGGACGAGCGGCGGCCCGCTCAGGTCATCTCTCGATGACGAAATCGATCGGCACCAGCGCCATTGCGGCGATCGGCGAGCCGTCGCGCGTTGCCGGCACGAAGTGCCAGCGCGCCAGCACGAACTTGCGCGCCGCCTGGTCGAGCAGCACCGAGCCGCTGCTGCGCTCGATGCTGACTTCCGTCGGCCGGCCCTGCGCATCGACCGAGACGCGCAACATGACCACGCCGGTGATGTTCCGGCGCAGCGCCTGCGGCGGATAAGTCGGTGGCGGCGCGACATCCGCGGCAAGCTGCTCGAACCGCGGAGCGGCAGGTCCCGAGTCGAAGCTGGTCTCCGGCGTCGAATCCACGGGTGGACTGTAGGAGTCCATCGCGCTGGGCGTCGCGTCCACCGGCGCCGACTCCGGCAAGGCCTGCAGCGGCGACGGCTTGGCCACCGGCACCGGCGGGCGCGGCGGCATCGGCATGAATGGCACCAGCTTGATCTCGCGCTTGACCTCGGGCACCACCACCATCATCGGGTTGTCCGCCACCGGGATAGGCGGCGCGGTCTGCGCCGGCAGCAACAACAGCAACAAGACCAGTACGTGCAGCGCGACGGCTCCGCTGGTGGCAGCGATGCGTTTCGGATCCAGCGACAACTGGGGCAGTCGATCGAGGGCACGGTCCATGGCGATACTCCTGTGAGCTCGCAGCCATGAACGTACCGGGACCGACAGTGGGGTTAACCGGGATTGCAACTGCCGCTTCGGCGTGGACGTGGGCAGGCTGCCGGGGCATGATTCTGCCCGTGGACGCGGTTACCGCCGGCGAGGAAGCGCAATGAAGAACTGGTTCGTCCTGGTGTTGGGCGCCTGCCTGCTGCTGTCGTGCCAGCGCGGAGCCAGCCCGACGCCGCAAGGCGCCGCCGTGTCGCCGCCGGACGCGACCTTTCCGGCACCGCGACAGAATAGCGAACGGACCTGGGCTGGCTTGCTGCCCTGTAGCGACTGCCAGGGCATCGACACCCGGCTGGTCCTGCGCAGTGCCGACGGCCGCCGCGATTACCTGATCACCGAGACCTATGTCGGCGGCGCTGGCAAGAACAGCTTCAACCGGGCTGGGACCTGGACTGAAGTCGCTTCCGCGGTCGATGGCTCGGCGGTGACCACTTACATCCTCGACCCCGACCGCGGCGGCAGCCAGCGCTTCGTGCTGCAGCCCGATGGTGCGCTGGAGCTACGCGACGGCGACAGCCGCACCGCCGAGCAAGCCATCGAATATCGGCTGCAGCGCCTGTAGCGGCCCTTAAGCGCGAATTCATCCGACCGGTCCAGACTGGCGGCTAAAACCAAGGAGCGACACCATGAAAACCAAGTCCGCCATCCTCGTCTTTGCGCTGGGCCTCGCGCTTTCCGGCGTGGCCAGTGCCCAGGTCATCAGCTACAGCCCACGTACGGGCGATGTCTGGATCGACTCGCAACTTGGCTACGTCAACGACTACGGGCGCGGCAACCGCGATTACTTCGTGGACGATGTAGTCAATTCCTTTGGCGCGCCGCGCTATCTGGTCAACGAGATGCTGACCAAGCGCAACATGTCGCCGGGTGACGTCTATTACGCCTGCGCGCTTGCCTATTCGGCTCGCCGGCCCTGCGCCGACGTCGCCCGTTCCTATGAGGAAAATCGTGGACAGGGTTGGGGCGTCGTTGCCATGCGCATGGGCATCAAGCCCGGCTCCGCCGAATTCCATGCACTGAAGGAGCGGGTCGGAAAATCCAACGGCCGCTACAAGGCGCGCGGAACCACGACCACCACCACGACAGTGTTGCGCGGCGGCGATGCCCACCATGACGACAACAAGGGCAAGGGCAAGGACAACGCCAAGGGGAAGGACAAGGGCAAGGACAAGGGCAAGGACAAGGGTCATTGACCGAAACTGATTCCCAAGAATATGTAACCCACCGCGGCGGCTGCCATTGCCGCCGCGTTGTTTTTGAGGTGGATGCGCCCGCCACCCTGACCGTCCAGGATTGCAACTGCTCGCTGTGCCGGATGAGCGGTTTCCTGCACCTGATCGTTCCCGCATCGAAGTTCCGACTACTTGCTGGCGCCGGCGAGCTGACCGAGTACACCTTCAACACCGGCGTTGCCAAACATCGCTTCTGCCGGGTCTGCGGCGTCAAGAGTTTCTACGTTCCGCGCTCGAATCCTGATGGCATCGATGTCAACGCGCGTTGCCTGGACGAGGGCACGATCGAGTCGATGGCAATCGAACCGTTCGACGGTCGCGACTGGGAACAACACGCTGGTCAACTGGCTCACCTCAGCCAGGGCTGAGGACCATCAGTCCAGGCGCTTATGGATGCGCCGGGTGGAAACCACCAGCAACACCGCGGCGATCAGCGCCAGCGCCAGTTGTATTGGCCATGGCCGGTCTCCGGATGGATTTCCAACAGGGCATGGTTGGCCGTTGTAACACGCCGGCGATTGGCCTGGCGCAATCGCGTCGGGCTGGCTGCGGCGCCTCGCTCGGTGATCGCCATTCGAGTCGCCGAGTTATCATGCGTCCCGCTCGATCCGTCCTACTGGGCCAGCCGCCTTGCAGCCAAGCCAGCATCCCCCGCGCCGGAATCCACGGTTATCGGTAGCCCCGATGATGGACTGGACCGATCGTCATTGCCGTGTGTTCCATCGCGTGCTCGCCCCCGACGCGCTGCTGTACACGGAAATGGTGCATGCACAGGCGGTGCTGCATGGCGATCGCGAACGGCTGCTCGGCCACGACCAGCGCGAGCATCCGTTGGCGCTGCAACTGGGCGGCAGCGATCCCGCGCAGCTGGCCGAGGCGGCGCGCGTTGGTGAGCAATGGGGTTACGACGCCGTCAACCTCAACGTCGGCTGCCCATCCGATCGCGTCCAGGCCGGGCGTTTCGGCGCCTGCCTGATGAAGGAGCCGTCGGTGGTCGCCGAATGCATCGCCGCGATGATCGCCTCGACGACGATTCCGGTGACGGTGAAATGCCGGCTCGGCGTCGACGAACAGGAAGACTATCCGGCCTTCCTGGCCTTCATCGACGTGGTCGCCACCACCGGTTGCACGGAATTCGTCGTGCACGCCCGCAAGGCTTGGCTGACCGGCCTGTCGCCGAAGGAGAACCGCGACATCCCGCCGCTTCGCTACGACTGGGTGTATCGACTCAAGCAAGAGCGCCCGCGCCTGCACATCACCTTGAATGGCGGGCTGGCGACCGTGGCCGACAGCCTGGCGCAACTCGATCGAGTGGACGCGGTGATGCTGGGACGGATGGCCTACCACGAACCCTATCGCCTCCATCAGCTCGACTGCGAGCTGCACGGCCGCGCTCCGCGCACGCGCGAGGATCTGTTGCGCAGTTTCCTGCCCTACGTCGAAGCCAGGCTGGCCGACGGCCTGGCGCTCAAGCACATCACCCGGCACGTGCTCGGCCTGTTTCACGCACAGCCGGGCGGCCGCGCCTATCGGCAGATTCTCAGCGAGGGTGCGCCGCGGGCCGGCGCCGGCATCGACCTGCTCGAACGCGCGCTCGAGGTCACTCGCATCCGGATGGAGAGCGCCGCGTGATCACTCGTGATACTGCCGAGTTTGCCGGTTTTTTCCAGCACTGCTCGACCGACTTCGGCCCGCCCTGCGCGCGCGCGGCGTTCATGGTTTCACCCGAACAGTTTTCACTGGCCGCCGAGTCTGCCAGCGACAACCGCTACATGGACTTGCGCCAGTCGGTCGATGCAATGCGCGCCGCGACCCAGCACCGACTGCTGCATCGCGCGCTGTCGCAGAGCTTGCCGACGGTATGTTTCCCCGGCGATGCGAGCGCACCCGATGGCCTGTTCCCGAACAACGTGTTCGCCACCGCTGGCGGCAAGCTGCTGCTCGGCCACATGCGCCACCCGGTCCGCCAGGCCGAGGCCGACCGCGCTGACATCCGCGGATTCTTCCGCGAGCTGCTCGCCTATCCGGAGATCGACCTGCGCGAACAACCCGGCATTTGCGAGCTCACCGGTGCGCTGATCATCGACCATCGGCGTGGGCTGGGCTTTTGCGGGCTGTCCGAACGCTGCGATGCGGTTGGCGCGGCAGCCATGCACGCGGCGTTCGGATTGCGTGCGACGCTGCTGTTCGACCTGGCCGACGGCGAGTACCACAGCAATGTGCTGCTCAGCGTGCTGGCCGGGCGCGCGGTGGTGCTGGCCGAGGATGGCTTCGCCGATCCGCGTGTGGCTGGGGCGATCGCCGATCTGTACGCGCCGCACGCGATCCGGCTGTCCGCCGCCGAGAAGCAGGCTTTCGCCGGCAACTGCCTGGCACTGGCGCCCGACCAGGTCTGGATGAGCCAGGCGGCGGCGAACGCCTTGTCGCCGGAGCATCGGTTGGGGTTGGAACAGGCAGGCTTCCAGGTCCGCTCGGTGCCACTGGATGAGCTGGAAAAGGCGGGCGGCTCGCTCAGGTGCTGTGTGGCGGAGATCTTCTAGCGTTCACACTTGCGTTCAGGTTCATATAGGATTCACTGCCAGAACCCCAGAATTCGCCCCGTGACACAGGGTTTTTCACTTTCAGGAAGCAAGTCCGCCGCAATGTCCAGGGTCACCCGACTTCGTACGCGCCTGTTCCACTCCATGCTGATGCTTGGAGCGGGCGGAGCGTGGGCGCAGGCGACACCGCCCCCGAGCCCGGCCAATCCGCCTCCGGCCAAGGGCAACCGATCCTCGCTGCCCGAGTCGGTGCGCCGGGTCGAGCGGCAGACCGGGGGTGAAGTCCTGCGCGCGGAACCCATGCAGCGCGACGGCCGCGAGGTCTATCGGCTCAAGGTCCTGACCGCCGACGGCCGCGTTCGGGTAGTCCAGGACGACCCGGATGCGCCACCTGTAAAGCCACGCCCCGCCAGCCGCACCGGCAAGGAAAAACAGTCGTCCACAGATTCGGACGAAGCACCGCCACAGTAATTGGTCTGGCCTCGCAGCCGGATCCGTCCAAGGAGACGACATGCGTATTTTGCTGGTCGAAGATGAAGCCCCGCTCCGCGAAACCCTCACTGCCCGGCTGAAGCGCGAAGGCTTCGCGGTGGATGCCGCCGCCGATGGCGAGGAAGGCCTGTACCACGGCCGCGAGCTGCCGTTCGACGTCGCCGTGATCGACCTTGGCCTGCCCAAGATGTCGGGCATGGACCTGGTCCGCAACCTGCGCACCGAAGGCAAGAAATTCCCGATCCTGATCTTGACCGCGCGCTCGAGCTGGCAGGACAAGGTCGAAGGCCTGAAGGCCGGCGCCGACGATTATCTGGTCAAGCCCTTCCATGTTGAGGAGCTGCTGGCGCGCATCAATGCCTTGCTGCGTCGCGCCGCCGGCTGGAGCAAGCCGGCGCTCGACTGCGGTCCGGTCAGCCTGGACTTGTCGGCACAGACCGTCAGCGTCAATGGCGGTGGCGTGGACCTGACCAGCTACGAGTACAAGGTGCTCGAGTACCTGATGCTGCACGCGGGCGAGCTGGTGTCGAAGGCCGACCTGACCGAGCACATCTACCAGCAGGACTTTGATCGCGATTCCAACGTGCTGGAAGTATTCATCGGTCGCTTGCGCAAGAAGCTCGATCCCGAGGGCGAGCTCAAGCCTATCGAGACGGTACGCGGACGCGGCTACCGGTTCGCCATCCCGCGCAGCGAATAAGCGTCGCCCATGGCGCGGCGCGCCCTATCCTTGCATGTCCGCCAGCTTCTGGCGGCAAGCCTCGGGTTGATCGCCTTCCTCGGGTTGACCGGGGTGGCGCTCGACGAGGCATTCCGCGAGACGGCGATCAGCAACCTGCACGAGCGCATGCAGAACCACTCGTATGCCTACCTGGGCGAGTTCGAATTCACCCGTGACAACGAGCTGATCGAACCGCCGCGCGGTCAGGCACCCGATGCCCGGTTCCTGCAGCCGGGCAGCGGCCTGTATGCGGTGGCCCGGGGCAATACCTTCCACTGGAATTCGCCCTCGGTACTGGGCCGCGCCTTGCCCGAGCCGGAGCTGCTCAAGCCGGGCGAACAGCGCTTCGAGCGGACGCCGCTGACCTTCGTGGACGACAAGGGCATCACCCACTACGTCTACCGTTTCAGCTACGGCCTGGCCTGGGAGCAGGGCGAGATCGGGCAGGACAGCACGGTCACTCGATTCACCATCGCCATCTACGAAGACGCCAGGCAGCTGGAACTGCAGGTCGGCGTTTTCCGTCGCGCGTTGTGGGGTTACCTCGGCTTGGCCGCGGTGCTGCTGCTACTGGTGCAGATGCTGGTGCTGCGCTGGAGCCTGCAGCCGCTGCGCCAGTTGGAGCGAGAGCTCGCCCGCGTGCGTCGCGGCGTCAGCGACCGCTTGTCGGGACGCTATCCGCCCGAGCTGCAGCAGATCACCGACAGCATTAACGGACTGATCGAAAGCGAGTACACGCACCTCGACCAGAGCCGCAACACGCTGTCCGATCTAGCCCATAGCCTGAAGACGCCCCTGGCGGTATTGCGCTCGCGGCTGGACTCCGGTACCGGCGTCGAGGAGTTGCGCCAGGAAGTCGCCGCGCAGGTGCAGCGGATGACCGAGATGGTGTCCTACCAGTTGTCGCGCGCAGCGCGCAGCGGTCACACGCTGTTCTCCGCGCCGATTGCGATCGAACCGCGCGCCGAGGAAATCGTCGCCAGCCTGGAAAAGGTCTACGCGAGTCGCGGCGTAATCTGCGAATTCGAGATCGATTCGGAAGCCAGCTTCCATGGCGAGCTGGGCGACCTGCAGGAGTTGCTCGGCAACTTGCTGGAGAACGCCTTCAAGTGGTCCGCCAAGCGGACCTTGCTGACGGTGAAGATCGAGCCGGCGAAAGACAACCGGCGGGCCGGCGTTTTCATCGCAGTCGAGGACGACGGTCCGGGCGTGGATCTGGATAACGTCGAGAGCCTGTTACAGCGTGGCGTGCGCGGCGACGAGCGCGTGCAGGGACACGGCATCGGCCTGGCGATCGTGCAGGACATCGTGCTTGCCTATCGTGGCGAGCTGAAGGTCGAACGTTCTGCTGAACTGGGCGGCGCCCGCTTCAGCGTGCACTTCCCGCCAACGCTGTAGACCTCAGCGAATCATCCCGGGCAACAGGCTGTGCCACCGGCGCGAGACTGTGCGCGGCGCAGCGCTGCGTGCCGGAGTGGCGGTGGGATTGCCTGTCGCGGTGACGTCGTTGTCCTGAGTCGCGGTCACAGCCGTGGCCTTGCCGGGCTTGCCACTGCCAGCGGCAGCGTCATCGCCGGCTGCCGGCGTGCCGGCCAGTGCGGCTGAGGCGAACAGGAACAGGCAGGCGGCAAGCGACAAACGTTTCATGGTGCGGGCTCGCGGATGGACGTACTCAGTCAGATGCGGCGACCGGGCAAAAAGTTGCAAGGCGCCGCAGGTTCTTGCCACCACCACGGACTGCTGGCAGCGACCTCGCCAGTGTAGTCCCAAGTTCGCCCGCGCGCACGGGCCTGCTGCACTGCAGCATGGCCTGTACGACGGCCATGGGGCAGACTCCGGTTTGATGAATGCCATTGCCCTAGAGCGGCCTCGCCTGCTGATCCGCGGACCCGCACTACGCCGCGCCCTGATCTCAGGCGCGCGGAGGGTGATATCAGACCGTGACTTCCTCAACAAAATTAACGTGTTCCCGGTGCCCGATGGCGACACCGGCAGCAATCTTGCGTTCACCCTGGGCAGCGTGCTGACTGGCGCCCTGAGCCGGCGCACTGCCGGCGCCGGCGAGCTGATGCGCAAGGTCGGCGAGGACGCGATTGATGGCGCCCGCGGCAATTCCGGGGCGATCCTGGCCCAGTTCTTCACCGGCGTTGCTGAACACCTCGCCGGCAGGGCGGCCATCGATCCCGGTTCGCTGGCGGCGGCGATCAGCGCCGGCTCGCTGTCCGCCCGCCAGGCGCTGTCCGAACCCCGGGAAGGCACCATCCTCAGCGTGATCAGCGCCTTCGCCGACTCGCTTGAGAGGCAGCGCGAAACCGGCGATGTGAGCCGCTGGTTCGCACCCGCGCTCGAGCATGCCCGGCGCGCGCTGGCGCATACCCCCAAGCAATTAGCGGTTCTAGCCAAGGCCGGCGTGGTTGATGCCGGCGCCCAGGGTTTTCTTGACCTGCTCGAGGGCATCGGCGAGTTCATCGACGGCGGCCGGCAGGCATCCGATTCACTGCAAGTCGATTCGCTGGCCGACCTGGAGGCCGAGCAGGGCCATGAAGCCTTGTTCGATGACGATCCGATGCACCGCTGGTGCAGTGAATGCCTGCTGCTCGGCGAAGGACTGGATCGTGCCGGCCTGCGTGCAGCCGTGAGCGACCTCGGCGCGTCCTGCGTGGTGGTCGCCGGCTCGCACGCACGGATTCGTCTGCATGCGCACGTCGCTGATCCGCAGGCATTGTTCGATGTCGCGGCTCGGTTCGGCCGGGTCGAGTCGACCAAGGCCGACGACATGCGCGCACAGGCGCGTAGCGCCGCTGGCGGTAGTGGCGTTGCCATCGTCACCGACAGTTCGGCCGACTTGCCCGAAGGCCTGGCCGAGTCGCTGAACATCCACGTGGTGCCCTTGCGGCTCAACTTCGGCGATCAGGATTACCTGGACAAGATCGGCCTGAGTCCGGACGAGTTCTATCGCAAGCTGCGCGAGGAAATCGTGTTGCCGCGAACCAGCCAACCGCCTCCCGGCGACTTCCGCCGGCAGTTCGAGTTCCTGCTTTCGCACCACCCGACGCTGATCTACCTGGGCGTGGCGCGCGCCGTCTCCGGCACCATCCAGTCGGCGGAGACCGCCGCGCAGCGGGGCCATCCCGAACGCACTTTCATCTTCGACAGCGCCAACGCCGCGGGTGGGCAGGCCTTGCTGGCGCTTGCCGCCGCCGAGGCGGCGCGGCGCGGCGACGATGCCGCGACCATCCTGCGTGAACTGGAGCGACTGCGCGGTGAAACGTTCACTTGGGCGATGACCCGGGACGTGAGCCTGGCTGTGCGTGGAGGACGCATCCCGGCGTGGGCAAGGCCGGTGGTGCAAGCGCTGGGGCTGACGCCCGTGGCCAAGATCAAGCCGGAGGGCAAGCTCGGTCTGGTCGGCGGATTGTTCGGCAAGCGCCGGGTGCCCGAGCGCTTCGCCGCCTACGTGGCGCGACGCATCGATCATTCGCGACGCTGGCGGCTGATCGTCGGCCACTGCGATGCGCGCGAGGATGGCGAAGTTGCCTTGCGCTACCTCCGCGCAGCGCTTCAATGTGAGCAAAGTTGGCTGGTCGAGACTGGGCCGGCAATCGGCGCCCACGCTGGCCCTGGCGCCCTGGTGATCAGCCTGCAGGCGTGGGATGGCTGAGCCGCTCGCGGTGCTGACGGCGCGGGAGCGTTTCAAGCGATAATCGTGACGCATGTTGCAATCCTTTCTACTCGTCCTCCTCGCCTACCTGCTCGGATCCATTTCCGGCAGCCTCCTGCTGGGGAGACTGCGCGGCGTGGACATCCGCACCGTTGGCAGCGGCAACGCCGGTGGCACCAACGCACTGCGCACCCAGGGCGTCCGTTTCGCGCTGGCCACGGTGCTCATCGACGTGGGCAAGGGCGCGCTGGCGACCTGGCTGGCGCTGCGCTTCCTGCCTGCCGATAGCCATCGCGGTTGGCTCTTCGCCTGTCTGTTCGCCGCTGCGATCGGACATGTGTGGCCGGTGTTCCACGGCTTCCGCGGCGGCAAGGGCGCCGCCACGCTGGTCGGCGGACTCGCCGTGGCATGGCCGCAAACACTGCTTCCCGCGTTCGCGGTCTGGGTGCTCAGCCTGATGTGGGGCGGCTACGTCGGCTTGTCCACGGTGCTGGCCGGGTTGGCTGTGCTGATCTTCGCGATCATTACCGGAGCTGATCGCCTGCACCTGGCGGTGGCGGCCGGCATTTCGCTGTTCCTGCTGTTCACCCACCGAGCAAACCTGCGCCGCCTGCGGGCCGGCACCGAGCCGTGCTTCGAGCGCGCACGCCTGCTCGGGCGACTGCTCGACCGGGGACCGCCGTGAGCGACTCCCTCGACGCAACGCGGATCTTGGACGGACTCGATTCCACCTCGCGAGCTTGCGTCAGCGTGCTGTCGGTTGTCGCCGAAACCACTTCCACGCAACTGGATGCGCTTGCCGCGCCCGCGCCCGAGTCGGGCTGCGCGATTTATTTGACCGAACGACAGTCCGCGGGCCAGGGCCGCCAGGGTCGCGAATGGATTTCGCCGGGAGGCGCGAGCATCGCAATGAGCGTTGCCCGCCGGTTCCGCTGCGATGCCGCTGCCTTGTCCGGACTCAGCCTGGTCGCAGGAATTGCCCTGGCCGAAGCCTTGAACCTGCTGCCTGCCAGCGCCGCCGGCCCATCCGCCGCGATCGGATTGAAATGGCCGAACGACCTGGTCGCCGACGGTCGCAAGCTCGGCGGCATCCTGATCAACCTGCGCGCGAGCAACGCCGGCTTCTTCGACGCGGTGATCGGCATCGGCATCAACATCAACCTACCGCGCGAGGCCTCGCCGCAAATCGACCAACCGTGGTGCGACCTGGGCCAGATCGGCAAGACAGTGTCCTCGCGCAACGCGCTGGTGTCCGCCTTGCTCGACGCGCTGTTGCCGGCGCTCGAGGCATTCGAGCGCGATGGCATGGCGCCCTTCCAGCTGCGCTGGCAACGA
>JANPDF010000144.1:0-23697 GCA_031431355.1 Gammaproteobacteria bacterium
GATTGCCGCCGGTGGCGCCGAACCTGCGCAGTTGGCCGGGCACAGCCTGGGCGAGTATGCCGCGTTGGTCGCTGCCGGCTCCCTTTCGCTCGCCGACGCCGCACGGCTCGTGCGCGAACGTGGCCGGCTGATGCAGGCGGCCGTGCCGGCGGGCACGGGCGCCATGGCTGCCGTGCTTGGCGCTGACGATGCGCTAGTGGCCGAAGTTTGTGAGCAGGTTTCCGGCGACGACGTAGTTGTGCCGGCAAACTTCAACTCGCCGGGACAAGTGGTGATCGGTGGTCATGCCACGGCGCTGGACCGCGCGCTGGCGGAGCTGTCGGCGCGCGGCGTTCGCAAGGTGGTGAAGCTGGCTGTCAGCGTCCCGTCGCACACGCCGCTGATGCGCGAGGCAGCCCAGGGCCTGTCTGCCGCCATGGACAAATTGGCCTGGCGCATGCCGGATCGCCCGATCGTGCAGAACGCGGACGCCTCGATCGCGTCCAGCGTCGAGCAACTTCGTGACGCGCTGGTGCGGCAGTTGTACCTGCCGGTTCGCTGGAGCGAATGCGTGCAAGCCCTGTCCGCGCGTGGCGCCACCCACCTGATCGAATGCGGTCCTGGCAAGGTCCTTGCCGGCCTGGCCAAGCGCATCGACAAGGGACTCGACGCTCGCGCGATCGGCGTTCCCGCCGACTTCGACGCGGCGCTAAGCGAGTTCCAACAATGAATTGCAATCACGGAGCCAGGGCATGACCCAGAATCTAGCGGGCGAGATCGCCCTCGTCACCGGTGCCAGCCGCGGCATCGGCGCTGCCATTGCCGACGCGCTTGCCGAACGCGGTGCGCGGGTGATCGGCACCGCGACCAGCGACAGCGGCGCGCAGGCGATCGGAGAACGGCTGGCCGGTTCCGGCGGGGCGGGGCGCAAGCTCGATGTCACCGATGGCGCCTCAGTCGAGGCGCTTGTCGAAGCAATCGCTGCGGAATTCGGCGCCGTCTCCATCCTCGTCAACAATGCCGGCATCACCCGAGACCAGCTGCTGTTGCGGATGAAGGACGACGACTGGAACACGATCCTGGATACCAACCTCAGTTCGGTGTTCCGGACCTCGAAGGCGGTCATCCGCGGCATGATGAAGGCGCGCAAGGGCCGGATCATCAGCATCGCCTCGGTGATCGGGCTGACCGGCAATGCCGGCCAGGCCAATTACGCCGCCGCGAAGGCAGGCATCATTGCCTTCTCGAAATCGTTGGCCAAGGAGATTGGTAGCCGCGGCGTGACCGTCAACGTGGTTGCCCCCGGCTTCATCGAGACCGACATGACCCGCGCACTTCCTGAGGCCCAGAAGGACGCCATGCAGACGCAGATAGCGCTGGGTCGGTTCGGCTCCCCGGCCGACATCGCCGAGGCCGTGGCCTTCCTGGCCAGTCCGGCCGCGGCTTATATCACCGGCGAAACGCTCCACGTCAATGGTGGCATGTACATGGCCTGAGGCCTCGCCCCGGGGGAAATTACGCTAGAATTCCCCCAGGTATCAGGCCAGTGGCGACATCGGGCGCTCACCCTGGCCCGCAAACGACTACAATGTGTCCGTCAAAATTTTCCGGGAGGAGATCCATCCATGAGCACCATCGAAGAGCGCGTCAAGAAAATCGTAGTCGAGCAACTTGGCGTCAAGGAAGACGAAGCAACCAACAATGCTTCGTTCGTCGATGACCTCGGCGCCGACTCCCTGGACACCGTCGAGTTGGTGATGGCGCTCGAAGAAGAATTCGAATGTGAGATCCCGGACGAAGAGGCCGAGAAGATCACTTCGGTCCAGCAGGCGATCGATTACATCAAGGCGCACGTGAAGGCCTGATCGGCCACCAGTTTCGACGTCGGGGCCGCGCTTGCGCGGCCCCGCGTGTTTGCAAAGCAGAAACCATCCATCGCGGGCCTTGCGGAGCCAAGCCATGAGCAAACGTCGTGTCGTAGTCACCGGGTTGGGCATCGTGTCACCGGTCGGCAACACCCTCGCCAGCGCCTGGGAAGCGGTCACCAACGGCCGGTCCGGCATCGGCGGGATCACTCACTTCGATGCATCCGCCTTCACCACCCGCATCGCCGGTGAGGTTCGCGACTTCGACGCCAAGTCCTGGGTCAATCCCAAGGACGCGAAGAAGATGGACACCTTCATCCACTACGGCCTTGCCGCGTCGTTCATGGCGATGGAAGACGCCGGGCTGGAAATCACCGAGGAAAACGCCGAACGCGCAGGCGTGCTGATCGGCTCGGGTATCGGTGGGGTTCGCGGCATCGAGGAAACGGCGATCGCCCTGCACCTGGGTGGGCCGCGCAAGGTCTCGCCGTTCTACGTGCCCAGCACGATCATCAACATGATCTCGGGCCAGCTGTGCATCATCAAGGGTTTCAAGGGTCCGAATTTTTCCGCCGTGTCGGCCTGCGCCTCGTCGAACCATTCGATTGGCATGGCGATGCGCATGATCCAGTACGGCGATGCCGACATCATGGTCGCGGGCGGCGCCGAGCATGGCTGCACGCCGACCTCGGTCGCGGGCTTCTGCTCGATGAAGGCCTTGTCTACGCGCAACGACGAGCCCACGCGCGCCAGCCGGCCATGGGATCGCGATCGCGATGGTTTCGTGCTCGGTGACGGCGCGGGCATCCTGATTCTGGAGGAATACGAATCAGCCAAGGCGCGCGGAGCACGCATCTATTGCGAGCTGGTCGGTTTCGGGGCGAGTTCCGACGCGTATCACATGACCGCACCCAGCGAAAATGGCGAAGGCCCGGCCCGGTGCATGGCCATGGCGCTGCGCGACGCCGGCCTCAACCCCGACCAGGTCGAGTACCTCAACGCGCACGGCACTTCGACCCCGCTCGGTGACCTGGCCGAGACCCATGCCATGAAGCGCGCGCTTGGCGACCATGCCTACAAGACGATGATCAGCTCCACCAAATCGATGACCGGCCACCTGCTCGGCGCCGCCGGTGGCGTGGAGGCCATTTTCTCCATCCTGGCCCTGCAGCACGGGGTGATCCCGCCGACCATCAACCTGGAAAACCCGGGCGAAGGTTGCGACCTTGATTTCGTGCCCAACGTTGCGCGTGAAAAGCGCATCGATGTGGCGATGTCGAACGGGTTCGGGTTTGGTGGCACCAACGGCACGCTCGTGTTCAAGCGCATCTGAACACGGCCGCGCTGTCCGCGATGACCCAGGCGCGTGTGCTACCGGCCGATATCGACCTGCTCGCATTGCACAGGGCGCATCCGGAGCGATATCCGATGCTGCTTGAGAGCGTGGCTGGCGGAACCACCCTTTCCCGCTGGGACCTGCTCCTAGTCGGCGACGGCACCGGCCTGCGCCTCGAGTTGGATGGCCTCACCCGTAACCTGTCAGGCGATGTCGTCTCCGGCAACTTCCTCGATGCGCTTGATTCCCATTGGTCACGCCAGCGCAGCAAAGCGCCGAGGAAGGAATTGCCGTTCGGTGGCGGATGGGGTTTGTTCCTGGCGTACGAACTTGCCGGGCAGGTCGAGCCGGTGCTTCGACTTCCGCTTGCCCCCGGCCCCTTGCCAGTCGCACTTGCCCTGCGTTGCCCGGCCGTAATCGCCCGCGATCGGGTCAGCGGGGAATGCGTTGTCGTCTGCGAATCGGGCTTTGAAGTCCTGTTGGCGCCGCTCGATGCCGACCTTGCCGACGCTTCGCACTTGCCACCACTTCCGGCGTGGCAGCCACCAGCCAGCATTGCCGAGGAAGCGCCCACAATTTTTCTCGACGGCGTCGCCCGCGTGCACGACTATCTGCGCGACGGCGACGTTTTCCAGGTCAACCTGTCGCGGGCCTGGCGCGCAGAATTTGCCGAAGCGCCATTGCCTGCGGCACTGTATTCGCGCCTGCGCGAGGCCAATCCAGCGCCCTTCGCCGGCCTGCTCGTGCACGATGGCTGGGGCCTGGCCAGTTCTTCGCCCGAACGACTGGTCAGCGTGCGCGGCAGGATCGCGGAGACCCGGCCGATCGCGGGAACGCGAGCGCGACTGGCGGAGGACGACGATGCCGAGCGGATCCGGGAGTTGGTTGCCAATCCGAAGGAACGCGCCGAACACGTGATGCTGATCGACCTCGAACGCAATGACCTGGGCCGGGTGTGCATCCCCGGCAGTGTTCGCGTGGACGAAATGATGACGGTAGAGAGTTATGCGCATGTCCACCACATCGTCTCCAACGTGCGTGGCGTTTTGCGCGAGGATGTGACGCCGGGGCAGGTGATCGCGGCAGTGTTCCCCGGCGGCACCATCACCGGATGTCCGAAAGTACGCTGCATGCAGATCATCGCCGAGTTGGAGCGCGAGGGTCGCGGTCCCTACACCGGCGCACTCGGTTATCTCGACGGCAGCGGCGACATGGACTTGAACATATTGATCCGCAGCGCGTGGGTCGCGGGCACGCAGGTTCAGTTGCGCGCGGGCGCCGGACTGGTGATCGATTCGGTCGCGCAGGCGGAACTGGAAGAGACTCGTGCCAAGGCGCGCGGCTTGCTGCGCGCGCTGGAGCCCGCGTGAGCTTCCGGGTGCTGCGCGAGGGCCGGGTCCGGCTCTGGCTCGAGCCGGAGGATCGCGGCCTGGCTTATGGCGACGGCGTCTTCGAGACGATGCTCGTCCATCGCGGCGAACCGGTGTGGTGGTCGGAGCACTGGAGCCGCTTGCTGCGCGGCGCACGCGTGCTTGGCATCCAGGTGCCGGATGAGATTCTGGTCCGCCGCGAGTGCGGCATCCTGGTCGGCGATGCCGAGCGCGCAGTCCTGAAGGTGATCCTGACGCGAGGCAATGGCGGGCGCGGCTACGCCGCTGAAGAAAAGCAGGCGCCCACTGTCGTGCTTTCCCGCCATGAGGCTCCGGCGGCCGAATTGGAGCCAATCACGCTACGTTGGTGCAAGACTGCGATGGCGATCCAGCCGGCCCTGGCGGGAATCAAGCATCTCAACCGGCTCGAGCAGGTGCTGGCACGGGCCGAGTGGAACGATCCGCAGATCGCCGACGGAATCATGTGCGACACCGAAGACCGCGTGGTCTGCGCGACATCGGCCAACATCTTCGCGCTGATCGGCGGGCGCTGGCTGACACCTGGCGTTGCCCGCTGCGGCGTGGCCGGAACGGCCCGCGCCTGGGTCCTGGCCAACGCGTCGGGCGCTGCCGAGGCGGACCTCAATTCGGCCGAGATCAGCCGCGCCGACGCACTTTTCCTGTGCAATGCCGTGCGCGGTATCCTTCCGGTACGAAGGCTGGGATTGCGTGAATGGACCGGGCACGAGTCCATGACCCGCCTGCGCCGCCAATTGGCGGACTCCCATCCAGCCTTCGCAATCCAGGAGCAATGAGTGGCGAAGAAGACGCATCAGGGTTGGATGAAGCGGTTCCTGCTTGTCTCGATCGCCATCCTTGCGGTGGCGCTCGCGATGTTCTGGCAGCGCACGCAGGGCTTCGCCGACCAGCCATTCCAACTGGACGACCGCGAGCGCGTGTTGTTGGTGGAGCAGGGCGACGGATTCAACGCAGTGCTGGCCAAGATCCGCGGACTCGGCATCGGCGGAGGCCATGACCTCGAGTGGAAGGCGCTGGCCAAGGCGCTCAAGGTGGCGGGCCGCTTGCAGGTCGGCGAGTATGCGGTCACTCCGCAAATGACACCGCGCGAACTGCTGCAGCGGCTGGGTCGCGGTGAAGTCATCCAGCGGAAATTCACCATCGTGGAAGGTTGGAATTTCCGCGAGCTGCGCAATGCGCTGCAGGCGGCACCGTTGCTGGAGGACGAGATTGCGAAGCTGGGTGATGCCGAGATCATGCAGCGTATCGACCGGACGGGCGTGCATCCGGAGGGCCGCTTCCTGCCGGAAACCTATGTGTTCACACGAGGCACTGGCGAACTGGCGATCCTGGAGCGGGCTGCGGACGCCATGGATGTGGCGCTGGAGGCCGCCTGGAAATCGCGTGACAGTGGACTACCGCTGGACTCGCCGGAGCAGCTGTTGACGCTTGCGTCGATCGTGGAGAAGGAGACTGCGCTGGTCAGCGAAAGGCCGCTGATTGCCGGCGTATTCGTGCGTCGCCTGCGCATCGGAATGCGGCTGCAGACCGACCCGACTGTCATCTATGGTATTGGCAGCGCCTACGACGGAAACATCCGGAAGGTCGACCTCGAGCGGGACACGCCATACAACACCTACGTTCGCGCAGGGCTGCCGCCCACCCCGATAGCGATGCCCGGCAAGGCGGCGATCGAGGCCAGCGCGCATCCCGCTGCCGGCCAGGAACTCTATTTCGTTGCGCACGGCAACGGCGGCCACCAGTTCTCCGCCACGCTCGCCGAGCACAACGCGGCCGTGCGCAAGTACCAGCTGAAACGATGAAGGCCGCCCAGATGCAACGCGGCGTGTTGATCTCGATCGAAGGCGGCGAGGGCGCCGGCAAGTCCACGGCACTGCACGCGATCCGCGATGCGCTGGTGTCACGCGGCCGTGAAGTCGTACTCACCCGAGAACCAGGCGGAACGCCGTCGGGAGAAGCGATCAGGAAAGTTTTGCTGGACCCGGCAGGCTCGCTGGTTCCCGAGGCAGAGCTGCTATTGATGTTCGCGGCGCGCGCGCAGTTGGTGCGCGAGCTGGTGATCCCCGCCCTCGAGCGCGGCGCAGTCGTGCTGAGTGATCGCTTCACCGACGCGAGCTTCGCCTACCAGGGTGGGGGACGTGGCATCGATGCCGGGATAATCGCCAGCCTCGAGCGTTGGGCGGCGCTGATCAAGCCTGACCTGACTTTCCTGCTGGACGTAGGCGTGGACACAGGTCTGGCACGCATGCGCAGCCGCGGCAATGCGCCGGACCGGATCGAAGGCGAGCAATCGGAGTTCTTCGAGCGGGTACGGCAGGCCTACCTGGGCCGCGCGGCAGCGGAGCCGGCGCGCTTCAGGCTGATTGATGCCGCGCAACCTGCAGAGTCGGTCGCAGCGGCTGTCACCGGGCAACTGGTGTCTTGGCTGGACGGCAGGAAGTGACACTCGCCCCATGGCAGCGCGAAGTCTTCGAGCGCGCCGTGCGCGGCCACCGCGAACAGAAACTCGGCCATGCCTTGCTGCTGGCCGGTGCTGCGTACATGGGCAAGCGCGATGTCGCCGAGGCCATCGCAATGCGACTACTTTGCTCCTCGCCCGGAGCGGATGAGTTTGCCTGTGGCAGTTGTCGAAGCTGTCGGCTCTTTCCGTCGCAGTCGGTCGGCCTGGCAAGCTCGCAGGCGCATCCGGACGTGCAGCGGATAAGCTTTGAGCCGACCGAAAAAGGCGACAAGCTGCGCACTGAGATCACCGTGGACCAGGTCCGTCGACTTGGCCAGTGGTTTTCATTGACGTCGCAGTTTGGCGGCGCGCAGATCGCCATCATTGATCCCGCTGACGCGATGAACCAGTCAGCGGCCAACGCCTTGCTCAAGACGCTGGAAGAACCGGCACCAAATCGCTTCCTGCTATTGGTGTCATCCCGGCCCGGCCGGTTGCCAGCGACTGTCCGCAGCCGTTGCCAGCGGCTTGAGTTCCGGCAGCCGGTCACGGAGCAGGCCCGCGCATGGCTGGTCGAGAAAGGATTCGCCGACGCCGACATTGATGGCGCGCTGCTCGCAGCACGAGGTAATCCAGGACTGGCGGCTCACTGGCTGCTCAATGGCGGTCTCGGCTTGCGGGCCACGGTCCTGCAGCAGCTGTCGCGTGTGGGAGCGGGCAAGGATGGACCGATTGAAGTGGCCCAAGCCTGGCTGGCGGACGAGTTCGCCGAACTCCGGCTAAGATTTGCGGCGGAGATCGCGCTGGAGGTAGCCGGAGAGCGGCTTGGCGCAAGCGATGGTCGGGCCACCGGGTTGACGCCGGCGGGGGACGTGACCAGAATTTCGAATTGGTTCGACGCGATCAATCGCACCAGGGGCCAGCTTGGCACGCCCGTGCGCAACGATCTGGTGTTGGCCGGGTTATTGCTCGAATGGCGTAACATGTTCCAACAGGCCCGCTGATCGACGCGGGCGGATCGGGGAGTCCGGACGATGATCGGCGGCGCAGGCGCAAGGCAGGGCATTCTCTCGCTCGCGATCAAGGACAAGGCGCAGCTCTATGGCGCCTACATGCCGTTCCTCAAAGGCGGCGGCATCTTCGTCCCGACCAACAGGCGTTACACGCTGGGCGACGAGGTATTCCTGCTGCTGTCGCTGCCCGACGACAAGGACCGGTTGCCGGTTGCCGGCAAGGTGGTCTGGGTCACGCCGGCGGGATCGCAAGGTAATCGGGTTGCTGGCATCGGCGTCCAGTTCAGCGATTCCACCGAGGCCGAGACGGTCAAGGGCAAGATCGAGACGATGCTGGCGGGCACCCTTGAATCGGACAAGCCCACGCACACGATGTGAGCTTCAGCCCAGGAAGGCGGCCCGGATGAGCATCCAGGCGCCGAGCGCCCCGACCACGAACAACAGCGCGATCCTGATCCGCGAAACCTGCTTCAGCCGACTGACCGGCGCCGCCGACTTGAATTGCAGCGCCTCCGGCACGTAGGACGGGGGCGGCGTCGTCTCCAGCAATCCGATGCCGTGCAGCATTTCCCGGGCGCGCTTGTAGTCGTCGGACTTGATCACCCAGACCGCTGGCGCGTTGCTGCCTTCGCGCGTCTTCTCGACGTAGCTGAATTCACGCCGGCTCACCTGCTTGTAGCCGCGCGATTCAGTGACCTTGGTCTCGATGCCTGCTTCCTCGAGCAGGCGGGCGACGCCTTCTACGTTTTCCAGTCGTGGCGAACTGAAGACCTGCCGCATCAGTGCACCTCCGCGCCTTCGGCCAACACGCGAATCAGGCCTTCCTGCGCCACCGATGCGACCAGCGTGCCCTGACGCGTGTAGATCAGGCCGCGTGCCAATCCGCGCGCGTTGTGCGCGGTAGGACTGTCGAGCGAGTACAGCAGCCAGTCGTCGACCCGGAACGGACGGTGGAACCACATCGCGTGGTCCAGCGACGCCATCTGCACATTTGCCTGGTAATAGCTGATGCCGTGCGGGAACGTGGTGGTGCCCAGCAGATAGAAGTCGGACGCGTAAGCCAGCAGCGCCTGGTGCAACTCGGGATCGTCGCCAACCTTGTCGGTGAGCCGAAACCAGACCTGCTGGTACGGCGGCCGCTTGGGTGGCTTCACATCGTCGCGCGGATAGATCGGGCGCATCTCGAACGGCCCCATCCGGGATAGCCAGCGCTGCATCTTCGCGGGCAGCTTGGCCATGATTTCAGGCGACGGGGCGACTGTTGGCTCGACGTCTTCGGGCTGCGGCACTTCCGGCATGTTGACCTGGTGCTCGACGCCGTCCTCGGATTTCTGGAACGAGGACGCGAACACCAGGATCGGCTGGCCGTGCTGGATAGCGGTCACCCGGCGCACCGAGAAACTGTGGCCGTCGCGGGCGCGATCCACGTCGAAGATGATCGGCGCATTGATGTCGCCGGCGCGCAGGAAATAGGCGTGGATCGAGTGTACGCTGCGACCCGCTTCGACCGTCTGCTGCGCGGCCGACAGCGCCTGGCCGAGCACCTGGCCGCCAAACACGTACTTGGTGCCGATGTCGCGGCTCTGGCCCCGGAACAGGTTGTCCTCGAGGCGCTCAAGTGTGAGTAGTGCAACGAGTTCGGAAACGACGGGATCGGTCATGGGTACTCCGCGGAGGAGTGTCAATTGTACAGTTTGCGTGCCGTGGCCAGCGTTCAGGGGCGCAGTCGTTGCAGGTCGATTCGGGCCAGGAATGCTTCCCACGGAAACAGCGGGCCGGGATCGAGCTTGCGCGAGACCCGCAGCGACGGGTCGTCGCTCGCTGCAACCTGCTCTCGGTCCAGGTCCTCGTGACCGGCGACGAAGGCCATGCGCGGCATGAAGCGCTGCAGCGATGCCAGCAGCGCGACCAACGCGTCCAGCTGCGCATCTGCGTACGGCTCGAGCATGAGCTGGTGCCGGGAATCCTGCCAGTCGGGATAGCGACCAGTGTTGACCAGCTCGATCCCGATCGACCTGGGGTTGTAGCCGCGAGTGTGGTTGGCGACGCGTCCGGCGTGGACAAAAAGGTGCACGGTGCCGTCGCGATCGATGTAGTAGTGACCACTGTTGCCGGCGCCGGATGCGTGCAGGACGCGCTCGCCGTACTCCCGCGCCATGGCCATGTCGGGCAATTCCGTGCAATGGATCACGACCAGATCGACCTGCTCGAGCGGGCGCTGTTCGAGCACCTCTTCATACGGCAACGGCCATATGTGCACGGCGGGTGGCGGCGGGTCGGGGCTCATGGCCGCATGCTAACATTCGCCCCATCGCGGAGCCTTTCATGACGCTGCCACCCATCGATTCGTCGCTCGGCATCCTGATGTCCACCTTGCCTCGCCACGGTCGCGTCGAATGGATCGGACTGCGGCCGCGGCGCGACGAGGCGATGATCGAAGTCGCCGAAGTGCTGGCAGTCGCCGGCAAGGGCCTCCAGGGCGATCGCTACGCCAGCGGCAGCGGAAACCGCGGCGTCACCTTGATCCAGTCAGAACACCTGCCTGCGATCGCCTCGCTGGCCGGGCACGCAAAAATCGAAGGAGCGCTGCTGCGCCGCAATGTAATCGTCTCCGGTCTGCCGGTCGTCGCGCTCAAGGGCAGGCGATTCCGCATCGGCGAGGTGCTGCTGGAGGGTATCGAACCCTGCGATCCCTGCTCGCGCATGGAGGCGGCGCTCGGGCCGGGCGGCTACAACGCGATGCGCGGTCATGGCGGCCTGTGCGCGCGCATCCTGGAAGGCGGCCGGTTCCGCGTCGGTGATGCCGTCATTCCCATGCCGGTAACTCCACCGTGACAGGTCACGTCATCATTTCGCACGGACTGCAAAGCGGCCCCGATGCCAGCAAGGCGACCGCGCTCGCGCAGCGGGCCGAATCGTTGGGCTGGACCCATGAACTGCCCGACTATCGCGATTTGGACATGGTCGGAAAGCTGGGTGACGTCATCTCGAGGATTTCCCGGCTCGATCAGGCGTCCCGACGTGACCGCCCACGCCTGGTGCTGGCCGGATCGAGCATGGGCGCGTTCATCTCCGCGCGCGTTTCGCTCGGCGTTCCGGTCGTGGGGCTGTTCCTGATGGCGCCACCGATACGGCTCGAAGGATTCGACGTGGAACTCGAGGCCGCGCGCGTGCCCACCCGCATCGTGCACGGATGGCACGATGAACTGATCCCGGCGCTCGAGGTTGTTCGCTGGGCCCAGCGGCGGAGCGACCGGCTGGTCCTGGTCGACGACAGCCACCGACTCGCGGCGCACGTGGAATTGTGCGCGGATGAATTCGGCCGGTTCCTGCAGGAGCTTGGGTGAAATTCTTCGTTGCCTGCGCCAAGAGCCTGGAGTACCTGCTGGTCGATGAGTTGCTGGCGCTCGGGGCGACCAGGGCGACGGCCGCAACGGCGGGCGTGAACGTGGAGGCCGATGCGCAGGTGGCGTATCGCGTTGCGATGTTCTCGCGACTGGCCAGTCGGGTGCTGTGGCCTTTGGCCGAATTCGAATGTGAGAACGAGCGGGACCTCTACCAGGGCGTGCATGCGCTCGATTGGTCGACGCATGTTGCGCCGGAAGGCACGTTGGCCGTGGATGCGCATGTCTCCGGCCCTGTGCTGACGCATGAGCGCTACGCAGCGCAGCGGGTGAAGGATGCCATCGTCGATCGCATCCGCGCCAGCCACGGCGTGCGGCCCTCGGTGGACGTGGATGACCCGGACTTGCGGGTAAATTTCGTGCTCCGCAAGGGCCGCGGATTCCTGTCGGTGGATCTTGGCGGGGGCGCTCTGCATCGCCGTGGCTGGCGGCAGTCGCAGGGCGACGCGCCGCTGAAGGAAAACCTCGCGGCGGCGATGCTGGTGCGCGGCTTGTGGCCGCGAATCCATGCCGATGGCGGCCACTTGCTGGATCCGATGTGCGGCAGTGGAACCTTGCTGATCGAAGGCGCGCTGATGGCCGCCGACGAAGCGCCGGGACTGTTGCGTTGGCAGGGCGTGCGGCCCAGCCGCTGGCTGGGTTTCGACGAAGCCATCTGGTCTGCGCTGCAGCAGGAGGCTTCCGAGCGTGCGCGAATTGGACGGGCAGCGCTAAAGCCAGTCTTCCATGGCGCCGACAGCGACCCGAAGGCATTGCACTCCGCGATGGCAAACGCAAGCCGCGCCGGGCTGGCGGACTACATACGGTTCGACCGCCGGCCGGTGGCCGCGCTTGCGCAGCAGGCCGTCGAGCGTGGACTGGTGGTCTGCAATCCTCCGTACAACCAGCGACTTGCCGCCGACGCTGGCTTGTACCGCGAGTTAGGCGATGCCCTGCGCCGGGCTACGCCGGCATGGCGCGCCAGCTTGCTGTGTGGCGACGCCGAGCTGGCCCACGCGACCGGCCTGCGCGCGAGCAAGAAATACACGATGTTCAACGGTACCGTGGAGTGCACGCTGCTGCTGTGCGATCCCATTTTGCCGCCGCCGCGGGAGGTGAAGCCACCTGCTCCGCTCTCGGAAGGTGCAACGATGGTTGCCAACCGGCTGCGCAAGAACAGCAAGCGGCTGAAGAACTGGCGTACGCGCAACGGGATCTCCTGCTATCGGCTGTACGACGCCGACCTGCCCGAATACTCAGCGGCAATCGACGTCTACCAGGAAGCAGTGGGTGAGCGACGGTTGTTCCTCCACGTGCAGGAATATGCAGCGCCAGAAACCATCCCCGAGGCTGACATCCGCCGACGTTTCGCCGAGTTGTTGTCGGCGTTGCATGAGGTCTTTGCCTTGCCCCGCGAGCAGATCGTGATCAAGACCCGCGTGCGCGGCAAGGGCGGCAGCAAGTACGGCCGCACTGAGCAGCACGGCGAGTTCTTCATCGTGGAAGAGGGCACGGCCAAGTTGCGGGTGAACCTGCACGATTACCTCGACACGGGCCTGTTCCTCGACCACCGGCCGTTGCGCTTGCGTATCGCCCGCGAGGCGCGCGGGAAACGCTTCCTCAACCTGTTCAGTTACACCGGGGCTGCGACCGTTCACGCGGCGCTCGGCGGTGCCGCGCACACCACCAGCGTCGACCTGTCCGCAACCTACCTGGAATGGTGCGCGCAAAACCTGGCCGCCAATGGCGTCGCAGGTCCCGATCACCGCCTCGTGCAGGCCGACGTGATGCGCTGGCTTGACAAGGAACACAGCCAGTTCGACCTGATCTTCTGTGATCCGCCGACGTTCTCCAATTCCGCGCGTGCCGAGGATTTCGACACGCAGCGCGACCATGTGCGCCTGCTGCGCGCGTGCATGGACCGGCTGGCGCCGGATGGCCTGATCCTGTTCTCGAACAATTTCCGACGATTCCGGCTCGATGAGGCGGCGGTCGCGGAGTTTGCCCGCATCCACGCGATTAGTGAACAGACCATCGATGAGGATTTCGAACGCAACCCGCGAATCCACCGCGCCTGGGAACTGCGCGGACTCGTCTCCCCGAGTCCTTGACCCCTGCGTGCGCACCATCGGCGGACCACCGGCGGGCGATTAACCCGGGCGAAACGGCCGCACAGGCATTATGCTGGTGGCATGAGCCCAAAAGACGACGCCACTCGCAGCCAGCCGGCAGGTTGGACTTTCTTCCGGCAGTGGTTGAAGAACCCACTTCGCGTCGCCGCGATTTCGCCATCGAGCAAGCAACTGGCGCGGCAGATGATGACCCAGCTCCCGCGCAATGCGCGCCGGGTGATCGAGCTTGGCGGCGGCACTGGGGTGTTTACCCAGGCGCTGATTGACCACGGGATTGCGCCGCAGGAGCTGCTGGTTCTGGAATTGAACGAGGAATTGCACCAGCACCTCGTTCGGCAGTTTCCCGCATCGATGGTGGTCTGCGGAGACGCCGGTAACCTGGCCGGGATTGCCCAGTCGTCCGGATTCGCCGGGGAACATCGCGCTGATGCAGTGATCTCGGGGCTCGGCCTGCTGTCGATGCCCCGGCAGACCCAGCAAGGCATCCTGCAGGCAGCGTTCGACAGCCTGCAACCCGAGGGGCGCTTCATCCAGTTCACCTACGGCCCGGCCAACCCGGTTATCCGGGAGGTGATCGAGGAGCTCGAACTGACCTCACGGCGCGCCAGCTTTACCTGGTGGAACGTGCCGCCTGCGACGGTCTATGTGTACCAGCGTCGCGTTTCCCGCAGCATGGCGCCCCGTTCGATGCGCTGATGGGGGCGTTGGATCGCTTCGGATTCAGAGCGTCCTGTTCGCCGCCGCCAGCTCCGCCGCATTGGTGGCAACGCCCGCGGGGAGCTTGCCCTGCACGGTACCGTTACCGAGGTTGAGCACGCCGGCAACCCCCGTACCGCCGTTCTTCGTCGCGTTGGCAACATCGCCCGTGCTGTTGTTTTCCAGGCGAACTTCGTTGACTCGCAAGGTGCCCATGTTCAGGACGGCGCCGGCCGCAAGCGCGCCGGCACGCGAGGACTGCACACTGTTGTCATGTATCCTGCTGCCGGCGAGGCGAAGGTCGCCGTAATTCATAACCGTACCCGAGTCGCGCAGGCTCCCACCGAGCGCGTTGTAGGCGAACTCGCTCTCCTCGGCGACCAGCTGGCCGTGGTTGAGCACGATGGCAGAGATTCCGGTGCCGATGCTGTCAACGACGCGAGTGGACTGCAGTTTCAGCTTGCCGAAATTGCGGATGGCGCCATTGCTGCCTTCGGCCAGGCTCAGCTGGCGGAGCTGCACGTCGCTGCCGGCAGCCACTTCCACCAGGGCGACCCGGCTCGAGGTGTATCCGCGGATCTCCGCGCCATTTCCCTCGATGCGCAGCTTGCCGTGGATCACCGGCAGCAGCAGTCCCGGTTCCGCGGCGGACTGCAGGATGTAGAGGCCATTGCGGGCCAGGCGGATGGTTTCCCCGCCAGGCGTCGAGTTGGCGCGGCGGATGGCGTCCACCAGCCCGGCGGCATCGTTGTTCGCCAGTTCGATCTCGCGGCTACATCCGGAGATTGCCAGCATGCCAAGTAGCGCCAGCCCGGTCGGATATCGCATGTGTCGTCTCCTCGATTGAATTGCAGCCACCATTCCAGATGCGGATAGAGCATGGGCTCGACTGCACTCGACGATGCTGGCCAGCGACCAACTCTGATCGAGTCACTGAAAAGCAGCTGATGGTGCGCCGAGGGCGCGCGCCGGCATTGATTTCTAGTCGCTGCCCGATATCAGCTTGGTAGAAATCAATACCGGCGCCCGCCTGCCCGGAAGCATCGCCGTGCACGGAGTCAGATCGGCACCCTGAGCCGCCCCTTCGCGAACCAAAAAAAACCCGCCGATGGCGGGTCTTTTTTTCAGTCGTCCGACGGGAGGCCTTCGGGCCGCTTGCGGAACGGAGGCGGGCCGCCCGGCTTGCGCGGGCCGCGCGGGCCGTCTGGTCGCGGGCCGCCATGCGGCGGCCGATCGCCGGCGGGACGCGCGGCGTTCTGGCCAGGCGGCTTGGGTCCGCGATGCTGGTAGGGACTATCGCCTTGCGGGCGCGGACCGCGTGGACCCTGTGGCGGTCGATTGCCCGGAGGACGATCGCCTTGCGGACGCGGACCGCGGTCGCCGTAGGGCCGCGGCCCGGCCGGACGCTGGCTGCGCGGCGGCGCCACCTTCGATCCCGTTTCGACACCCTCGGGTACATACCAGCTGCGAAACTCAGCGGTATTGTGCTCGTGGCCGGGCTGCCTGCTGGCGCTGTGCGGCTTGCCCTTGTAGGGCGACGAAGCATCCGGCCGCGGACCGTGCGCGCCCGGAGGACGTGGGCCGCGATCGTTGAACGGACGCTCGCCATGCGGCTTGGGTCCTCGCGGCGCGAATGGACGATCACCCTGCGGCCGGGCCGCGGGCGAATCGATCCGGTTTCCGAAGTTGTCGTCCCGTGGTCCGGCGGCCGGGTTGGCGCCGAATGGCTTGCCGGCGCGCGGCGGGCGCGCGGCATGTGGCGCATGCGGACGATCGGCACCCATCGGGCCGCTGAATGGCTTGCCGCCAGCACCCTTGTAGCCGCCGGGCTTGCCGCGCGCGGGACCGGCGCCCGGGCGTCCCCGGCCGCGCGGCCGCTCTTCGCGAACATGATCGAAGCGGCGCAATTCGCGCGCCTCTTCGTTGACATGTCCGTTGACATAGGAATTCTTGGCATGTTCCTTGCCGACGCGGATTTCCATCGGCCTGGACTTGCGTTGGCCGATCACCGGTTGCAGCGTCAATACCGGCGCATTGTTCTCGAGGCCGAAATGTTGCCGGATCTTGTCCACGGCCTCGGCGTCCATCTCCACGCAGTGCCCGCGCTTGAGCAGGCGGGGCAGGGTGACGTCGCCGTAGCGCACGCGCTTCAGGCGGCTGACCTGGTGGCCCTGCGACTCCCAGAGGCGCCGCACTTCGCGGTTGCGCCCTTCGGTCACCACTACCTGGAACCAGGAGTGCGAGCCGCTTGCATTGATCCGCTCGATCTTTTCGAACTTGGCCGGGCCGTCTTCCAGCGCCACGCCGCGCGCGAGCCGGTCAACGACGTTCTCCGGAACTTCGCCCGGTATGCGGCAGACGTACTCGCGCTCGATCGCATTCGATGGGTGCATCAATGCATTGGCAAGCTCGCCATCCGTGGTCAGCAGCAACAGGCCGGTGGTGTTCATGTCCAGTCGGCCGACGGCGATCCAGCGTGCGCCCTTGAGTCGGGGCAGTGCCTCGAAGATCGTCGGGCGACCTTCCGGATCTTCGCGCGTGGTTACCTGGCCTTCGGGCTTGTTGTAGATCAGCACGCTGGAAGGCTCGGTAAGCGCAGTGGCGACGAAGGTCTTGCCGTCGAGTTCGATCCGGTCGCCGCTGGAGACCGACTGACCGGTTCGGGCGACTTCGCCATTGACCTTGACCAATCCCTGGCCAATCCGTTCTTCGAGCGCGCGACGCGAGCCCAGGCCGGCCTGGGCAAGGACCTTGTGCAGCCGCTCCTCGATCTTCGGTGCGTTGTCCTCGCTGCCCTTGTCTTTCAGGGACAGTACTCTCTTGCTGGGGGTATCACTCATTTCTCAGCTCCGGCTCGGCGGCATCGCCGGCCTCATCGTGGGTTTCTGCGGTCGTCGTCTCGACGATGCGGTCATCGGTTGGCATGTCATCGGGATCCGAAGCGTCGGCCTCGGCATTGATTTCGTACGTTGGCTCGTTGCCCAGGGCGGCGCTGGCGACGCCTGGCGGATCCATGGTGAACGGCAATTGCGGGTCAAGTTCCGGGATGTCCTTGAGTTCCGACAGCGCCGGTAACGCATCGAGGCTCTTTAGTCCGAAATAGTCGAGGAACACTTTGGTGGTGCCAAACAGCTCCGGGCGCCCGGGCACGTCGCGGTGGCCGATCACCCGGATCCACTCGCGCTCCTCGAGCATCTTGATGGTGTTGGCGTTGACGCCCACGCCGCGGATCTGCTCGATCTCGCCGCGGGTGATCGGCTGGCGGTAGGCGATCAATGCCAGCGTTTCCAGCGTGGCCCGCGTGTACTTGGTCTGCCGTTCCGTCCACAACCTGGCGACGAACGCGTGCACGTCGGCCTTGACCTGGAAGCGGAAGCCGGAGGCGACTTCGACCAGTTCCACGCCGCGCGTCGCGCTCTGCGCGCGCAGGTCGGCGATCGCCTGTTCGAGGCTACCCGGCGGGGGCAATTCGTCTTCGTGGAACAGCGCAGCCAGCTGCGCGAGGGTCAGGGGTTGTGGCGCGGCGAGTAGCGCCGCCTCGACGACGCGCTGGATGAGGTCTTGGTCCATGGAGAGTTCGGTTTCTTGTAGGGTCATGCGTCTTAGTCGTTGTTGATGTCTTCGGAGCCGGGAAGTCCGTGTTCGTCAGAGGTAGGCTCCGGCAGCTCGCGCGCGAAGGCCTCCGGATCGTTGGCTGCCCCGGCGTCGGAGGCAGCGAGGGACTTCACGTAGATCGGCGCCGGCCAGTGCGCGCCGTCGGGCAGGATCGGCAGGCGCGCGTCGCGCGGCGCGGTGGCGTTTTCCTGGACGATCTCGAGCAGTTGCTCCTTGGCCAGTTCGAGAACCGACAGGAAGGTCACGACCACGCCGATGCGCCCCTCCTCGACGTTGAACAGGCCGTCGAAGGGATGGAAGCTGCCGTCTGCGAGCTTGCCGAGCACTTCGCCCATGCGCTGGCGCACCGACAGCGCCTCGCGGGTGATCGCGTGGTGGGTGAACATGTCCGCGCGTTTGAGCACATCGCGCAGGGCCAGCAGCATTTCGCGCAGGTCAACCGGCGGCGGCACGCGTACCGTGGCGCGCTCAGGCACGAAGGCGGACGCCAGGCTGGTATCGCGTTCCAGGCGCTCCAGGCCGTCGATATCCTCGGCCGCCTTCTTGAATCGCTCGTACTCCTGCAGGCGACGCACGAGCTCCGCCCGGGGATCGCCTTCAATTCCCTCCTCGAGTTCCGCACGCGGCAGCAGCATGCGCGACTTGATCTCGGCCAGGATGGCGGCCATGACCAGGTACTCGGCGGCAAGTTCGAAGCGCAGGTCCTGGAGAACGTCGATGTAATCGACGTATTGCCGGGTGATCTCGGCGACCGGGATGTCCAGGATGTCCAGGTTCTGCCGGCGGATAAGGTAAAGCAGCAGGTCCAGGGGCCCCTCGAAGGCCTCCAGGATTACTTCCAGCGCATCCGGCGGGATGTACAGGTCCTGCGGCATCTGCAGCACCGGCTGGCCCTTGTAGACGGCCAGGGGCATTTCCTGCTGCTGTGGCTGGACGTGGAATACCGGGTCGGGCGCGGGCTGCGCGATTGGTTCGTTCATTGCATGGTTTCGTCGAAGCGAATTCTTGAAAGGGCTCTCGAAGGAGCGTTGGACTTGGCGCTTAACCGCTTACACCGTCACCGGGTGGAAGCCCTGACGCAGGACCACGGGCTGGTCGCCCGTGCAATCCACGACGCTGGTCGGTCCCGGTTCGCAATCCTCTGCGTCCAGCATGACGTCGACCCAGCGCAAACACCGCTCTGCTACCGACTCCGCCTCGTGGCTGACGAGTTCATCCTCGTCGGGCAACACCAGGCTGGTGGACAGCAGCGGCTCTCCCATCGCTTCCAGCAGCGCCCTTGCGACCACGTGGTCGGGCAGGCGAATACCGATGTCGCGGCGCTTGCTGCGACCGCTGTTCTTGATGCGCTTGGGCAATTCCGCGGAGGCCGGGAGGATGAACGTGCATGGACCGGGGGTCAGCGATCGCATCAGCCTGAAGGCTGGATCGTCGAGCCGGGCCAGGCGGCCGGCCTCACTCAATTGCCGACAGAGTAAGGTGAAAGGGTGCTTCGTGTCCAGTTGCCTGAGCCGGAGCACGCGATCCTCGGCCTCCTTGGAGTGCAGGGCCCAGACCAGCGCGTAGCCGGCATCGGTCGGGCACAGGCCGAGTCCGCCGGACTTGAGCGAGTCGGCGGATTTCTGGATGAGGCGGTCCTGCGGACTTACCGGGTGCACGTGATGGCGAACTGTCATGCCGCTATCATGCAAGCTTGAAATGCAAAGGCAAAGCCATGTGGTACGCAATCACCGGAACCGACAGGAAGGATTCGCTCGCTGCGCGCACGACAACGCGCCCGGCACACCTGGCCAGGCTTGAGCAACTGCGCGACGAAGGCAGGCTGAAGCTGGCCGGCCCGTTTCCGGCGATAGACTCCGCCGACCCGGGGCCGGCTGGTTTCACCGGTAGCCTGATCGTCGCAGAATTTTCGTCGCTCGGTGCCGCACGCGCTTGGGCGGAAGCCGATCCCTACATTGAGGCTGGGGTCTATGCCTCGGTCGAAGTGAAACCCCTGCGCCTGGTGCTCCCGTGATCGACAACACGATGCGTATCGAGCGGATCCGCGCGGCATTGTCGGTGCTCTCGCCCGAGCGCCTCGAAGTAGACGACGAGAGCCACCGACACGTGGGCCATGCAGGTGCACGTGATGGCCGTGGGCATTTCGCGGTGAGCATCGTCAGCGAGCAGTTCGCCGGGCAGGGTGCGGTAACGCGCCATCGGCGCATATACGACGCGCTCGGCACAATGATGCAGACCGACATCCATGCCCTCTCGATCAGCGCGCGGACGCCGGCAGAAGTCGATAAGGCATAATGGCGGCCCTGGCCGGTTTCCCGGTCCACTGGCAAACAAGAAGAACACCGCCATGACCCAGACAATTGCAGTGATCCGCGGCGACGGCATCGGTCCTGAAATTATGGACGCAACGCTGCATGTGCTCGAGGCCCTCAGGCTCGACCTGACCTACGACTTCGTCGATGCCGGCCTCTCGGCCTACGAAAAATGCGGCGAGCTACTGCCGGCTGCGACCCTGGATGCGATCAGTCGCCATCGGGTCGCGCTCAAGAGTCCGCTGACCACGCCGGTTGGCGAGGGCTTTTCCTCCATCAACGTCGAGCTGCGCAAGCGCTTCGATCTGTACGCCAACGTCCGCCCGGCGATCTCGTTCCCGAACACCAAGTCGCGCTATGAGAACATCGACATCATCACGGTGCGCGAGAACACCGAGGGCGCGTACCACGGCGAGGGCCAGAACACGACCGCTGACGGCAACACGGCCACGCTGACCCAGAAGATCACCCGTACCGGCTCCGAGCGTATCGTCCGCTACGCCTTCGACCTGGCGCGCCGCTTGGGCCGCAAGAAGGTCACGGTGGTGCACAAGGCGAATATCCTGAAGTCGACCTCGGGCCTGTTCCTGAAGGTTGCGCGCGAAGTGGCGGCGCAGTATCCCGATATCCAGTGCAACGAGATGATCGTGGATAACACCTGCATGCAACTGGTGATGCGGCCGGAACAGTTCGACGTCATCGTCACTACCAACCTTTTCGGCGACATCATTTCGGACCTTTGCGCCGGCCTGGTCGGCGGCCTCGGCCTGGCGCCGGGCGCGAACATCGGCGCCGACGCGGCGATCTTCGAGGCCGTGCACGGCTCGGCGCCGGATATCGCCGGCAAGGGCATCGCCAACCCGGTGGCTTTGCTGCTGGGAGCGGTGCAGATGCTCGATCATCTCGGTCGGCCGGACGAGTCGCGCCGCCTGATGGCGGCGATCGTCGCCACCATGCGCGACCGCGATCACCTGACGCCCGATCTTGGCGGCAGCGGCAACACGATGTCGTTCGCGAAGGCGATCGCCGCGCACATTCGCGGCTGATCAGTCGGGGCGGGGCAGGGAGCGGACGAATCCGCTCCCGCTTTGTTCAGTTGCGCGACTGCAGCTTGGACAGCAGGCGCAGGATTTCCAGGTACAGCCAGACCAGCGTGACGATCAGGCCGAAGGCGCCGTACCACTCCATGTACTTCGGCGCGCCGGCTTCCACGCCCTGTTCGATGAAATCGAAATCCAGGACGAGGTTCAGCGCGGCGACCACGACCACGAATGCGCTGAAGGCGATGCCCATCCAGCCGCTGTTGTGGATGAAGCCGATCGAGTGGCCGAAGAAGCCCATCACGATGTTGACCAGGTACAGCAGGAAAATACCGCCCGTGGCGGCGACCACCCCGAGTTTGAAGTTTTCGGTGGCGCGGATCAGCCCGCTGCGATAGGCCATCAGCAAGGCACCCAGGGTACCGAAGGTCAGGATGACGGCCTGCTGCACGATGCCGGGAAAACGCAGTTCCATCATCGCCGAGATGCCGCCGAGGAAAAGGCCTTCCAGCAGTGCATACACCGGCGCGGTCACTGGCGCCCATTGCTTCTTGAACACGGTGACCAAGGCGACGATCAGTCCGCCGATCGCACCGGTGAGCAGGTAGGGCATGACTGCCCCTGCGCCCGCGCCGCCGTTGAACAGGCTCCAGGTGTACGACGCGCTGATCACGATCAGCAGCAACAACAGCCCGGTCTTGTTGACCGTGCCATTGAGGGTCATGGCCTGGTCGCCGACCACGCGACCGGAGCCGATATCTAGGAAGGTGTTCTGGCCGAGGGCCGGGTTGCCGCTGCGCATCGAGATCTCCAAAGCAGTGCTGGGATGGGAGGAGTCTAGCGGTTTTTGCCCCGTTGCCAGAAATGATCGAGCACCGAAAGCTTGCCGCGCCCGGGCCGATAGGCTGCGGCCAGCGCGCCGTGGACGTAATTCGTGGCGTCCCCGCAGGCGTCCGGCAGGGACAGGCCCAGGCACAAGTTGGCCGCGATGGCCGAGGCGAGGGTGCATCCGGTGCCGTGACCTTCCACCGCCAGGCGCGCGTGCACGAACTCGTGCAGCTGGGCGCCGTCATCCAGGCGGTCGGTCATTTCCTTCCCTTCCAGGTGTCCGCCCTTCAACAGCACGGCGGCCGCGCCCATCCCGAGCAACTCGACCAGCGCGGCTTCGGCCGCGTCATCGTCGGCGATGGCATGCCCGAGCAGCAATTCAGCTTCGGGAATGTTCGGGGTGATCACGGTGGCTAGTGGCAGCAGTCGGGTACGCAAGGCCTTGAGCGCCGACGGCTGCAGCAAGCTGGCGCCGGAACTGGCGACCATGACCGGGTCGAGCACGACCAACCCTGGTTGCCAGGCTTCGAGCGCATCGGCCACGGCATTGATCACCCGCGAGTTTGCAAGCATGCCGATCTTGACCGCGCCGATCCGGAAGTCTTCGAAGCAGGCGTCGATCTGCGCGCGCAGGAAGACCACGGGCGGCACGCTGACGGCGCTGACGCCGCGCGTGTTCTGCGCGGTCAACGCGGCGATGGCGGACAATCCGTGCACGCCGTGTGCAGCAAAGGTCTTGAGGTCGGCCTGGATGCCGGCGCCGCCGCCAGAGTCCGAGCCGGCGATGGTCAGGGCGCAATTCGCGCGCTGGTGAGCTTTCGGCCTGGGTCGTTTCATTGACCGGATTGAGCGTCCGCGGCCGCCCTTTGAATGAGAGTGCCCGCCAAGGCGAGGGCGGCTTCGAAATCTTCGACGAAGAACAGTTCGCCGGGGCGTGGTTGCAGGTTCATTTTCTCGGCCACCCGCTTGGGCTGGGGCTGCAGGCCGGAGATGATCAGCACGATGCCCCGATGGTGGCAGCGCTGGGCGAGTTCGTTAAGCGCATGGACGCCGCTGGCATCGATGATCGGGACCAGCCGCATGCGCAGGATGAACGCCTTCGGCGGCTTCAGGAACTGGTCGAGCAAATTGTCCAGCCGGTTCGACGTGCCGAAGAATAGCGGGCCCGCGATCTGGAACACTTCCACGCCCTTGGGCAACCTCGCGCGCTGGTTGTTTTCGCCGTTGCCACCGCCGTTTTCCTCGAGTTCCTCGTCCACCAGCTTGATGCCGGAACTGACTTCGACCACGTCGGCCATGCGCACCATGAACACGAACGCGGCAAGCACCATGCCGACTTCAATGGCAGTCGTCAGGTCGACCAGCACCGTGAGCGCGAACGTGGCCAGCAGAACGGCGCGGTCGCCCTTGGGCGCCGACAGCGTGTAGCGAAAATGCTTGTGCTCGCTCATGTTCCAGGCGACCACCACCAGAACGCCGGCCAGCGCCGGCATCGGCACGTAACTGGCCAAACCAGACAGGCCCAGGATGAAAGCGAGGATCAGCAGGGAATGCAGCATGCCGGCGACCGGCGTCTGGCCACCGGCGCGGATGTTGGTGGCAGTGCGCGCGATCGCCCCGGTGGCAGGCAGGCCGCCAACCAGCGCCGA
>JANPDF010000145.1:0-3172 GCA_031431355.1 Gammaproteobacteria bacterium
CGCCGGGTGCCGCCTCGATGCCGCTGCTGACGTCCACACCGAAGGGCCGCACCTGGGCAATCGCTTCGCCCACATTGCCGGCGTCCAGTCCGCCGGCCAGCAACACCGGCCGGCCCAGCCGCGGCACCAGTCCCCAGTCGAAGGTGATGCCGTTGCCTCCCGATTGCCCCGGGCCGTGGCCGTCTAACAGGAATGCCTGCGCTGAAGGGAATCGCCTCGCCACCGACACCGGGTCGGTTGATCCCGCGCCCATCGGCAGCGTCTTCAGGAACGGCAGCCCGAAGCTGCGGCAGAACGCATCGGTTTCGCTGCCGTGGAATTGCAGCAGCGTCGGGCGCAAGCGACGAATGGCATCGAGGACTTCGCTGCCGCGCGGGTTCATGAATAGTGCCACTACCTCAACCATCGGCGATACGGCCGAGCGCAATCCGGCGAGCTGCGAGGCGAACAAATGTCGGGGACTTTCGCGCACCATCACGAAGCCGAGCGCATCCACACCCAGCTCACAGGCAAGTCGGATATCACCGGCACGGGTCAGTCCACAGAATTTGACCCGGGTGCGGGTCATAGGGTCACCATGTCTGGCAGGTTCCACTCGTTGGCGAAACGCGGGCCGACGAACACCAGCCCAGCCGCGGGCGCCGTAGGGCCGGCAACGTTGCGATCCCTGCCTGCCAACAACTGCGTCGGCCAGGCTTCGTCCCTCTCACCGCGGCCGACCGGGATCAGGCTGCCGACGATGTTGCGCACCATGTGATGCAGGAAAGCGTTGGCCTGTACGTCGATGATCACCTGTTCGCCGTCGCGGACCACGCTGATCGCTTGCAGCGTCCTAACCGGATGCTTGGCCTGGCACTGCGAGGTTCGAAATGCGCTGAAGTCGTGCTCGCCCAGAAGTGGCAGCGCCGCGCGGTCCATGGCCTCGGCATCGAGCGGCAGGCGTTCCCAACTGAGGAACTGGCGTTGCATGGCGGGGGGAATCATCCGGTTGAGTATCCGATAACGATAGCTTCGCGCACGTGCCGCGTAGCGCGCGTGAAATCCATCCGCCACTTGGCGGCACCACAACACGCGGACGTCGCCGGGCAGTTGCGTGTTGCTGCCCATCACCCATGCGCGCGGATCGCGTCGCGCGTCGCTGTCGAAGTGGACGACCTGGCACGCAGCATGCACGCCAGCATCGGTCCGGCCCGAGCAGACGACCGTCACAGTAGCGTTGGCTACGTAACTGAGCGCTGACTCGACCGCCGCCTGCACGGTCGGTCCGTTGCCATGGCGTTGCCAGCCCAGGAAACTGCTGCCGTCGTATTCGATGCCGAGTGCGTAGCGCATGCTTGTTGAAGACGAAGGGCCGGGTTTCCCCGGCCCAGCTCTGTTCGGGGTGGCAGTGCCAGTGGGGGAGGTCAGCCGATTTCCTTGAGGATGCGAGCGGCTTCGGACTGTGCAGTCGGCCCACCCTCTGCCAGCACTTCCTCAAGCATGCTGCGCGCGCCCTCCAGGTCGCCAATCGCGAGATAGGCCTTGGCCAGCTCGATCCGGGTCGCGCTCGCTTCATCCTCGACCGCCATCTGCGCTTCGCTGCGATGGATGTCGTTGTTGGGCGCACTGAAATCACCGAAGGGATTGTCGCTGTCGGCGTCCTGGGCAACGCTCGGGCTGGCGGCGGGCCGGTCAGGCATGACATCGGTCATGTTGATCACCTCCTCCGCCGGTGGCTCGAACACGCGCACTTTCGGCGTTGCCACGACCACCGGAGCCGCGGCAGGCGGCGGTGCCACGCGAGGGGCTGGCGGCGGCGCTGCAGCTGGAGCGCGCGGCGCCGCTGGCGCCGCTGGCGCTGGTGGTGCGGCGGGTGCGGCGGGTGCGGCGGGAACAGATGGCGCAATCGACGGCGGGGCGACAGGCTTGGCCGCTACTGCCTCGGCTTCGTTGAATCGCGGCGAATTCCAGCCCGCCTGGCTGAACAAGGCCTGCCCGGGCAACAACGACGCACCCATGATGACTGCCTCCCGCCAGCGCGGATCCATCGTCGTTGGCAGTTGCGCGCGCATCGCCTGTGCAGCGACCTCGTACTCGACGGCGTTGCCGCGCGAGTGATAGAAGCGAAGCAGGCTGAGGTGTGCTTCGAGATCCTGCGGCCGCGCCTTCACGGCATCCTTCAAGGCTTGCAGCGCCAGGTCAGTCGCATCGACGGACTTGGACGGCGCGGCGAGGACCACCGGCGTGACCGGGGATGACGCCGCCGGCGCTGGCACGATTTTCTCGGCCGCTTGGCGAGTCTTGGCGATGCTGGCGCGCAGCGCCTCATCGTCCGACAGGCGCATCGGGGCTACTCCGTCGCCATCGGCCGCTGCAGGCTTGGAACGGCGCAAGGCCAGGACCAGGCCACCAAGGACCAGCAACAGACCGCCGACCCAGATCACCGGATTCATGTACCACGGTTTTTCCAGCGTCGCGGGCGCTGTCGCGGCGGCGTTTTCCGGTGCCGGTTCCTTCGGGACGCTTTCCGGCGCGCCGGGCGAGGCTGCGGCCGGGGCCGCATCCAGCGTGGCGACCGGTGCCTGGCCGGGCTGCGCCGGGTTGGCTGCGGCGGCAGTGGCAGCTGCCTGCTCCGCCTCCATCTGCTTGAGCCGATCTTGCAATTCCTTCAACTGGCTGTTTTGCAGATCGAGCAGCCGCTGGCGATCTGAATCCTGTTTCTCCAGGTCGACGACCCGCGATCTCAGCTCAGCCACTTCCGACGTTCGCGCCGCGAGGTCTTCTCGGGCCTGGGCCAACTCGGCCCGCAATTCGGTTCCACCGGCGCCGGCCGCGGCACCAGACTGCGCCCCGCGGGCCGCCTTGTTGCCGGAGGGTGGCGTGATCTCGAGCCGCGACGGGCCGCGTGCCGGGCGAGTCGCCGCCACGCGCGGCGGACTTGCCTTGGGTGCAGGGGGGACGGCAGCGGGCTTGGCCGGGGGCGCCGGCGCGGCTTCGGCGATGTTCTCTTCCGGCTGGGGTACGGGCTGGCGCGGCGAGCGCCAGGCAATCGCCTGCTGGCTCACCAGCGCGGCCGCCTGCTCTGCCGAAAGCCGGTTGATCTCTTCCTGCCCAGGCACGCGCAATACCGCGCCACGCTTGAGCAAGTTGATGTTGTCATTGGCAAAGGCATCCGGATTGGCCCGCAGCAGTG
>JANPDF010000146.1:0-15653 GCA_031431355.1 Gammaproteobacteria bacterium
AGCGGACCATGGCTGGCACGCTGGCATTGCGCTCGGCGCCAACTGTGGCGACGAACGGCAGGTACACCAGCTCGAACTGAAGGCCCTTGCTCATGTGCAGGGTCAGGATGCGAACGCGATCGGCATCCGATTCCAGCCGCAGCAACTCGGCATCATTGGCGCTGTCGGCGTCTTCGATGCGCCGCTCCAGTTCGCCCAGCAGGCCGGCCGGCCCGAGTGTGTGCGCGTCGGCGCACTGCAGTTCCTCGGCCAACTGCAGGTAGTTGCTGAGCCGGCGCTCGCCGTCGGGCAGGCCCAACAGGCGCGGCGCCTGCTCGGCGCAGATCTCGCCCAGCAAGGCCATCGGCCCAAATCGCTGCACGCGTTGCTGCCAGTGCTGCAGGCGGTCCTGCCAGAGCCGGTGCTGCGATTCGTGCAGCTCGAACGCGGCCAGCGCCGCCGCGTCGAGGCCGAACAAGGGCGCGGCGAGGGCGGCGCGCAGCCGCTGGTCGTCACCCGGTGCCATCAGCGCGGCCAGCAGCCAGCACAGGTGCTCCGCTTCCTCGGTCTGGTACAGGCTGCTGCGACCGGCGGCGACGCTGGGGATGCCGGCCATGGACAGGGCGCGCTGGACGCGCTCGGCGTCGCGGTTGGCTTCGACCAGCACGGCGATGTCGCGTGGCTCGACCGCTCGCGCAATGCCCTGGCGATCGACCAGTCGCGCTGTGCCGGCCAGGCCGGCTGCCAGCAGCCCGTGGATGCTGGCGACGCAGGCGTCAGTGGCGCGCGCGCGGGCGGCCTCGACACCGTCGTCGCCGCCGTCCACCGGCAGTAGCACGTTGAGTGCGGCGGCCGGGTTGCCGTCCAGCAGGAGGTGTTCGTCCCGGCAGCGCGCGCCCGCGCTCACCGGCTCGAACGCGATGCCCGGCTGCGCGAATGCATCCGCGCCGGACAGCCCGAACAGCGCCTGCACCGCCTTTAGGGCCAGTGGACGCGAACGGAAGTTGCGTTGCAGGCGATGCTGGTCGCTGGCGGTATCCGCCGCCGCGAGATAGGCGAATACGTCGCCACCGCGGAAGCGGTAGATCGCCTGCTTGGGATCGCCGATCAGGAATAACGCGCGTGGCGCGCCGGCCGTCTCCGCTGCCGACATCGGCTGCGCGAACAGGCGCCGGAAAATCGCCCACTGGCGCGCGTCGGTGTCCTGGAATTCGTCCACCAGCGCGATCGAGTACTGCTGCTGCAGCCGGCGCGCGAAATCCTCGCCGGATGGGCCCGCCAGCGCGTCGGACACGCCGCGGATCATGTCGTCGAATCCGAGCAGGCCGCGTTCGCGCTTGAGTGCATTCATACGCGCCAGGGCGAAGGCGCGCGCCGCGTGGACCATGGCGATGCGTTGCTGCTGCTCGACCGCGCCCTGCTCGATCCAGCAGTGCTGCCAGGTCTCGATGGCGTCGAACAGCGGCGAGGCCGGCGTCGGAAGCTTGGCAGTCTTGTTGGTCCACTTGTGCAGGAAACTACTGGCGTAGTTGCCCAGCTTTTCCGTCGCCGGATCGCCGTCGGCGGAACCCGCCAGCCAGGCGTCCAGCGCCCGCCAGACCGGATCCACCGCCGCGTCCTTCACGTAGGTGCCATGCACGACCTTGTCTGCGGCCGCCTGGCGAAGTAATTCGCGCGCTTCATCGCCGTGACGGCGGTAGGCATCGGCGAGTGCGCTCCGCGCCGCCCGCAAGGCGACCAGCGCACGGTCGTCGACCGCACGCGGCTCCGGAAGCAGCACCTCCAGCGCCAGCAGGTCGCGCGAGCTCGCGGCAAGTGCTTCCGGCGAGTTCCAGACGGCGACCAGCGTGCGCGCACTGTCCTCATCGCGAGACTGACGCCGCCAGAACTCGAGCGCGACTTCGCGACGCAGCGACGCTTCGTTCTGCAGCAACTCGCGCTCGAATACCGGCTGCCCCGCCTCGAGCGCATGGTCGGCGAGCGCGCGCCGGCAGAAGCCATGGATGGTGTGGATCGGCGCCAGGTCCATCTGCTCCGCGGCGCGGCGCAGACGGCGACGCAATGCATGCTCGCCTTCGTCCAGGATCGCCGCTTCGACCAGTCGGCGTGTCAGCCGCGTTTCCTCGTCCTCGTCGCTAGTGTCGTCGGGGTCGGCGCGCAGCTCGACCAGGCGTTGCGCGAGCAGCAGCCGTGCCCGCAGGCGTTCGCGCAGTTCCCGGGTCGCGGCCTCGGTGAAGGTCACCGCCAGGATGGTCGACACCGGCAGGCGCTGCTCGATCACCAGGCGCGCATACAGCGTGGCCAGGGTGAATGTCTTGCCGGTGCCGGCGCTGGCCTCGATCAGCTGCACGCCGCCGATCGGGATGCGCAATCCTAGATCGTCGAGCGCAGTCATGGCCCGTGCTCCGTGACCAGCGTGCCTGGCAGCGCCCGGAAGATGCGCACCGATAGCGTGGCGAATTCCTCGCGGGCGCACGCGTCGTCGTCGCCGAATGGATCGGCGCCGCGCAGCGCCAACCGCACCCACGGATCGCGACCCTCGCCGAAATTTCCGTTCCACGCATCGCGTGCGCAGCGCCAGGCGCGCTCGCCCTCATTCTTGTGGAACTCGTAGCCTGCCTTGGGCATGAATGGCAGCGCCCGAGCCTGCGCTTTGGTCATCACTTGCAACAGCTCGTGCAGGCGGGTGCGGGCATCGTCCGCCGGCAGCGCCGGCACTTCAACGGGCCGCGCATCACCGAGCACGCGCCGGATCGTGCCGGTCTCGCCCAGCGCCGACCAGACCAGCGCATCGATGCCAAGGCCGAGCAGGTTCTTGCCGTGACCGTCACTGGCGCTGAACTGGCGCAACTGGTTGCCGTGCACGCGCGGCAGCGAACCGGACAAGGTGAACGCGCCAAGCTCGAGGTCGTACGGCAGCGCGCGCGCCGGCGCGTCGCCCCAGTCGCGCCAGGCCTGCACCGCCGGCGCCAACCGGGCAAGCACGGCGGCGACCTCCTGTGCGCCGGCGGCGGCGGGCGCGACCAGGCCTTCGGCGAGCAATCGGCGGAACAGCGCGTCAACGTTGTCGGCATCTCCGGCTAGCGCCGCGTCGAACACGCGTTGGGTCAGCGCGTAGCGATGCAGGCCGTCGTGGCTGTCGAAGGGTTCGGCATCGGGCAAGCGTTCGCGCCGCTCGGGCAGCCGCAGTCCGAGCCGGTGGCTGAGGAATTCGCGCGACGGATTGCTGAGCGCGCGAAACAATCCGGCTCGGGTCACCAATCGCGGTTCGGCTTGCGCCGTCGGTGCCGGCAGTTCGCCAGCGAAGCGCGGCATCGGCTGCCGTGCCTGCAATGTCGCGTCGGCACCCGGCCGCCAATGCGCCTGATAGCTGAGCCGGCGGCGGTCGTCGCCGCCGAATGCCGCGGCGGTGAATGGCTGCAGTGCGTGCCTGACGGTAAATCCGGCGCGCGCCTCGCCAGCATTCCGGAAATAGCGCGCCGCCACGTCGAGCAATTCGGACACCAGCACGGACGGCGGCTGCGACTCGCCGCTGCGCGGATCCTGTCCGAGGTAACTGAGATAGAAGGTTTGCGTCGCGGCGGCGAATAACTGCAGGAACAACCCGCGATCGTCGTCGCGGATGGAGCGGTCACCGAGCTGGCGGCGATTGCCGGCGAGCTCGGCAGCCAGTCGATTCAGTCCGCCGGGTGGATCGCGGCGCGGGAAATCGCCATCGTTCATGCCCAGCAGGCAGATCACCTTGAACGGCACCAGCCGCATCGGCACCATCCGCCCGAAGGTGACGCCGCCGGTCAGGAATGGCTGGCGCGGATCGCTGTCGGCGAGCGCCGACGCAAACCAGGCACGCACGACGGCAAGCGGCAGCGGCGACTGCACGGCGGCTTCGCGGGTTTGCCGGCCAAAGCGCGCGACCAGGCCGCGCAAGGACTCCAGCGCGCGCCGATCGCACGGATCGAGCGGATGTTCGGCGAACAGCTCGTCGATGGCCTGCGACAGCAACTCTTGCCAGCGCGCCGCTGGATGCTCGCCGCCGAGGTCGCGCTGCAAGGCGGCGAGTCGGTGCAGGCCTTGCAGCAAGGCGTCCAGGGTGGCGACGCTGCTGCCTTCCAGTTCCGGCCAGGGCGCGACGCCGGCGACACTATCGCCGCGCCCGCTGGCGTGGCCGAGCAGCAGTCGATCGATCGCCCAAGCCCAGGTGTACGCCGGCTCCGCGGGCGCGCCGTGGGCGTTGCGGTGGGCGGCATCGAGACCCCAGCGCGCGCCCGCCTCGCGCAACCAGAAAACCAGCTGCTCGAAATCGGCCTCCTCCAGCTGCAGGCGCTGCGCAATCGCCGGCACGCGCAGCAGGTCGAGCACTTCGTTGGCGGTGAAGCGCGCGTTGGGCAGGGCGAGCAGGCTGAGGAAGGCTTCGGCCACCGGCTGCGTCGCCAGCGCGCTGGTGTCGGCCAGGGCGAATGGAATCTGTTGCAACGCGCCGTTGTTGCCGCCGAATACCGCCTGCACGTGTGCGGCGTAGGCGTCGATGTCCGGCGTGAGCACGGCGATGTCGCGCGGCTGCAGATCGGGATCGGTTTCCAGCAGATGGCGCAGCTGGTCGTGCAGCACTTGCACTTCGCGCAGCCGCGTGTGGCAGGAATGGACCTGCAGGCTGGCGTCATCGCGACCGGCGCTGGCGAAAACGGGCAGCGTTTTGTCATCGGCCGCCGGCAGCGGACACCGGGCAAGCAGGTCGCGCTGCAGGCGATGCAACAGGCCGGTGCGGGTTATCGGATCGGGTGCCACGTACAGCGGAAAGTCGTCGGCCGGGTGCACCACCTCGTAGGAAAACAGGGTCCGCACGAAATCCCGGCCGGCGGCGCCATTGGCGCGTAGCAGCGGATTCTCCTCGTCATCGAAGACCGCGTCGGGATCGGCGTGCAGGCGTTCGCGCGCGGTTTGCAGGTCGCCCCACCAGCCCGCGACTGGCGAGAGGAAGAAGAAATGCAGTGCGCCGGCGCGGGCGCTCGAACCGATCACCCGCAACACGTCTGGCGAAACGTTCTGGCAGGCAAAGGCGAATACCCGCGGCGGCAGTCCGGCCGGCCGACCATCGGCTTCGCCATCGAAGCGTGACAGATAGACATCGAGCCGCTTGCCGCGGTGGCCCAGGCGGTGGGTCGCGCGCCGCCATAGCTCGGCCTGCCAGTCGTCGCGATCGGCGCCGCGGTCCCAGCGGCGCAGCCAGTCGCGCCGCCACGCCTGGTACTTCTCGAAGGCGGCGGCCAGTTCAGCACTGAGCGTCCACGCCGCGAGCGCCGGCGCGTCGCCCGCCAGCAGCGGCCGCAGCGGCGCAAACACCGGATCGTCGAGCAGCCCGGGCGCTGTCAGCACCGACCACAGTCGCCAGCGCAAAGTCTCGGCGTCGCCGACCACCGCATCGCCAGCGCCCGGCACATTGGCGTCGAGCGCCTCGGCAACGAACTCGCCCGGCGCCAGGAAGCGCAGGTTGGCGGCGATGCCGTGGGTCTCGGCCAGCGTCTTCTGCAGCCAGCGGCGCATCGCCGGCTGCGGGATCAGCACGGTATCCGGTTCCAGCAGCGGGCGACCGGCGACCGGTCGTGCCAGCTGGCCGGCGAGCAGGCCGGCGAGCAGCTCCAGGTCGTTGCCGTGATAGAGGGTGAACGCAGGAACTGCGGGGGCGACGGGCATCGGCACATGATGCCGCAAAGGTTGTCGCAGGCGCCGCGACAGCCTTACAGCAACGCCGAAGGGTCCTCCTCGAAACGGACCTTGTGGCGGACCCCGGGAGTCAGCGGTTCGATCCAGTATTCGCCCTGCTGCGCCAACACCCGGTCGGTGATCGCCGCGAGCGGATGCGTCTCGAACGGGAAATCGAGGAACTGCGAGGCTTCGATGTCGATCTGGATCTGCACTTCCAGCCGCTGGCCGTTGCCCGGGCCGACATCTATCCGCACCAGCACACGCCGATTTCCCTGGCTCCGGCAGGCCTCGCGGACGGCCGCCTGACAGATCCGGTAAACGGTGGTCTGGGCATCGTCATGCAAGGCTTCCACTCGGCCGTAGAAGGCGGTGTCGTAACCGATGCCAGCCTCTTCGAGCATGTCGCGCAGTGGCCCGAAGCCGATCGCTTCGCGCAGGCCGTGGGTGTCGAGCACCTGCGGCCGCAACTGGCGCAAGACCCGGCGCAGGCTCTCCTGCATTTCGCGCACCTGTTCGCGCACCGATTCCAGCAGGCGCAGCATCTGCTCGTCGCGAATGTCGCGGAACGCCAGGCTGATGCGTGTGCTCAGCGCGTGGATGGAGCGGCCAATCTCATAGTCGAGTTCGCCGGCCAGTTCGCGCTGACCCTGCTCCTCAAGCCGGACCAGGCGCTGGCTGACGCTGCGCAACTCCGCGGCTGCCTCGGTCAGCGAGCGATTCATCTGCGCCAGCTCGCGGTGCCGAAGCGAGAGCCGCTCGTTGCTGCGACGCAGGTCGCTGCTGGCCGCGCCCAGCACCAGCCCGCCGCCTCCGACCACAGCCAGCGCCAACTGCAGCGCGCGCACGTCCACCGCGGCCATGTTCAGGCGTATCAGCAGCGCAACCAATGCGCCGACCAGGGCCACGGAGATCGCCGCGCCTTCCCAGCCGCGCCGGAAGGCCACGAAAAAGATGGGCGCGAACGCCAGCAGCAGCAGGTACGGCGCCAGATCCAGCCGCTGCCTGATCAGCCAGAACACGGTCAGCGACAACAGCGACTGCACGCCGAGGTCTATCCAAAGCTCGGCGTCGAGGAATCGCGTTGGACTTGAGTGCAGGAACAGCACCAGCAGCGGCGCCAACACCAGCTGGGCGACGATGTCGCCGTAGATGAAGGCGAATATCCCGGCCATGCTGGCGCCGGCATCGGCATGGATGAAGGCCTGCAGGACCGGCGAGACCAGCGCGGCGCTGGCGATGCCGCTGCCCAGCAGCAGCAGCATCCGCCGGGGGTCATCGATCCGCGACTCCGCCTGGGGGCCGCGCACCAGGCGCACCACGCCGGCGTAGATGAACCAGGGCAACATGTTCAGGGCGACGAAGTCCCAGCTGAGCGCGTCGCGTCCGCCATGGCTGGTCATCGCCGCCAGCGCCAGCCATTCGCCAACCGCGAGCCAGGCCCAATGCCGGCTGGGGGTCACCCAGAGCGCGCCCAGGCGCCATCCCGCCGGCAGGAACCACAAGCCTTGCGATGCCCACATCAGCACCACCCAGCCTAGCGAATACAGCGTGGTCAACGCCAGCCGGGCCCGCAGGGAGTCCAAAGCGCGCGGCGCGAGCCAGCCGTCGCTGGCCGGACTGCCGGTCACGGACGCATGTCGCTGCAGGCAAGCATGGGCCGATTACCACGCAACTGGCCCTCGCGGTCAAGCGACGCGCTTCCGCTGGGGGTGGGGCGGCCGATATAATCCCCGACTTCGCATCTTCGGGCTCCGGCCCGCACGGATTGACTGTGCGCAACTACGATCTCGTTTTCCTCAAGCATTTTTCCCAGGTCATCGGTTTCCTGGTCGCGATCACCTTCGCGTTGATCCTGCTCGGCATCTACATCAATGGGTTGAAGCCGGCCCAGCCCAATCGCACCGCCATCGCCGCCACGCTGTCGCGCATCCAGCCGGTGGGCGCGGTATTCGCCGGCGCCACCGGCGCCGCCGCGCAGGCGGCCGCTGCCAGCGCCGCCGCCGAGGCCGCGAAGGGCCAGGTCGCCTATGGCGGCAGTCTCGACGGCTCGGTGATCTTCGGCAACCTGTGCACCGGTTGCCACACCGCGGGCGTTGCCCAGGCGCCAAAACTGGAGAAAGCCGCGTGGAGCGCGCGCATCGCGCAGGGCATGGACACGCTGCATGCGCATGCCATCAACGGTTATACCGGTCCGGCCGGTGGCGTGATGCCGGCGCGCGGCGGTAATCCGGCGCTGACCGATGAACAAGTCAAAGCCACCGTTGACTGGATGCTGACGCAGCTCAAGTAAGTACCATGCGCCTGCCCGCTGGGATTCACCGGCGGCAACGACTGCTGGCGGCGTTGTGCGCCGCCGGCCTGCTCGCCGCCTGCCAGGCGACGCCGCCCGCGCTGGTGGCTGCCGACCAGGGTGGAGGCGCGGCAGGCCTGGACGTTCCGGTTCCCGGGCTGCGCGACATCGGCGACATCCAGGGCCGCGGACTGCGTAGCGGACGCATCGGCCAGCAGGTCAGCGTCCAAGCCATCGTGGTCGGCGCGTTTGCCAGCGGACTCGGTGGCGTATTTGTGCAATCCGAACGCGGCGATGGCGATCCAGCCACAGCCGATGGTCTGTTCATCGAGCACGTGGGTGATCGCGAACCGCGCCTGCGGCCTGGCGACCGGATTCGCGCCTCCGGGCGCGTGACCGAGCAAGGCAGTGCTGGCGACAGCCTGACCATGCTCACCGACACCGTGATTGAGGTGATCGGTCACGGCCCGCTGGCGCCGACACTGGTCGCCTCGCCACCGGTATCGGTGCGCGACTGGGAGCGCTTCGAGGGCATGCTCTTGCAGGTCTCAGCACCACTGACCGTGTCCGGCAACGACGGACTGTCAGCCTACGGCGAGCTCGCCGCAAGTTTCGACGGGCGCCTGTTCCAGCCGACCGAGCAACAGGCCCCCGGCCCGGCCGCAGCGGCGCTCGCGGCCGACAACGCGCGCCGGACGCTGCTACTCGATGACAACATGGTCAGCAAGAACCCGCCGTTGTGGTTCCTCCGGGACGGACTCGATGACGCCCACCCGCTGCGCGCCGGCAGTGTGCTGAGCAAGGTCACCGGCGTACTCGACCAGCGGCGCGGCCGCTATCGCCTGCAACTCACCGCGCCGTTGCAGATTCGGCAGCCGCCCCGGCCGCGCGCCCCGGCGGTGGCCGGCGACCTGCGCATCGCCGGCCTCAACCTGCACAACCTGTTCAATGGCGACGGCCGTGGCGGCGGCTTTCCGGGCGAGCGTGGCGCGCCATCGTACGAGCTCTATCAGGTGCAGCAACGCAAGCTGGTGGCGATGGTGCAGGCGCTGGCGCCGGACGTGGCGGCTTTGATGGAAGTGGAGAACGACGGCTCCGGGCCGAATTCGACCTTGGCCCAGTTCGTCGCGGCGCTCAATGCCGCCGGCCCGGCGCGGGACTTCCGGCTGATTGACGCCGGTCCGAAGCTGGGCGATGACGCGATCCGCGTGGCGATGATCTATCGCGGCGACCGCGTGCGCCCGCGCCGCGCGGCGGCGGCGCTGACCGGTGGACCGTTCGCCGGCCGATCACGGGTTCCGCTGGCGCAGGCGTTTCGCGCCGGGTCCGGTCCCGAGTTCGTCGTGGTCGCCAATCACTTCAAGTCCAAGGGTTGCGGCCGCGAGCCCGACCAGGCCACCGGCGACGATGCCGACAGGGGGTACGGTTGCTGGAACGCGGTGCGCGTGCAATCGGCAAGTCGCCTGTTGCAATGGCTTGCCGGCGACCCGACCCGATCAGGCGCCGCACCCAGGCTGATCCTCGGCGACTTGAACGCGAATGCGATGGAAGATCCGGTGCGCCTGATTCGCGCCGCCGGTTGGCAGGATGCCTTTGCGCTGGCCCGGGTCATGCCGGCGTACTCGTTCGTGTTCGACGGCCAGGCCGGGCGGCTCGACCACGCCCTGCTCGATGCGGCCATGGCAGCGCGATTGCGCGGCGCCGCCGAGTGGCACAACAACAGCGACGAGCCCGAACGCTTCGACTACCTGCATGATGCCGACGGCGATCCCTACCGCGCCTCCGACCACGATCCGATCCTGCTCGGCTTCCAGTTGCAGCGGCTATGATCCCGGCATGAGCCCCGTGCCCACGCCCTCGCCGACGTTTCCCGACAGCAGCGGTAGCGTGCTGTTGCCGGGGCCTGCTGGCCTGCTGGAAGTCGCGGTCGACCTGCCGCCCGCGCACGAGGCGCGGCGCGGCGTCGCCGTGCTGGCCCATCCCAACCCGCCCGAAGGCGGCAGTATGTTCAACAAGGTGGTGACCATGGCCGCGCGCGCCCTGGTCGAGTCGGGCATCGCCGCGGTGCGTTTCAATTTCCGCGGCGTCGGCCAGTCCGAGGGCGAGTTCGACAATGGCCGCGGCGAAGTGCTCGACATGCTCGCTGTTGCGCGCTGGGCCAGCGCCGCGCAGCCCGATGCCGATCTGTGGCTTGGCGGATTCTCCTTTGGCGCCTGGGTGGCGCTGCAATCCGCCCGGCAACTGCCGGTCCGGCAGATGATCAGCATCGCGCCGCCGGTCGGCCTGCGTGATTTCACCGGCGTGCTGCCGCCGCCGTGCCCGTGGCTGCTGGTGCAGGGCGAGGCCGACGAAATCGTCAGCGCCCGCGCCGTGTTCGACTGGGCCACCAGTCTGGATCCCGCACCGACCATCGTGCGCATGCCCGACACCGGGCACTTCTTCCATCGCCACCTGCTCGACCTGCGCGGCGCGATCAAGAACGGCGTGCGCAAGCACCTGCCGCCGCCGCGCCTGGCGCCGTAGGCCGCCGCGTGTCCACGCCCTCCGGCGTCGCGCCCTCCGCCGCTTACGCGCACGGCGTCGAAGACGGCCGCTGGCAGGCCGATGCCGTGCAACAGGCGCTGCTGCCGGAGCTGGATGCCCTGCGTGCCGAACTGCTCGCGGCGCAACCCGATTCGCTGCTCGATCGTTTCGCCGCGCGCTTTCGCGAACCGGGAGCAGTGCGCGGCCTGTACCTGTGGGGATCGGTCGGCCGCGGCAAGACGCTGCTGGCGGACCTGCTGTTCGACAGCCTCGGCACGCTGCCGCGCCAGCGCTGGCACTTCCATCGCTTCATGGGCGAGGTGCACAGGCGCCTGCGCGCGCTGCCACCGGACACCGCCGATACCCTCAGCGTGGTCGCCAGGGAGCTGGCGCAGGACCTGCGCGTGCTGCTGCTTGACGAATTCTTCGTCGGTGATATCGGCGACGCGATGATCCTCGGCCGCCTGCTCGAACAACTGGTCGAGGTACGTGGCGTCACCCTGCTCACCACCTCCAACATCCCGCCGGCCGAGCTGTATCGCGACGGCCTGCAGCGGGCCAGCTTCCTGCCCTGCATCGCGCTGATCGAAGGCCACTGCCGCGTGCGCAAGCTCGACAGCGCGCAGGACTACCGCCTGCGCCAGCTCACGCAGGCGGAAACCTACCTCACGCCGCTCGGCGCTGTGGCGGAATCCGCGCTCGCAGCGCATTTCCAGCGCCGCGCCGGGCGCGCGCCGGAGCCGGCGAGCATCGCGATCAACGACCGCCAGATCCAGGCCAAGGCGATCGCCGACGGCGTCGCCTGGTTCGCTTTCGCCAGCGTCTGCGAAGGGCCGCGCTCGGCCGCCGACTACATCGAGCTGGCGCGCGATTTCCATACCGTGCTGCTGTCGAACGTGCCGCGCCTGGATGGGTCGAAGGAAGACCCGGCGCTGCGCTTCGTGCAATTGGTCGATGAGTTCTATGACCGCCACGTCAACCTGCTGCTCAGCGCCGCCGTCGATCCGTTCTCGCTGTACCAGGGCCGCCGCCACGAGCGCGAGTTCGAGCGCACCAGTTCGCGGCTGGTGGAAATGCGCAGCGCACAGTACCTTGCCATGGAACACCGCCCTTAAGCCCGCCGGGAATTGCGCATGCGCCTGACCACCACCTGCCTGCTGTCCGTGCTGCTCGCCGCGGTCGCGACTCCGTCCACTGCGACCGCCCAGGCCCCGTCGACTGCGGTCGATCCGATCGATGCCAAGGTGATCGCCTGGCGGCGCGACCTCCACCAGCATCCCGAACTCAGTAACCGGGAGTTCCGTACCTCGAAGCTGGTTTCCGAGCACCTGCGCCGGCTCGGCCTGCAGCCGCGCACGCTTGGCGGCACTGGCGTGGTCGCCATCCTCAAGGGAAGCCGGCCCGGCCCGCGCATCGCGCTACGCGCCGACATGGACGCACTCCCGGTGACCGAGCAGGTGGAGCTGCCCTTTGCCTCGAAGGTGACCGCGCAGTACAACGGCGAGACGGTCGGCGTCATGCACGCCTGCGGCCACGACGCGCATACGGCGATTCTGATGGGCGTCGCCGAACAGCTGGTGGCGATGCGCAAGGAGCTGCCCGGCGAGGTCATGTTCGTGTTCCAGCCGGCCGAAGAAGGCGCGCCCCAGGGCGAGACCGGCGGCGCACGTCGGCTGCTGGCCGAAGGCCTGTTCGCCGAATTCAAGCCGGAGGCGATGTTCGGCCTGCACGTCAACAGCCTGGTGCCGGCCGGTGACATCGGCTGGCGCGCCGGACCGTTCATGGCGGCGGCGGACTCGTTCAAGATCGTGGTGACCGGCCGTGGCTCGCACGGCGCCCGTCCCTGGCTGGGTGCCGATCCGATCCTGGCCGCGGCCGATATCGTGGTGACCGCGCAGAGCATCGTCAGCCGGCGCATGGATCTGGCGCAGCAGCCGGCGGTGCTGACCTTCGGCGCGCTGCGCGGCGGCAATCGCGCCAACATCATTCCCGACAGCGCCGAGCTGATCGGCACCATCCGCAGCTTTGATCCGAAGATGCGCCAGCAGCTGTTCGACGAACTGGCGCGGGTCGTGAGCCACGTCGCCGCTGCGCACGACACCCGCGCCGAACTCATCGTTCCCGATGGCGACTCCTATCCGAGCGTGGTCAACGCGCCGGCCTTGCTCGAGCGCTCGCTGCCAGCGCTGCAGCGCGCCGCCGGCGCCGACCACGTGTACGAAATCCCCAAGTCCACCGGCGCCGAGGACTTCGCGCTCTACGGGCAGGTGGTTCCGGCCCTGTTCGTGTACGTGGGCTCGACCGCGCCCGGGATCGACCCGGCGAAGGCGCCGGGCAACCACTCGCCGCGCTACGCACTCGACGAACGTGCGCTGCAGGTGGGCCGGCGCGCGCTGCTGGGCATGGCCCTCGACTACCTCAACACTCCTCCCGTGGGACAATAGCCGCGTGAAAGACATCCACGCCTCGCCGCTCGGAAAGCCCAGCGCCTACGCGGCGCAACGCGACCCCGCGCTGCTGTTCCCGATTGCGCGCGCTGGCGGCCGGAGCGAACTCGGGATCGAGGAACCGCTGCCTTTCCTCGGCGTCGACATCTGGAATAGCTACGAATTCAGCTGGCTGGATTCGCGCGGCAAGCCACGCGTGGCTCTGGCCGAGTTCCGGGTTCCGGCCACTTCACCGAACATCATCGAGTCCAAGAGCTTCAAGCTCTATCTCAACAGCTACATGCAGACGCGCGTGCCCGACACCGACACACTGCGCGAATGGCTCGTCAATGATCTGTCCGCGGCCGCCGATGCACCGGTGTCGGTGCAGCTCGGCACGCCGACCTCGCGCGAGTCGTTGCTGTTGCAGCAGCTCGACGGCGAGCTGATCGACGACCTGCCGATCGGCATCGAGCACTACGGCCCGCCGAAGCCCGAGCTTCTGTACGGCAACCCGGACGCAGTGGTCGAGGAGTCGCTGGTCACGCATTTGTTCAAGTCCAACTGCCCGGTCACCGGGCAACCGGACTGGGCCAGCGTGCAGGTGCACTACCTCGGGCCGCGCCTGGGCCGAGACGGCCTGCTGCGCTACCTGGTTTCCTATCGTGAGCACGCCGACTTCCACGAGCATTGCGTGGAGCGCATCTTCATGGACCTGCTTGGGCAATGCGCGCCTACCCGGCTGTCGGTGTACGCGCGCTACACTCGTCGCGGTGGCCTGGACATCAATCCGTTCCGCGCCACGCCCGGCTGGCTGTTGCCGGACAACACGCGCACCGCGCGCCAGTGAGGGATGCCGCCATGCCGCTGTTCAAACTGATCATCATGCTGTGCCTGCTGGCGCTGGTCGCTTGCAAGGCTGACCCGGGCGCCACCGCGCCGACCGGCACGGAGGCGGGCGCGGCCACGCCGCTGCCAGGTGGTCCGGTCACGCTCGAGGCCGAGCACGCCGAAGCGATCGCCGAGGCGGAAGCGCCGCTGTCCGCGCTCGGTGAGTTCCGGATCGTCTCGGTGCTGATGGGCACGGCGCTGGATGGCGACCGGGTGGTCATTGCTGACAAACGGGAGTTCGCCAGCAAAGACAAAATCCACGCCTCGGTGCTCAGCACCGGCGCCCACCAGGGACTGCGCCTGTCGGCCAAATGGCTGGCGCCGGACGGCAGCACGGTGGCCGAGGCCAGCCAGCCGATGGTGCCGACCACGGCCACCGCGATCACCTTCACCATCAGCAACCCCGAGCCCTGGCCAGCAGGCGACTACCAGTTGCTGATCGCCATCAACGATCAGACCCAGCGCACCGAAACCTTCCGCGTTCGCTGACTCATTTCGCCGGCGGGTGCCGGTACCGGCCGTCGAAGGCGACCGTCCAGGACTGGGATGGGTCGAGCTTACGCCGGCGCCTGCCGCGGCGCTTTTCCCGGCTCCGGGAAACCGCGACAATGGCCGGCGCAATTCATCACGGCGGCGCCTTTTCCGGCGCGGCCCCCAGGAGAACCACCCATGGCAGAAGCATCCCTGACCCCGCCGCCCGGCGGCGCGGCCATCACCATCGCCGGCGGCAAGCTGTCGGTGCCGAACAATCCGATCATTCCCTTCATCGAAGGCGACGGCACCGGCCCCGACATCTGGCGCGCTTCGGTGCGCGTGCTCGATGCAGCCGTCGCGTCGGCCTACAAGGGCCAGCGCAAGATCCACTGGATGGAAGTGCTGGCCGGTGAGAAGGCCAACAATGAATTGGGCACGTGGTTGCCCGACAGCACCGTGCAAGCGTGCCGGGACTATCTGGTTTCCATCAAGGGGCCGCTGACTACGCCGGTTGGTGGAGGCATCCGGTCATTGAACGTGGCGTTGCGGCAGATGCTCGACCTGTATGTCTGCTTGAGGCCAGTACGGTGGTTCAAGGGCGTGCCCTCGCCGGTGAAGCGCCCCGACCAGGTCAACATGACCATCTTCCGCGAGAACACCGAGGACATCTACGCCGGCATCGAGTGGGCCGGCGGCAGCGCCGACGCGCAGAAGGTGCTCGACTTCGTGCAGAAGGAATTTCCGCAGATGTTCGGCAAGATCCGCTTCGGCACCGCGGACAAGAACGCCGCGTGGCAGACCGCGCTGGAAGGCATCGGCGGTCCGAAGCGCGAGACCCCAGTGCTCGTCGGCATCGGCCTGAAGCCGGTGTCTTACCTTGGCACCGAGCGGCTGGTGCACAGCGCGATCCAGTACGCGATCGCGCACAAGTCCAAGTCGGTGACCCTGGTGCACAAGGGAAACATCATGAAGTTCAGCGAAGGCGGCTTCCGTGACTGGGGCTACCAGGTCGCCAAGGACTTCTACGGCGCAGTCGAACTCGACGGCGGTCCGTGGATGGTGATTCCGGAAGGCAAGCCGGGCGCCGGCCTGATCATCAAGGACGCCATCGCCGATGCGTTTCTGCAGCAGATCCTGTTGCGTCCGGCCGAATACGACGTGGTCGCCACGCTCAACTTGAACGGCGATTACCTGTCCGATGCGCTGGCCGCGCAAGTTGGCGGCATCGGCATCGCGCCGGGCGCCAACATCAATTACGTGACCGGTCACGCGGTTTTCGAAGCCACGCACGGCACGGCTCCCAAATATGCTGGACTCGACAAGGTCAATCCTGGCTCGGTGATCCTGTCGGGCGAGATGATGCTGCG
>JANPDF010000147.1:0-12067 GCA_031431355.1 Gammaproteobacteria bacterium
CGCGGGTTGACAGCGGTCTCGGCGCCGTCGGCCCGCTGGGCGCCACCAATGTCGCGCAGGCTGGCAGTGAAGGCCTCGGGCGCCGGCATCCGGCGATTGCCCGCCGGGGCCTTCGCATGGCCACCGATAAAGCGCTTCACGATCCTGTCCTCGAGCGAGTGGAAACTGATCACCACCAAACGCCCGCCTGGCTTGAGCCGCTGGTGCGCCGCCGCCAGTCCGCGCTCCAGATCCTCGAGTTCTCGATTGATAAAGATGCGGATGGCCTGGAAGCTTCGTGTTGCCGGGTGGATCTTGCTGTCGCCGCGGCCGACGATGCCGGCGATCAGTTCGGCCAGCTCAGCGGTTCGGGTGATCGGCGCTTCGTCGCGACGGGCGACGATGGCCCGGGCGATCTTGCGGCTAAGTTTTTCCTCGCCATACAGCCAGAGCACGTCGGCGATTTCACTATCCGCCGCCCGCGCCAGCCACTGTGCCGCGCTCTCGCCGCTCTCTGGATCCATGCGCATGTCCAGCGGGCCATCGTTGCGAAAACTGAAGCCGCGTTCGGCGACATCCAGTTGCGGCGAAGACACGCCGAGGTCGAACAAGACGCCATCGATGCCCTCGGAAAGCAGTTCCCAGTCGGCCATGGTGGCGAACGATCCCCGGCGGATAGCGACGCGCTGGTCGCTGCCGAACATCTGCTCGGCGCTGGCGATCGCTTCGGGGTCTTTGTCCATCAGCAACAACCTTCCTGCCGGACCCAGCCGCTCGAGCACGGCGCGCGCGTGGCCTCCACGTCCGAACGTGCCATCGAGATACTTGCCATCCTTGTGCACGCGCAGGCCATCCAGTACCTGCGTCAACATCACCGGTAGATGGCTGGGCGGCTGCGTCTCCGCAGGCTTCCCGGCCACCACCGTCAGAGCCTCAGGTCGAGCATGTCGTCGCTGACCTCGTCTTCGCCGATCGTCGACTGGATCTGCGCCAGGTGCGCCTGCTCGCTCCACAACTCGAACTTGTTGCCCATGCCCAGCAGCACCGCCTTCTTGCCGATGCCGGCGGTGTTGCGATGGCTGTGCGGAAGCAGCACGCGGCCGCTGCCATCGGGCTCGACCACGGTGGCCGCGCCGACCAGCTTCAGCTGCAGGTTGCGATGCACGCGCTTGGCATTGGGCAACGCGTTGACCTGGTCACGGACTACTTCCCAGGCCGACTCGGGATATAGCCAGAGGCAACCCGACTCGTAGGGGTTGTAGGTCACGACCAGGCGATTACCGCCACGGGCGACCTGATCCCGGGCCGCCGTTGGAATCGCCAGCCGGCCCTTGTCGTCCACGGTAATCGCGGTTTCGCCCTGAAACATCCCCACCATTCCCCACAAAAAGCCAGTAATTCCCTCAGAAGCCCACGTTAGTCCTGGGTCTATGCCCTGTCAAGCACTATTGGCCCCCGGTTTCGTTAAAGGAATCAACGCCTTGCGTAAGACTTCACATACTGGATTAAGAACCTGCGCGGAGGCGTTGTTTCCGATGAAAATTGCCAGTCTTGCGCTTGTCCTGTGCTGCGCAGAAGCTCAGAGTTGGCATCTTGCGCAGACGCTTCGGGGAAGACTGTGGCTCGAGACTGGAATGGCAGGCTGCGCCGCTTCCGCGTTTCCCGGTCCGGCTGCCGCCAGGCCTGCACGTGGCTGATCGGCCTCACCCTCGTCCTTCCTGGCACCGGCATGGCTCAGGTCGAAACTGCGACCGACGAGGATGCAAGCGACGCCCTGCGCGAGCGACTCACCGAGCGCGAAGACAAGTTCCGCGCCGTCGACCCGCTCACCTGGATCGTGGGTGGTCGACCCTTGGTGTTGAGCGGCGAGTACGAGATCGCACTGGAATGGCCCGGGCAATCGACCGCGCCGGATGACGAGGCCGGGGGCGGTCGCTCCGCGCTCGTGCAGCAGCTGGAGGCCGAGCTGTTCTACAGCTTTGGTCCACGGCTCTCGCTCTTCGGCCAGCTGCGCTTAGGCACGGAGCACGGCGCCGCCGACTCCACGGCCGAAGGCGCGTTTCTTGAGCGGGGAGAGATGTGGCTGCACTCGGAGGATATCGCCGGAACCGATCTGAGCTTGGAGATCGGACGGCTGGATTTCGAGGATGGCCGGCTTTGGTGGTGGGATGACGATCTGGACGCGGTGCGGCTGATCTACGAGGGCAACCAGTTCGAGCTGGCGCTGGCAGTGGCTCAGGAGTTGGCGCCACGTCGCCTGGGCAAGGACTTTATCGATCCCGATGACGATGGCGTTCGAAGGCTGATTGCCGAAGCTTCCTGGGATTGGGCTCCGAATCATGCCCTGGAGCTGTTTGCGCTGGAGGCCAATGATTACTCGGGCACCGAGCGCGAGGGCGAGTTCATCGCAACCGAGCGCGCGGACGAATCGGACGCACGGTTGCGCTGGCTCGGGATACGCGCTTCCGGAGGCTGGTCAACGCCACGGCACGGACTGATCGGCTACTGGCTGGATGTCGCGGGCGTACGCGGCAGCGAATACCGCACCGAGTATGAAGACGCGGAGGAACCCGACGTCAGCGTCGTGCTTGGCAGCGATGACCAGCGCGTGCGCGGATGGGCGTTCGACGTCGGCGGAACCTGGATTCTTCCCGCCCCGTCTGCGCCGCGGCTGACACTTGCCTACGCCAGCGGCTCAGGCGACGCGAATGAGGAGGACGATGTCGACCGGACGTTTCGGCAGAGCGGCTTGCATGGCAATGAGGTCGGCTTCGGTGGTGTCGAGCGGCTTGCCCACTATGGCGCCCTGCTCGATCCGGAGCTCTCAAATCTGTCGGTAGCCACCGTTGGTCTGGGGATTTCACTGATGGAATCGAGCTCTCTGGACCTGGTCTACAACCGCTACCGCTTGCGCGAACCCGCCGAGGCCTTGCGCGACTCTGCGCTCGATCTGCAACTGGATGGGGTACACCGAAACCTCGGCGAGGCCTACGACCTGGTTCTGGCGATCGAGGAAAGTCCGCGATTCCAGCTTGAAGTGCTGGCCTCCGTGCTGCGCTTTGGCGATGCCGTCGAGCCCAGTCAGCGCCAGTGGACCTGGGGCGGCTTCATCACACTTCGCATCGCGCTCTAGCCCAGCGCCGCCCACCGGGGTGCATTGGAGAAATCGCGCAGCCAGGCTGGAAGTTCGCCTCCTGGCATCGGTCGGGCTAGGTGGAAGCCTTGCAAGCCGTCGCATCCCAACGCCACCAGCTGACGGGTCACGGCTTCTGTCTCAACCCCCTCCGCAACGGCCCTGGCGCCCAATGCATGTGCCAGCGTGATGATGCCGGCCACGACTGCCGGGTCGCCAGCAAGTTTGCGCATGAAAGACTGGTCGATCTTGACCTCCTGAAATTCGATTGAATCCACGCGGCTCAGCGAGGACTCGCCGGTTCCAAAATCGTCAACCGAAAGGCGGAAACCGCGTGCACGAAGTGCCTTGACCGTGCGCAGTTCGAGCTCGACATGCTTGCCCACCGCACTCTCGGTCAGCTCCAGCATGAAATCCGATGGGCTTCGTCCTCCCGCTGAAGCCAATCTGGCGAAGCGATCGGGAAGGTCGGGTTCACGCAGGTTGCAGACCGAAATGTTTACCGCGATCGTCAACTGGATTCCCTGCCCGGCCCAGGCCGCCGACTGTGCCACCGCCAGATTGAATACATGCTCGCTCAGTGCCCCGATTACCGGAGTCGATTCGATCAACGGAATGTACTCGGCTGGCGGCACCATCGACCCGTCGCCGAGGCGCCAGCGCAACAGGGCTTCCACGCCATCGATCGCGCCGGTGCGCAAGTCCAGCTTGGGATGGTAGTGCAATGCCAGTTCGCCGTCGCGCATGGCCCGGCGAAGCCGATGCTGCAGGGGAAGCTGGCGCGCCTCGTACAGGTCGGACAAGGCCCGCGATCCGCGCAGCACGCTGGGAAGCAATGCAAGGTAGAACAACAGCGCTGCCAGGATCAGTACCGCGGCCAGGTTCCTTGTCCGACGGTCGATGGCGGACTGCACCGGAGCATAGGGGAGGTGGACCTCCAGCACACCGCGGGGCCGCGCGTCCCCGGCCAACACGATGGGCACGTAGATCTTCAACACACGGTCGGCGTGTGCGGCGTCGAGGACTTCCGAATCGATCTTTCCTTCCAGCGCCCGCCGCACTGCAGCCGGGTTCGACTTTGCACGGCTGGTCGCGGCTCGGTCACTTGCGTAGAGCAGTTGGCCTTCCTGGTCCCATAGCCGGGCGACTCTGAGCGAAACTGAGCTCTCGACGACAATGTCGAGGTCGCCAGGCGTGTCGGGAGCCAACCCCTTTCCCGAGTACTCCTCTTCGCCGACCTCGAGTTCGGCAAACAGTTGACCGGTCTGTTCGGCGCCCGACAACGCGGCGTCACGAATGCTGTCACGAAGCAGGCGCGCAAGGCCGACGGCAAGCGCGGCTACGAACACTGCCACGAACAAGCTGAACCCCAGAAGCATCAGGAGGCGCGTCGGAAGCGCTCGGGGAAGAGCCTGGTTTCGCCACATGGCGCAATATTGGCACAGTTGCATTCTTAGCTGCCAAGCTTGGGCAACCAGTAGCTGGCGTGAGTTGCTCGCTGTCAGTCCGCTCCCAGCCTGAGATTGAGCAATCGGAACGCCTCCACGGCTGGGCGACTGCCACCATCCAGGGTACGGAAGCCCTGCGAACGAATGCGGTCGTAGAGCTGCAGCTTAGAGATCTCGGCTGAGCCATCAAGGGCCCGTATCACCAGCCGCCCCGCGCCGGCTCCCTGCAGGGATACGGTGGCCACTTGCTCCGCGTCACCGGTCAGCACGATCTCGGCGCCATGACCATCCAACTGGACCAGCAGCGTGCACGCACGGTGCAAGGCACGACCGCTGACCGCCACCACCCGAGGCTCGTCCGCAGCCAGGCTGAGGACGCAGGCGTCTCGCGACGCCGATTGACCTTCACCCAGCCGAAGGCAGTTCGGGCCGGGCGCCGTGGGTTCGCAGGCCGCGATGGTCGCACCGTCCGCCAAGCTCCAGCCGTCCCCGCCCAATTCGAACGCGCCGTTGTAGAGGATGTCCTTCGGCCAGTCGCGATAACCCCAGATCGCATAGCCGGAACTGAATTTCGAAAGCACGTCGTAGCTCGCCTCCACGAAGTCGGGCAAGGCCTGGTCGGAAATGCGCGCCCATTCGGCGTGGGTGTCATCGAAGAAATTGAACTGGTCGATGAACGGCTTCTTCTCGTCGATCTCGGCCATCCGGCAGTAACCGGCCAGCAAGTCACGCAAGTGAGCGACGGCAGCGTCCAGTTCGTGCACCTGCCCGCCCGCCATGCCGATTTGCGCGTGGTAATAGATGACCTTGGTGGATGCGCCAGGGAAATTCATGCTCCAGTGGTAGAACTTCAGCCCTTCGGGCGACTGGATCCATTCGGCGTCAACACGCTTCTCCATGCGGATGCCGGGGAAACTTTCCGCAGCCGCGCAACAGATCGGATCGAGAAGTTCATTCTCGTAGAAGCGTGTGTATTGCTCGAACAGGAATTCCGCCGGTGTCGGGATCGCGACCGCGTCCCATGACTCGAAGTTGGTCTGGTACACGCCGTTGAGTCCGTCCAGCGAGAAACGCCGTTGCAGGTAGGCGGTGAAGCCGCCGTCGCGCGCGCGTTGCTGGCGCACGTGCTCGGCGCCGGCCGAGCCGGCGGAGAAGATCGGCCAGTAGAAATCTTCCCAGGACAGGAATGCGAAGCGAAACGCTTCATGCGCCTGCACCAGCCGATGCAAGGTTTGCAGGTAGTCGCGCCATGCCAAGCGGATGTCTTCGCGCTGCGCGTACTCCGCGTAGCGTCGGAAGGTCTGCTCGGCCAGTGGTTTGGCTTCCCACAGGAAGCCCAGGCGCAATATCACGCCGAGTCCGCGCCTGGCTGCCGCGTCCATGATCGCCTCGAGCCGCGACAGCAACGCCTGGTCATAGCGCGGCGGCGATACCGATGGCTGGAACTGAGCCCAGGGCAGAACCAGGAGCACGGCGTTGAAACCGTCGTCCTGCAGCTGCTGCAGGAACGGGTCAACTTCGCGCGCCCGGAACGTATCCCAGAAGTTGAGCGGCGAGGCGCTGCCGAAGAAATGCGCCCCGCGGATGAACCCGTGGCCAGGCCGGGGACTCGCCATCAGATCACCTTCGATATGTTGCACGAGCCAAGGATTATGTCATCCGCTCGCAACCATCCCACCAAGTCTGGCCAGAGCGAGGACAGCGCGGGCGAGCCCGTCAGGTTCTAGGGCTTTAGCGCCGCTTCCGCTTCCTCAAAGCTACCGGGAAAGTAAGCGACGTTGTGGAACGCTTCGCGGGCCACGGCCTCGGCAACGAAGCGGGCGTCACCGCCGGTCCGGCCCACGACGATAATCCTCGTATTGTGATCGGTCATCGGCAGCCGCCCGTCATCCTTGGCGTTGCGAATCTCGCCCACATCGGGGCGATCCGAGACCTGGCTCCGGGGCAAGTGGCGCGCACCGGCTATCGTTCCAGCCTGGAATGCCGCTGCCTCGCGCACGTCCAATACGACGGCGGTCCGGTCAAGGGACAGCACGTGACGCAGGCCGTCAGCCTCGATCACGGTGACGCCGCCGAAGGCGCGCCAAACGGGAATCCCCAACTGGTAACGGCGAATATCGGTGTATCCCACCGCCTCGAGTTCGTCAGCCAGTCGCCTACTCTTGGGGCAGAGCGGACCGTTGCAATAAAGCACCATGGGGCGGGCGAGATTTCCGCCGACCAGGCGGGTCACCTCGGCCACGTCCGATTCATACATGGACATCGGAACACCGGGCCTGGCCGCAACGTTGAGTGCCCCCGGAATGTGGCCGATGGAATACTCAAGATGAGGTCGGGTATCCAGCACTACCGCTTGCTCATCGGCGAGGATTCGCTTGAGTTGCTCCGTGGACACTTCCACGCCCTGGTCGGTCTCCGGCGCCCGACCCGTACGCAGAAAACTCGATGCGGCCAGCGCCAACGCCAACACGGCAATGATCCAGGGGAGGCTTCGGGTCAGGGTAAATCGGCTATCCGGAGCGTTGGATCGCACTGTCTCCGCAACGACTGGCGCGTGCACTTCCGTGGGGCCGCTCGTGTACTCCCCCGTTTCGGTTTTGCGAAGGGCGTCGGCAAATGCCGATGCCGTGGGATAGCGGTCCGCGGGCACCCGGGAAAGGGACTTGGCGAGCACCCGTTCCAACGACTCCGAAGCGCTGGGACGGAGCCTGCGTAGTTCGCGTGGTGTCTCGGTAAGAATTCGCGCAAGCACGGCTTGCGCGGTGGGGCCCGTATGAGGAGGCTCCCCAGCGAGCATCTCGAACAGCACGCAGCCGAGCGAGTAGATGTCGCTGCGCGCATCGAGCTTGCGATCTCCGGTCGCCTGCTCCGGACTCATGTAGTGAGGGGTGCCGATCGACAGCCCGGTTCCGGTCAGACGATCGCCACCTGCCTCGCTCACCGCAAGGGCTATGCCGAAATCGGCAATCAATGGCTCGCCTTCGTGCAGGAGGATATTTTCCGGCTTGATGTCCCGATGGACCACGCCGTTGCGATGCGCGTAGTCGAGTGCCGCTGCTATTTTCGCGGCGATTCGCACCGCGTCTGCAATCGGAAATTGGCCCTCCCGATCCAGCCGATCGCGGAGCGACTCACCTTCGATGTATGGCATCACGTAAAACAGCAGACCCTCTACCTGGCCAGAGTCATGCAGCGGCAGGATGTGGGGGTGACTCAGTTTGGCCGCGAGCTGTATTTCACGCAGGAAGCGCTCGGCGCCAAGGACTGCGACGAGCTCCAGGCTCAATACCTTGATAGCCACCTTGCGCTGGTGCCTGGCATCGTTTGCCAGATACACCGTTGCCATGCCACCCCGGCCGACCTCGCGTTCAACGGGATAGCGGTCGGCGAGTCCAGCCTTGATCCGATCAAGCATGTCGCTCATTCGACGGACTCCGAAATGCGATCGTTCAGGATGACATGCCCGCTTGCCGGGCCATCTTAGCCCCCAGGACGCGGTAGACCCATGAACAGCCCGTTCGCGACGCCCCAACCAGCGACGGGACAGAAGTGGCGGAGCCGGCCGGTAAGCCGGGTTCTGTCGTGGACAACCATTCCTCTAGGCCCTGCGTCACCGCAAGGCTCAAGCAGCACACCCGGGGACGGGTCGAGCCAACCCATAGTCCCCCTATTTGGCCTTGCTCCGAGTGGGGTTTACCGTGCCATGCGGCGTTGTCCCCGCACGCGGTGGGCTCTTACCCCACCGTTTCACCCTTACCACGCACCCTTGCGGGCCGTTCGGCGGTCTGTTCTCTGTTGCACTAGCCGTCGGCTCGCGCCGCCCAGGGATTACCTGGCACTCTGCTCTGTGGAGCCCGGACTTTCCTCGGCGCGGTTGCCCGCGACGCGGTTGTCTTGGCCGACTCCGCCACGGTTATTGTCTCACGGGCACCGGCTGGCGACGAAAACCTGCGGGCTGCTGTTCACCTGCCGCCTGTTGCCTCATTCAGCCCCGTACAGCGCCTTGCGCGGTGCGCCGCTGAGTTCGGCGGCGAGCTTGGCCGCCTGCGAGGGTGACAGATGCTCCTTCAGCCGCGCATAGAGTCGCTGGCCCTCGAGCAGTGCTGCGGCGCCATCGTCCTGGCAACCACGCACGACCAGCACGAATTCACCCTTGCGCTGGTTGTCGTCGCTGCTAACGCGTTGCCGGATTGATTCCAGGCTGTCACCCAGCACCGTTTCAAAAAGCTTGGTCAGCTCCCGACCGAGCACAGCCTCGCGCCCGGCACCGAAGCAGGTGACGAAATCGGCCAGCGATTCTTCGATGCGGTGGGAAGACTCGTAAAAGACCAGGGTCCGGGTTTCCCGGGCGAGCACTTGCAAGCGCTCGCGCCGGGCCGATCCCTTGGCAGGAAGAAATCCCTCGAAGCAGAAACGATCGCTCGGTATCCCCGCCACCGACAGCGCCGCTATCGCTGCGCAGGCGCCGGGCACCGGACTGACCACGAGGCCGGCCGCGCGCACTTCGCGCACCAGCCGGTAGCCCGGATCGGAAACCAGCGGCGTGCCCGCATCCGAGACCAGGGCCAGCGAGTCGCCACCGCGCAGTCGCTCCACCAATCGCCAGGCGATGTCGGCTTCATTGTGATCGTGCAGCGCCACCAGCGGTTTTTCCAGGCCGTAGGCCGAGAGCAGTTGCCGGGTGTGGCGGGTGTCTTCGGCACAGATGGCGTTGACGCCGGCAAGGACCTCACGACCGCGCGCGCTCAGGTCGCCGAGGTTGCCGATTGGGGTAGCGACCACGTAAAGCGTTCCTGCTGTCACGGTGGCCATGGGCCGCTCTCGTTCATCCCTGCGGGTTATCATCTTAGCGGCATTGCCACGGAAGCCTTCCATGCGTTCTCGACTGCTGTTTTGCCTGTTGCCCCTGCTGCTGGTCTCCTGTTCCTCGGTGCGGGTCATGCCCGAGGGTCCGGGCGCGGTCCAGCACGGGGCTCCGGGCGACTTGCCGCCGCTGGTCCGCGGCGACCGCGCGCGAACCCAGGATTTCCCGCCCGCCGGGGAAGATGGCTACCGGCCGCCGGCACGTCTGGCCGTGTTGCTGCCCTTGTCCGGCACCCTTGCCGCCGCTGGCGCAAGCGTGCGCGACGGCTTTCTTTCCGCCTACTACGCGGAAACGCGCACTCGCCCGGCGGTCAAGTTCTACGACAGCGCAGGCAGCGCCAGCGGCGCGCAGTCAGCACTTTCGCGGGCAGTCAACGAAGGCGCGCAGATGATCGTCGGCCCGCTGACACGCGAAGAGGTCAATGCCGTGCTCGCGCAGGGTGACGGCTCGCTGCCGACGATCGCGCTCAACCGCGGCACCCGTAAGCCACCGCCAGGAACCACCAGCTTCGCCCTGCTGCCTGATGAGGAAGGCGCGGCAGCGGCGCGGCGACTGGGCGACCGACGGCTCGACAGCGTGCTCATCTTCAGCAACCGCAGCGACAGCGCGCAGCGCGCGGTCACTGCATTCCGCGAAGCGATCCTCGAGGACGGCGGCGGCATCGCCGGCGAGATCAACGTGACCAGTGAAACGCCCGACCTCGGCGCGCAGCTCGCCGGCTTCCAGGCCGGTGCGAAGCCGCCACGCGCGGTGTTCCTCTCGCTCGACGCCGGCCAGGCCCGCGCGATTGCCGCGCAACTGAAGATTTCAGCGCTCGCGGCGCTGCCGCGAATTGCCACCTCGCAGATACTCAGCGGCTCGAACGCGCGCGCCGACATCGAACTGGACGGAATCGAGTATCCCGAGCTGCCATGGATGCTCGGCCAGGGCGGCGCCTTGCCCGAGGCCACTGCGCTGGGCAAGACCCTGCCAAGCGCGCGCGGGCCGGGCCAGCGCCTGTTCGCGTTTGGCGCCGACGCCTGGAAGCTCGCTGCCAATTTCGAACGGCTCTACAACGATCCGTCGTACTCCATCCGCGGAGCGACCGGCGTGCTGCAGATCGACGTCAGCGGGCCGGTGCGCCGCACCCCTGCCTGGGCCGTGTTCAGCGGCGGACGCGGACGCGCAGCAGGCGAAACCAGCCGGACCTCCGATGTCCGGCAACCTGGCCGTTGATCGGCGGGCATTGGGGCTAGCCGCCGAGGACGCGGCGCTCGCTTTCCTGCAGGAGCGCGGGCTTGCGCTGCTCGCCCGCAACGCGCGTTATCCGTTTGGCGAAGTCGATCTGGTGATGCGCGACGGTGCTGCCGTGGTGTTCGTCGAAGTGCGCTACCGGCGCAGTGCGGCGTTCGGCGGGGCAGCCGCTTCGGTGGACGCGGCAAAGCGCCGCAAGATCGCCAAGGCGTCGCAGGCGTGGCTTGGCTCGCACCGGGCATTCGCCAGCTCCAGTTGCCGTTTCGACGTGGTGGCGGTGACGCCTTGCACAGCCGGCCTGCGCTGCGACTGGATTGCCTCGGCTTTCACCATGGACGACCTCTGGTGACGCGCGCCGATCCGTGCGCAGTGCGGCGGCGATAAACTCGGCTCGTGACCAACGAACTTCCTCCCGAACTGATCAAGAAACTTTCGGCTGCGCTGGGAACCGGCGCCTTGCTGCTGGACCCGGCCGAGCGGCTCGCCTACAGCTACGACAATTCGCGCCGGCATTCGCAGCCGCAGGCAGTGGCGCTGCCCACTGATGCCATCCAGGTGCAGGCGATCGTCCGCGCCTGCCGCGCCCACCGGGTTGCCCTGACCGCGCGCGGGCGCGGCACCAACACCACCGGTGCCAGCGTGCCGGTCGCTGCTGGGGTCGTGCTCAGCTTCGAGCGAATGAACCGGATACTGGAAATCCGCCCAGGTGATCGCGTCGCCGTGGTCGAACCCGGCGTGCTCAATGCCGACCTGCAACTGGCGGTGCGCAAGCTGGGATTGTTCTGGCCGCCCGACCCGACCAGCGCGCCCTATTGCACCATCGGCGGCAACCTTGGCTGCAACGCCGGCGGACCGCGTGCGGTGAAGTACGGAGCGACGCGCGACAACGTGCTGGCATTGACGGCAATTACTGGTACCGGCGAACTGGTGCGCTTCGGCGCGGCGACCAGCAAGGGAGCCTCGGGCTACGACTTGTCGCGCCTGCTGATTGGCGCCGAGGGCACGCTCGCCGTGATTGTGGAGGCCGTGCTCAAACTGGTGCCCATCGCACCGCACCGATCCAGTCTGCGCGCGCTGTACCGCGACAGCGGCGCTGCGGCGCTGGCTGTGTCCCGGTTGATGTCGCAGCCGGTGACGCCATCCATGCTGGAGTTCATGGACTCGGCATGCATCCGCCTTGCGCGCGAGGTTGGCGGCGCCGAACTGCCTGAAGCTGGCGCGCTGCTGCTGATCGAAGCAGACGGCACCGAAGCGGAAATACCATCAGCGATCGCGGCGCTGGAAGCGGCCGCGCGTGGCGAGGGTTGCCTCGGCGTGGAGGTGGCTTCCGACGCTACCGCGCGCGATCGCCTGTGGGCCGCTCGAAAAGCGCTGTCACCGGGCCTGCGCACGATCGCGTCGGGCAAGGTC
>JANPDF010000148.1:0-5309 GCA_031431355.1 Gammaproteobacteria bacterium
GGACAGCCCTGACGCCCGAAAAGCGATTACGCCCCACTCCGGCGGCCGCGCACTAATTCCGGAAGGTGACCATCACGGAAGGGCTTCCGCGAAAACGAAACGCAGCGTAGCCTTGGCCGGGACACAGGGAGCCGGCCATGACTGGGGATTCGATCAAGTTGTATTCGTACTGGCGCTCGAGCGCCTGCTATCGCGTGCGCATCGCCCTGAACCTCAAGCAGCTCGCCTACGAAACGCTGCCAGTGCACCTGGCGCGCGATGGCGGCGAGCAGCACACGGCCGAATTCAACGTCATCAATCCGCAGGAACTGATCCCCGTGCTCAGCCACGGCGGCCGCCTGCTGCGGCAATCGCTGGCGATCATCGAGTACCTCGACGAGACCTGGGACAGCGGGCAGCCACTGCTGCCTTCGGTCGCCCGCGAGCGCCAGCGCTCACGCGCGATCGCGCAAATGATCGCCTGCGACATCCATCCGCTCGGCAACCTGCGCGTGCAGCAATACCTGTCTGACCAGTTCGGGGTGGACGAGCAGCGTCGCGAGGACTGGACCCGGCACTGGATCCGCAGCGGGTTCGCGGCCCTGGAAAAAGTGCTCGGGGACAACCCGTCCACTGGCACCTACTGCGAAGGCGACATGCCGACCATGGCCGACTGCTGCCTGGTGCCGCAGGTCTATAACGCGAAGCGCTTCGGCATCGCGCTGAAGGCTTACCCGAACATCGAGCGGATCAACGCGACCTGCCTGGAACTGCCGGAATTCGAGGCCGCGCGGCCGGAACGGCAGCCGGATGCGCCGGCCGCCTAGGAACCAACCCGGCGCTCAACCGCTCACGGCATCCTGCCTAACGCGGCATTCGCACATCCATGTGCATCAGAAGCCGGCGCTGGCCTGGTCGCTGCCGCCGCCGGTGCCGTACATGTCGGCGTAGGGGTCGTGCTCGCCGGTGGCGCCTTCGGCCAGGCGGATCTTCAGGGCCAGGCCGTCGCGGGAATCGGCCTTGCGCAGCGCCTCCTCCAGTTCGATCTTGCCGTCCTTGTACATCTTGAACAACGACTGGTCGAAGGTATGCATGCCTTCTTCCAGCGAGGTGTCCATCGCCTGCTTGACCTCGTGCACCTCGCCGCGGCGGATCAGGTCGCGGATCATCGGCGTGTTGATCAACACTTCGCTGGCGGGCAGTCGCTTGCCATCCTTGCCGACCACCAGGCGCAGCGAGACCACCGCCTTGAGGTTCAGCGACAGGTTCATCAATACGTTTTTATGCGCCGTTTCCGGGAAGAAATTCAGGATGCGGTCGAGCGTCTGGTCGGCATTGTTGGAGTGCAGGGTGGCCAGGCACAGGTGGCCGGTCTCGGCGAAGGCAATCGCCGACTCCATGGTCACCGCGTCGAGGATTTCGCCGATCAGGATCACGTCCGGCGCTTCGCGCATGGCGTTCTTCAGCGCGTTGTGAAAGGCATGGGTGTCCAGGCCGACTTCGCGCTGGTTGACGATGGACTTCTTGTGCTTGTGCAGGAATTCGATCGGGTCCTCGATGGTGAGGATGTGACCGGTGTTGTTGGAATTGCGGTGGTCGATCATTGCCGCCAAGGCGGTCGACTTGCCTGAGCCGGTCGAGCCGACCACGAGCACCAGGCCGCGCGGCTCCATGACAATGTCCTTGAGCACCTGCGGCAGCTTGAGCTGGTCGATGGTCGGGATCTCGCTCTTGATCGCGCGGATCACCATGCCCACTTCGCCGCGCTGCTTGAAGCAGTTGACGCGGAAGCGGCCGGCGTCCTTGACCGCGATCGCCATGTTGAACTCGAGGTCGCGCTCGAACACGGGCACCTGGCCCTCGTCCATCAGCGAGTAAGCAATCTTCTTGACCATGCCGGCGGGCAGGCCGGTGTTGCCAAGCGGATAGAGTTTGCCCTCGACCTTGATGAAGACCGGCGCGCCGGTGGTCAGGAACATGTCCGAGGCGTTTTTTTCAGTCATCAGCTTTAGGAAATAGCCGATATCCATTTTCTTTCCTTTGATCCTGCCGGCCGTTGCGCGGGGCCGAACGCCCGCTAACAATACCGCGTATAAAGTTACCCTGTATGCGATGTATGACACTTTCCGCGCGAAATTTCTACCTGACGGCCTTGATTTGCCTGGCTACCGGCAGTGCCTTTGCAGCGACGCCCCCCGATGCCGAAATGGCCGCCGCCGCCGCGTCGCTCGCCGCCGCTGAACGCCTGCAGCCGCGGGGTACCGCGGCCGAAACCCTGAACCAGGCCCGTGACCGCTGGGCACAGGCGCATCAGGCCATGGCTGGCAAGAAATATCGCGATGCCGCCCGCCTGGCAATTGAAGCCCGGGCAACCGCGGACCTGGCGCTGGCACGGGGCCGGCTCGCCAATGTGCGCATGGAGCTGGAGGAAAAGTCGGCCCGCAACGCGGACCTGCGGCGGCAACTTCTGGTCCTGCCCGGGAAGTCGCCATGAGCGGTCGTAGCTGGCTCGCAAGAGCTCTGTTGCTGGCCTGCCTGGCCGCTGCCGCGATTTCGCCGGCGGCTGCCCGCGACCCCGATCCGGAAACGATCCGCCTGCAATCGGCGCTCGATGCGCTGGACAGCGATCCCGCGCTGGCCGACAAGGCCGGGCTGGAACGGCTGAAGGCCCGGCAGGCGCTCGCCGCCTTGCTGGTCGCGCGATCCCGCGACCGCGCGCACGCCTTGTACCTGGCCGAGACGTGGACCGCGGCGGCGACCGAAGCGGCCCAGGCCGAAGTGCTGGCGCGGCAGTCCGCCCAGCTCGACCGTGAGCGCGACCAGATCCTGCTCGAAGCGAGCCGGCGCGAGGCTGAAATGGCCCGGCGCGAAGCCGACCAGCTGCGACTGCAAGCGCTGGCGCGGGAGGAAGAATCGCAACGGCTCGCTGAATCGATCGAGCGCGACCGCCTCGCTGCCGAGCAATCGGTAGCCGATGCGGACGCGGCCAATGCGCAGGCCTCGCAAACGCTCAAGCTGGCCGACGCCCGCGCGCACGAAACCGAACTGGCACGCAAGGAAGCCGAACTCGCGGCCGCGGTCGCCACCGACTCGCTGAAGTCGGAGGCGGCGCCGCCGCCGTCGAAGAAGGTTGCCGGCCGCACCATCTACACCTTGCCCGGCAGCGCCTTCGCCAGCGGTAGCGCCGCATTGAGCGCGAGCGCGCAATTTAGCTTGCGTCGACTGGCCGGAATGCTGGGCCATGCCAGGACGCTGCGCATCGAGGCGCACACCGACAACCAGGGCGCAGACGCAGCCAATCTTGCGTTGTCGCAACGACGCGCCGAATCGGTGCGACAGGCGCTGGTTGCGGGCGGCCTGCCGACTTCCCGACTGAAGGCGGTGGGCAAGGGCGAATCCAGCCCGCTGGCCGACAACGCCAGTGCTGAGGGACGGGCACGCAACCGGCGCGTTGAGATAGTCGTGCAATGACAAGTAAAAACAAGGGCTTGCAGCGCATTTTTTACCTGAATGCGCTAAGTACCTGAAAAAACTGGGCCGGCTGGGCCCGTTCCCATTCAGGCCACAATCCGTAGATTGATAATATTATCAATAACTTACGGACATGCTTGCGACTCTGGAGAGCCGGGAGTAGCGTCGGTGTTGCCACGCGGCGCCTCTGCCGCAAGGTGAACCGAGCCAGGCCGATGAAAGCTGAAATCGTTCTCACGGAAACCGCCGCCGCACACATGCTGGCGTGCGCGTTTTCCAGGAACGACGCACGCGCCAGAGACCTGACCTTGTCTAAAATCCGCTCGCCCTGTGCCTGACCGCGCGGGGCGTTTGCGTTTCAGAAGGAGGTCAACGATGTTTGAAGGGCAACCACAAGACCAAGTCGACGCGATGATGAAGAGCGATTCCGAATTCCGGCAGCTCCTCCAGCGTCACCGCGAACTCGACAAGCAGGTACTGGACGCCGAACTCGGCGTGCTGCCAATTGATGACAACACGCTGTCGCGCATGAAGCGCGAGAAGCTTTACGCCAAGGATCGCCTGATCCGGAGGTACGAAACCAGGCCACACTGAGTTCACCGCTGTGGTGACGGCGGCCCACCTCGTCGGGCCGCCGTCACCCGCACCTTCACCAGCCAGAAAAATTGAATTGCGGGCCGGTCTATAATCGGCGGCTGGGCGCCAGCCCATTTTCTCTCGAAATCGGCTGCCTTCCATGAGCGTCCAGCAAAGCGTCCTCGAGTTGATCGGCGAGACCCCGATCGTCAAGGCCCAGCGCCTCGATACCGGCCTGTGCGAGTTGTACCTGAAACTGGAATGCGTCAATCCCGGCGGCTCCATCAAGGACCGCATCGGCCTGATGATGATCGAGGGCGCCGAGAAGGCCGGCCGGATCAAGCCCGGCGACACCCTGGTCGAAGGCACCGCCGGCAACACCGGCATCGGCCTGGCGCTGGTCGCCCAGCAGAAGGGCTACAAGCTGATCCTGGTCGTGCCGGACAAGATGAGCCGGGAAAAAATCTTCAACTTGCGCGCGATGGGCGCCGAAGTGGTGTTGACCCGCTCCGATGTCGCCAAGGGTCATCCGCAGTACTACCAGGACATGGCCGAGAAGCTCGCCGCCGACACGCCGGGCGCGTACTTCATCAACCAGTTCGGCAACCCGGACAATCCGCGCGCGCACGAGGAAGGCACCGGGCCGGAGATCTGGCGGCAGATGGACGGCGACATGGACGCGATCGTGTTCGGCTGCGGCTCGTCGGGAACCATGACCGGCCTGTCGCGTTACTTCGCCGTCGTCGCGCCGCAGGTCGAGCTGATCCTGGCCGATCCGGTTGGTTCGATCCTCACCCAGTACATCAACGAGGGCGTGCTCAGCACCAAGTCTGGTAGCTGGCTGGTGGAAGGCATCGGCGAGGACTTCCTGCCGCCGATCTCGGATTTCACGCGGGTGAAGAAGGCCTACGCGATCTCCGACAAGGAAAGTTTCCTGGCCGGCCGCGAGCTGCTGATGAAGGAAGGCGTGCTCGGCGGCTCGTCCACCGGCACGCTGCTGGCTGCGGCGCTGAAGTACTGCAAGGAGCAAACCACGCCCAAGAAGGTCGTGGTGTTTGTCTGCGACACCGGCAACAAGTACCTGTCGAAGATGTACAACGACTACTGGATGCTCGACAACGGATTCCTCGAGCGCCCGCAATACGGCGACTTGCGCGACCTGATCCTGCGACCGTTCGCGCAGCGCGACACCGTGGTCGTGGGTCCGAACGATTCGTTGACCGTCGCCTACCAGCGCATGAAGATGTACGACGTCTCGCAGATGCCGGTCATGGAGGACGACA
>JANPDF010000149.1:0-26105 GCA_031431355.1 Gammaproteobacteria bacterium
CAGTGCGTTGCGCGAAGACGGCGAGCCCGTGGCCGCCACCATTGCCCGCGCCGATGCCGACATGTATGCCGCTCGCGCAAGCGTGCGCGGCGCTCGCACGATCGCCTGACCCGCGCGCTACTCCGAGTCGACGCCCGCCAGTTGCATCACCCATGCGTCCACGCGTGGTTCCCCCGCGAAAAATTCCTTGGGACGGTTCTCACCGATCGCCCACCGGTGTAGCCAGCTCGGCCCCCACTTGCCGGTGTAGGCGTCGGCGCGCTGATAGGCCGGATCCTGCACGGCTTGCTCGAGGCTGATGAACTGGTAGCCGCGCTTGGCGATTCCAGCCACAAGCACGGCGTAGCAGTCAGCGTTGATCTCGTTGGCATGCATCAACAGGATCTGCGGCAGGTTGTAGCCCAGCAACTGCACGGATTGCTGTTCGAAGTAGTCGATCTTGCTCAGCATGTAGGGAACGTACTCGTCACGAAGCTTCTGCTGGGCGGCGTTGTCGTTCGCAGTCAGGGCCTTGCGGTAGGCGCCGGCCCAGACCCAGTCGGAAGTATCCACCGTCACCGGCGCAATCCGGTAGCCGTGCTCCTCGAGGAATTTCTGCAGGGCCGCCTTGTCCGCGGCCGTGCGGCCGGCGCGCAGGTACGGATGGCGGAACCAGACTGGTACCTTGCCGCGCTCGGCTAGCAATGGTCGCAGGAAAGTTTCCCCGCGAAGGATCTCGGACTCGTACGCCTCGAGCCCCACGGCGTGCAAGTCGGAATGATTGAGGGTGTGGTTGCCCAGGTCCATTCCAGCGTCCAGCCAATCACGCAGCATGTGTACGCGTGAGGTTTCCACCTTGTTGTTGGAGACCAGTTTGCCCTCGTTGACGAAACCGGTGACCGGCGCCTTCGCCTCGCGCATCGCCGCGACCAGCCGCGCGTGGTAGAGATCCAGTTGTTCCGGCGCCGCCTCGCCGAGCGAAGCCCACGGAAGGTCGTCGATGGTGATTGCGATGCGACGCTGCACCGTGCCATCCGTTTCAGTTGGGGTGGCAAAGGCCGGCGGGGCGGACGCGGTCGCGACCAGGGCAAGCAGGAATCCGCGCAAGGTCCAGCGGGCTCGTTTCATCGTCCACTCCCTTCGCCGGTGATTTCACTCGCAGCCGGCGCGTTGCGGGAAAGACCGGAGGTAACTGCAACGTCCGCGGTCACGTTGCCGATGGTTCGGAAGATATCCGGAATCGTCTCCACCGCGAGCAGTAATGGCAAGGCGCCCACCGGCGTGCCCATCGCCAGGCAGATCGGCACGATCGACGTGAAGAATGACACCTGTCCGGGCAAGCCAACCGAGGCAAAGCTCATCACCACGGCGATCGCCGCGCCCACGAGATAGTCGGCCAGCGACAGCTCGACGCCAAACAGCCCCGCCGAATAGATCACCACGGCCAGGTTGGCGACCGGACTCGTGATCCGGAACACCGATACGGCCAATGGCAGCACCAGGGCCGACACCGGTGCCGGATTGCCCAGCCGCTGGCTTGCTTCGACCATAGCCGGCAGCGATGCGAGCGAGGACTGCGTGCTCGCGGCGACCGCCTGCGCCGGCGCGACTGCCTTGGCGAAAGCGAGCAGCGGTACCCGCGCGAATACAGACACGGCGACATAGATCAGCGCGATCAGCAGCACTTGCACGACTACCAGCAAGATCAGGTAATGCGCAAGCGCGCCGGCGGCAGCGATGCCCGCGCGCGCAGCGACGACGAACGCCAGTGCGAACACGCCGATCGGCGCGATCCAGATCACCCAGTGCACGATCACCAGCATCGCGTCGACTACGGCCTGGAAAAAATCTGTAAGCAGGCGCGCCGGTTCGCGCGCAAGCCGCGTCACTGCGAAGCCGAAGACCAGCGCGAACACCACCAGCGGCAACATGTCGCCGTCGGCCGCCGCCTTGACCGGATTGTCGGGAATGATCGCGGCCAGCCATGCCGAGAGCGGCGCGGCGGCGGGCACGACGGCGCTGCCGGTAGCCATGCCTGCGCGCATTGCCTCGGCAGCGGCCGCCGGGATCGGCCAGGCGGTGAGGAAAAAGTGGATGCCGAGCTCACCGAGCAACGCCGAAGCGGCCAGCACCACCAGGAAGACCAGGAGCGCGCGGGCGGCCAGGCCGCCAGCCGACGCTGCCGAAGCGGTTGATGCGGTTCCAGTAACGAGCAGCGAGAACACCAGCGGCACGATGGTCATTCGCAATGCATCGAGCCACAGGTTTCCGATCGGCTCGGCGATGGAAATTGCGCCTTGCAGCCACGACGCGCCCGAGTCGGCCAGCGCGATGCCGGCGGCGAGCCCCGCGACCAGGGCGATCAGGATCCGCGTGGACGAACCGAATACCTTCACCGGCCCTCCTCGATGATCCATTGCAGGGTCGAGGTCGGCTCACGTTCGCCGAGCAGGCGTGCCAGCACCGGCAGTGCCGGCGCGAGTTCCTTGTCCAACTGGTACGGCGGATTGATCACCAGCATGCCGCTGCCATTCAAGCGTAACGGGGAATCATCGGGGCGAACCATGACTTCCATCAGCAAGGCCGACTTGCATGGCAGCTTGGCAACCTTTCGCAGGAACGGCAGCAGGGTGCGTCTTTGCTTGACCGGATACCAGACCGCATAGGTGCCGGTCGGCCAGCGCGCCAAACCCTCCTGCAGCGCGGCGAGGATGCTCGCGTATTCGCCGTCCTGGGCTTCGTAGGGAGGATCTATCAACACCAGTCCGCGTTTTTCCTTGGGCGGCACCAGCGCCTTCACCGCGGCGTAGCCATCGCGTTCCATTACGCCAACGCGGCGATCGTTCTTGAACAGGGCGCCAAGCGCGCGCGCCTCGTCGGGGTGTATCTCGCAGGCGACCAGGCGATCGTGCTCGCGCATGGCCTGTGCAACCAGCAACGGCGACCCGGGATAGGAGACCAGCGCGCCGACCGGATTGTCGGCCTGGACCCGCTTGAGGTAACTGGTCACCGGCGCCGGCAGGCCATGGAGGACATATAGGCGGAATATGCCGCCGCGGGCCTCTCCAGTCTTGTCGGAATGCTCGCCCTGCAGCAGGTACTGGCCGCGTCCGGCATGGGTGTCCAGAACGAAGAACGGTGCGGGCTTGCGCTTGAAGGCCTCCACCAGGGCCAGCAGCACCACGTGCTTGAGGACGTCGGCGTGGTTGCCCGCGTGGTAGGCATGGCGATAATTCATAGGCTCCGAGGATATAGTCTTGTCCGGGGCTTGGACACCGCTGGCCCGGGACTGGAATGGACTGATGTCGCGCATCCTGGTTGTCGAGGACGAGAGCACGATCGCCGACGCCGTGCTCTACGCGCTGCGCGCCGAGGGCATGGCCGCCGACCACTGCCTGCTGGGGCGGGAAGCGCTCGGATTGTTGCGCGGCGAGGCTTACGACGTTGTCATCCTTGATGTCGGGCTTCCGGACGTGACTGGTTTCGAGGTCTGTCGGGAATTGCGGCTGTTCTCCGAAGTGCCGGTGATCTTCCTCACCGCCCGCGACAGCGAGATTGACCGCGTGGTCGGCCTGGAGCTAGGCGCCGACGATTACGTGGTGAAGCCGTTCTCGCCACGCGAGCTGGTGGCGCGGGTGCGTGCCCGGCTGCGCCGTACCGCCACGCATCCGGCGCGCGAGGTTGGCTGGCGCGAGACCGGCAGCTTTGCCCATGATCGGGAAGGGCAACGAATCCGTTTCTGCGGCGAGCCGCTGGCGCTGACGCGCTATGAGTACCGCCTGCTTGCCGCCTTGCTGGCCCGGCCCGGCGCCATCCTCAGCCGCGAACAATTGATGGAAGACGTGTGGTGCGACGCGCCTGACACGGTGGACCGCACCGTCGATACCCACGTCAAGACGCTCCGGGCCAAGCTTCGCCAGGGTGGCGACGGCAGCGATCCGATCGAGACGCATCGCGGGCTCGGCTACAGCGTGAAGCCGTGACTGGCCGGAGGCGGCCGTGAAGATTGGCCTTCGAATCTTCCTCGGCTACTTCCTTATCGTCGGGCTGGCCGGTTTCTTCGTCATGCGGGTGTTCGTCAACGAGGTCAAGCCGGGTGTGCGCCAGGCCATGGAGGACACGCTGGTGGATACCGCCAACGCGCTCGCCGAGCTGGCCAGCCAGGACATGCGCGAGGGCACCATCGCCACTGGGCGCTTCGCTGCGAGCGTCGATTCGCTGGTTCGGCGCGACGTGCGCGCGCAGATATGGAACTTCCGCAAGAAGTCGTTCGACTACCGGATCTACGTCACCGACCAGCGTGGCATCGTCGTGTACGACTCGACGCATCGGGCGCTGGGCGAGGACTATTCGCGCTGGAACGATGTGTACCTGACGCTGCGCGGCAAGTATGGCGCGCGCTCCACGCGCAGCGATCCGGCCGACGACAGTAGCAGCGTGATGCATGTCGCCGCGCCCATCCGCGACGGTGAGCGGATCATCGGGGCCTTGACAGTCGCCAAGGCCAACCAGCGGATTCAGCCCTTCATCGAAAACAGCCAGCAGGCAATCCTGCGCCAGGGCTGGATACTGCTTGGCCTGTCGTTCCTTATCGGCATCGGCGTCACGCTGTGGCTGTCGCGTTCGCTGGCGACGCTGGGTCGCTTCGCGCGCGCAGTGACTGCCGGCGAGCGGGTGCCGGCGCCGGTGCTCGGCAACAACGAGATCGGCGAGCTGGGGCAGGCCCTGGCCACGATGCGCGATCGGCTGGACGGCAAGCAGTATGTGGAGCAGTACGTGCAGACGTTGGCGCATGAGATGAAGAGCCCGCTCGCCGCCATCCGTGCGGCGACCGAGATACTGGAGGAGGCACCGCCGGGCGAGGATCGGGAACGCTTCCTGCGCAACATCGATTCGCAGACGGCGCGACTGGCGGCCATGATCGACAAGATGCTTTCTCTGGCAGCGGTGGAGTTCCGGCAGGCGCTGGAAGCGGTGGCGCCGGTGGACATGGCCGAACTGGTCGCAAGCGCGCTCGAAGCGCTCGAGCCTCGGCTCGGCCGCAAGCAATTGCGCGTGGATTTCGCACCTCCGGTCGTCGCCGCGATCGTGCACGGCGATGCCTTCCTGCTTGGGCAGGCGGTTGCAAACCTGCTCGACAACGCGATCGACTTCTCGCCGGTCGGCGGCGTGATCGCAGTGAAGCTCGAGCGTGGCGATGCAGAAATGGTCGTCGAGGTTTCGGACCAGGGACCCGGCGTGCCGGAATTCGCCGTCGGACGCGTATTCGAACGGTTCTATTCACTACCAAGGCCCGACGGCGGCCGCAGCAGTGGCATCGGCCTGAGCTTCGTGCGCGAGGTGGCGGCTTTGCACGGCGGCAGCGCCCGCTTGTCCAACCGGGACATCGGCGCTGGAGCCGTCGCGACCCTGAGCCTGCCGTTCCGCTGACAGCGGGACCGCTTCACGCAGGGCACACAAGCCCGCCGTCAGGACTTCACCAGCTCCGCGCAAGCTTGCATCGCCGGCCCCACGCCCGGCAGGAGCAAGCGCGATGAAGGCACGACGGGAAGGCTACACGTTGAAGGCGGTGATGGTGGCGTTCCTCATGCTGCTGTTGTTGATCCCCCTGGCGATGATCAACGGCACTATCAAGGAGCGCGCAAACTTCCGGCAGCAGGCGGTTACGGCCGTGGCCGAAAGCTTCGCCGGAGCGCAGATCGTCACCGGGCCGGTGCTGGTGATCCCTTACGTGGAAACCGTCCAGGTCCAGGAGAAGGATGCCTTCGGCAAGCCGGTGACACGGCTCCAGCGCAACTCCCGGCACTGGATATTCTTTCCCGGTGCACTGTCGGTGCGCGGCACCGTGGCGCCATCGGTGCGCAAGCGCGGCCTGCACCAGGTGCGCGTCTACGAACTGCAGTCGAACCTGCTCGCCAGTTTCGACAAGGCGGTGCCGGCCGATCCCGGCGGCCAGCGTTCGATCGGACGCCCCTACCTGAGTTTCTCAATCGCCGACGTGCGCGGACTGGTCGGCTCTCCCGTGCTCACGGTGGACGGCAAGCCGGTGCCGCTGGAGCAGGGCAGTGGCGGCCATCGCGAAGGTGGCGGCCTGCATGCGACGCTGCCTGCAGCCACTGCCGGCGAGCCGCTGCGCTTCGAGGTCAGGTTCCAGGCCAACCTGGGTGGAACCGAGTCGCTTGCCATCGCGCCGATTGCCGACAGCAACCACGTGGAGCTTTCATCGAGCTGGCCGCACCCGCAATTCGCTGGCCGCTTCCTTCCGCGCAGCCACCGCATCAACGGATCGGGTTTCGATGCGCAGTGGGAACTGTCCTCGCTCGCTGCTGGCACCCAGGGCCAGTACCTGCGTGGCGTCAACGACGCCGGCCTGGATTCGCTGAAGCTTGGACTGGTCGATCCGGTCAACGTCTACACCCAGGCCGACCGCGCCAGCAAGTACGGCATCCTGTTCGTGCTGCTGACCTTCGTCGGTTTCTTCATGTTCGAACTGCTCAAGCAGCTGGCGATCCATCCCATCCAGTACGGGCTGGTCGGCCTGGCGCTGGCCATCTTCTTCCTGCTGCTGCTCAGCCTGTCCGAGCACCTGGAGTTCTGGGCCGCGTATTTGCTGGCGGCGGCCGCATGCATCGGCTTGCTCGGCGTCTATCTGTCTTCGGTGCTGCATAGCCGTGCTCGCGGCTGGGGCTTCGCATCCGGACTGACCCTGTTGTACGCGGCGCTGTACGGGTTGCTGGTGTCGGAGGACAACGCGCTGGTGCTGGGCTCGCTCATGCTGTTTGTCATCCTTGCCGGGCTGATGCTGGTGACGCGCAAGATCGACTGGTATTCGCCGGGCGACAACGCGGCGACGCTCGGCGCCGACCTGGGCGGAATTCCGTGAACATGCCGGTCTCCAAGCTGAACCTCCGCTGGCAGCGGAACGCCGCACAGCACTCAATATGCGCTTCCGAACGCAGCCACGACGGACGAACTCGGTAAACTTGGCGGCAGTAGATTCGCCGCAGGATGCGCCATGCAAGTCAAAACCTTGATCAAGACCGCGTCCCTGGCGCTGCTCATGCTGATCGCCGCGTGCAGCACCCTACGGGGCGATTACGCCAAGCCGCATACCGAGGCGCTGCCCGCAGCCGCGGAGCCGACGGTGCAGACAGATGGTCTGGCAGCGGAGGATGTCGATCCGGCGGCAAAGAACGTCGACTCCGGGCCTGCCAGCCAGGCCGGCGTGCACTCCGGCTTCCGCCTGCTGACCTTGAACAGCAACGCGCTGATGAGCCGGGTGGCGCTCGCCGAGCGGGCCAAGCAGTCGATTGATCTCCAGTACTACATCTTCGAAGACGACGAGACCGGCCGCCTGATCGCGCAGAGCCTGCTCAAGGCGGCCGATCGCGGCGTTCGCGTACGCATGCTGGTGGACGACATCACCAAGGACAGCGGATCGCTAAAGCTGTTCGAGGCGCTGGATGCGCACGAGAACATGGAAGTGCGCCTGTTCAATCCGTTCAACACGCGGATGCCAGGAATGCTGTCCAAGACCGCGCAGATGCTGGTCGAATTCCGCCGGCTGAACCGGCGCATGCACAACAAGGCGTTCATCGTCGACAACCGGGTCGCGATCATCGGCGGCCGCAATATCGGCGACGACTACTTCGATGCCAATGAGAAGAACAACTACCGCGATCTCGACTTGCTGGCGATCGGCCCGGTCGTGCCGGCGGCGTCGCACAGCTTCGATGCCTACTGGAATGACGAAGCCTCGCTCCCGGTGTCGGCTTATCACAATGCCAAGGACAGCCCGATCGACTTGGCCAAGGCACGCTTGGAACTGGACAAGCACGTTCGCAAGTTCGCCGAGTCCGACTTTGCGCAGGCAGTGATCGAGGAGTTGCCCGACGGCGCCACTGCCGACCGGCGTGGACAGTGGTTCTGGGGTACCTCGGTCCTGGCCGCGGACCAGCCGGAGAAGATCGAGCTTGGCGAGGACCAACCAAACCTGCGCATCGCGCCAGCCATTCGCAAGCTGATCACAGGCGCGCAATCGGAACTTCTGCTGATCACGCCCTACTTCGTGCCCAGCGACCAGGACGCGCTCGACCTGATCACGCTGGCCAAGCGAGGGGTCGCGACCCGCGTGCTGACCAACTCCCTGGCCTCCACCGACCAGATCGCCGTGCATTCGGCCTATGCCTCTCGTCGTCGCGCCCTGGTGGGCGGCGGACTGGAACTGTTCGAGCTCAAGCCGGTGGCTGGCGTGACCCAGACCGCTGCGCAGTTGGACAGACCGTCGGGCGTCAGCCTGCATGCGAAGTCATTCGTGGTGGACAGCCGCTACGTCTTCGTCGGATCCATGAACATGGACAACCGGTCCAAGCTGCTCAATACGGAAATGGGCCTTATCGTCGATTCGCCGGCGCTGGCCAAGGCAGTGGCGCAGTACTTTGCGACCGTCACCTTGCCCGCTAATGCCTACCGGCTTGCCTTGCAGGGCAAGGACGGGGCGGCCGGTGGCGACGGTCAGTTGATCTGGATCACCGAGGAAAATGGCCAGCCCAAGACCCTGACCAGCGAGCCGGAGACCGGCCTGATGAAAAAGGTCGAGGTGATGTTGTTCAAGCTGTTGCCGATCGACGGGCTGCTGTGAGCACGGCGGCCATCCGCGCAGCCCGGAACATCCAGAGACCTAGGTAACGGCGAGCTCCAGGCTGCGACCCTGGTCGCGCAGGTATTCAAGCTCGGTGGCCAGGTCAGCTTGCGTGAGTGGATGTGCGGCCAGCCACTCGCCCTGTAGCGTCAGCAGCAGTCCGTCGTCGCTGGCGCGCAGCCGTTCGAATCCGATCTTCTCGCGATCGTGGCTTCGGTGCAGCAACACGGACAGTCGGAGCAACTGGGCGCAATACATGGCTGCGGCCGCGAGCCGGTCGCTTAGCGCGTTGATGCTTTCCATGTGCAGGGCGCGGCGCTGGTTTCGAACCAGGGCGGCGATGAACTGCTGTTCGGTACGCGAAAAGCCTTCGATATCGGAATGCTCGATCAGGTAGGCGCCATGCTGGTGGTACTGGCTGTGGGCGACGGCAAGGCCAATTTCGTGCACGCGCGCGGCCCAGGAGAGCAGGCGGCGGTCATCGCCGTTGAGCTGCCACTGCCCAGCCACCAGGTCAAATAGCCCGAGCGCGGTCTGCTCCACGCGCGCTGCCTGCTTGCGGTCCACGTCATAGCGCTCCGCAAGCGCCTGGATCGCCATGTCGCGCGGGTCGTTCTCGCTGCCGCGGCCGAGGATGTCGTACAACACGCCTTCGCGAAGCGCGTTCTCGCTAACCAGCATCCGTTTCAGGTCGAGCTCGGCGAAGGCAGCATCGAGGATGAGCAGGCCGCCGGCGATGACAGGGCGGCGGTCAGCGGGCAGGCCAGGAAGGCGGATGTCCTCGATTCGATCGAAGCCGAGCAGCTTGTCGCGGATCGTGGCCAGCGCGGAGTCGGTGACCGACCCACGCGTTAGCTTCATCGCCAGCGCCATCTCGCCGATCGCCTTGATCGTACCTGACGATCCATACAGTTCCTGCCAGCCAAGGTGGCGATAGGTCGAGGCGAACTGCTGGAATTCCGCGGTGATGTCGGTGCGCGCCTGCTTCCAGCGCTTGGCGGAAATGCGGCCGTCGGAAAAGAAGCGGCGCGTGGTCGCGATGCATCCCATCTGCAGGCTTTCGCGCTCGAGGGCCTGGAAGCCGGAACCGATGATGAACTCGGTGGAACCGCCGCCGATGTCGATCACCATCCGGTGCCGGTCACCCGGCGGACTGGCGTGCGCGACGCCGAGATAGATCAGGCGCGCTTCCTCGCGGCCGGAGACCACTTCGATCTCGTGCCCGAGCGCGGCCTCTGCCGGCATCAGGAAATTCTGCGGTTGCCTGAGCTGGCGAACGGTGTTCGTGGCGATCGCGCGAACTCGCCCTTGCGGGATGTTCGCCAGCCGCTGTCCGAACCTTTCCAGGCAATCATGCGCGCGGATGAAGGCTTCTTCGCTGAGTCCACCTTCGCCATCCAGGCCTTCGGCCAGGCGAACGTGTTCCTTGATCCGGTCGACGATCCGCAACTGGCCGAGCACGGCGCGGGCGACCACCATGTGAAAGCTGTTGGAGCCCAGGTCGACCGCGGCCAGCAACTCGCCGTCGGGGAGATCCTGAAGTTCTGTGGCCATCGCTCACCCGCACAGTTTGGCTAGCAGCATACCCTGCGCCGAGTACGCGGGCTCGCCCTCGGCGGGCAGCACGCGCGCGTAGCTGCCGTCTTCCTGCAGGCTCCAGGCCTGCTGGTTGTCCTTCAGGTAGTTGGCGAGCTCCTCATCGAAAACGCGATCGGAGAGCGCGGGATCGAGGATGGGGAAGCAAGTCTCGACGCGGCGCAGCAGGTTGCGTTCCATCCAGTCCGCGCTGGAGCAGAAGATTTCCGCAGATCTGCCATTGCGAAACCAGTACACGCGACTGTGTTCGAGGAAACGGCCGACCACCGAGCGCACGGTGATGTTGTCTGACAGCCCGGGTACGCCGGGACGAAGACAGCAGGCGCCGCGCACGATCAGCTCGACCTTCACCCCGGCCTGCGAGGCTTGGTACAGGGCGAGGATCACGCCCGACTCGTTGAGCGCATTCATCTTGGCGATGATGTGACCGCCCTTTCCAGCGCGCGCCAGCTTCGCCTCCCGCTCGATGCGCGCGAGCAGACCCTTGTGCAGCGTGAAGGGCGAGGCCATCAGGCGCTTCAACTTGATTGCCGGGGCCAGGCCGGACAGTTGCTGGAACAGGCCGTGGACGTCGACGGTGATCTCCGGATTGGAAGTCATCAGGCCAATGTCGGTGTAAGCGCGCGCCGTCCCGGCATGGTAGTTGCCGGTGCCCAGGTGCACGTAACGACGCAGCGTCTGTCCTTCGCGGCGCACGATCATCATCATCTTGGCGTGGGTCTTGTAGCCAACCACGCCGTACATGACCTGCACCCCCGCCTCCTGCAGCCGGTCGGCAAGGGTCAAGTTGGCCTCCTCGTCGAAGCGCGCGCGCAGCTCGACCACCACGGTGACGTCCTTGCCATTGCGGGCTGCGGCGATCAGGTGCTCGATGATCTTCGAGTCCTTGCCGGTGCGGTACAGGGTCTGCTTGATCGCCAGTACCTTGGGATCGGTCGAAGCCACCTGCAGTAGGTCGAGCACGCTGCCGAAGCTTTCGTACGGATGGTGCAGCAGGACGTCCCGTTCGCGCAGCGTGGTGAACGGCGAATCTTCGTCGATTTGCGCCTGGCGCGGCTCGAACGGCGTGAACTTCAGTTCGGGCCGGTTGCACAGGTCGTAGATCTGGATCACCCGGTTCAGATTGACTGGTCCATTGATGCGGTAGACCGCGCTCGGTTTCAGGTCGAAATTGCGTAGCAGGATGTTGACGATCGGCTTCGGGCAGTTCTGCGCGATCTCCAGCCGTACCGCCGGCCGGAAGCCGCGGCTAAGCAATTCGTTCTTCAGCGCGCTGGCGAGGTTCTCGACCTCTTCCTCGTCCACGAACAATTCCGAATTCCGAGTCACCCGGAACTGATAGGCGCCTTTCACCTTCATGCCCGGAAACAAATCATCCACGAAGGCGGTAAGCACGGCGGACAGAAACACGAAATCGCACTTGCCGCCCGATACTTCCTCCGGAAGCTGGATGATTCGCGGCAGCGAGCGCGGGGCGCGCACGATCGCCATGCCCCCCTTGCGCCCGAATGCGTCCTTGCCTTCCAGGACGACCACCACGTTGAGGCTCTTGTTGAGGATTCGCGGAAACGGATGAGCGGGATCCAGGCCCAATGGCGACAATACCGGCAGCACTTCGTTGCAGAAGTATTTCTGCAACCAGCGGGTCTGTTTGGCATTCCAGCTTTCGCGCGTCAGCACGCGCACGCCCGCGGCGTGCAGGGCAGGGCGCAATTCGTCGTTCCACAGCTTGTACTGCTCCTCGACGAGCTTGCCGGCGAGCTTGTGCAGCTTCTCCAGCGCCATTTCCGGATCCATCCGGTCCGGGAGCAGCGGCGCGCCGAACTCCAGCGCGGTCAGCACGGTGGCGACCCGCACCTCGAAGAACTCATCTAGGTTGGTGCATGCAATGCATAGGTAGCGAAGGCGTTCGAGCAGGGGCATCGCCGGGTCGGCAGCCTGCGCCAGCACGCGGAAGTTGAACTCCAGCTGCGAGAGTTCGCGATTGAGGAAAAGGTCGCTGTCGGTGGCTTCGGTGCTCGGCTTCATCGGCGAATGATAACGGCTAACGGTCCAGTACCCGTTCCGGACCGAACACGCAGGCGAAGGTGCTGCCGCGGCCGACTTCACTCTCCACGCGCAGTTGCCCCTGGTGCAGCCCGAGCACGTGCTTGACGATGGACAGGCCCAGGCCGGTGCCGCCGGATTCCCGGGAACGACTGGTCGATACCCGGTAGAAACGCTCTGTAATCCGCGGCAGGTGCTGGGCCGGAATGCCATAGCCGGAGTCCTGCACTGCAAGTTCCGCGCCACCGTCGGCGGTGCGCGAGAACCTGACCGACACCTTGCCGCCGTTCGGCGTATAGCGAATCGCGTTGCTTACCAGGTTGGAGAAGGCGCTGTGCAGTTCCTTGGCCGATCCGGTGAGGTCGCAGTGGGCGAGGTCTTCAACGGCGATCGCATGGCGGCCCTGACTGAGCGCCTCGGCCTCGCGCCGCAGGGTGATCAGCAGGGACTCCATCGCGATCGGTTCGTCGGCCAGGTGGTCGCGTGCCTCGAGCCGGGACAGGGTCAGCAGGTCTTCGAGCAATTCGTTCATCCGCTGCGACTGCTTGCGCATCTCTGCGATCATCGGCGCCCACTCGTGGTCGTCGCTGGGCTCCATCATGTCCAGATAGCCATGCACCACGGTCAGCGGCGTGCGCAACTCGTGTGAGACGTTGGCGACGAAGTCCCGTCGAACTTGTTCCAGGCGGGTCAGTTGGGTCACGTCGCGCACCACAACCAGCCATTGCTCGGGCGAATAACGCAGCAGGCGAAGGCTGAGCCTGAGGTTTTCGTCGAGTGGACTGGCGATTTCCATGGTTCCGTCTGTGTTGTTTCCCTCGAGCCAGGCGGTGACCTGTTCGCCCTGAAGCACCGACAGCAACGAACCGCCCAGGCTGTGCGGGTAGGACAGGCCCAGCAGACGCCGCGCCGACTTGTTGAACCAGATCAGATGGTGGTCGCGACGGTCGATGATCAGCGCGCCGTCGGGCATGGCCGTCGCCGCCTGCCGGTAAGCGCGCAGCAGGCCCACCAGCCGGCGCGCGCGGGCGCGGGTTTCGGTCTGCCGCCGGTGGATCAGGGTCTCCAGCGCCGCCCACAGGCCCTGGCCGTGGACCGTGCGCAACTGCCTGCGCCAGTCCAGGAAGCGGAGCACGCGGAACAAGCGCCAGTAGCCGCGCGCGGCCACCAGGGCGGTGACGATCAGCAGGACCCAAGGCAGCTGTCCAGACCACCAGCCGATCACGCCGGCGATGGCATACAGCAGCACCAGCCTAAGCAGGGTTTGTCGCCAGGCGAGCCGCATCAGCAGGGAGCGGCGCATGCCCCGGTCCGGACTCAGGGCAGTGCCGAGAAGCGGTAGCCGGATCCGCGCACGGTCTGCACCATGTCTTCGAGTCGGCTCGGTTCCAGGGCCTTGCGCAGGCGGCGGATATGCACGTCCACCGTCCTCTCCTCGACGTAGACGTTGCCGCCCCAGATATGGTCGAGCAACTGGGTGCGCGTGTACACGCGGTCGGCGTGGGTCATGAAGAAGTGCAGCAGGCGGTATTCGGTCGGACCGACATGCAGCGGCTCGCCGTCGGCATAGACGCGATGAGCGGCACCATCGATGCGCAGCTTGCCGACCGACACGGAACCGTCATCCTCGTCTTCGCGGGAACGTCGCAGTACCGCCTTGATCCGGGCCAGCAGCTCCCGGGCCGAGAACGGCTTCACCACGTAGTCATCGATCCCCGACTCCAGGCCACTGACCCGGTCGTTCTCCTCGCCGCGGGCGGTGAGCATGATGATCGGGACGTCGCGGGTCAGCTCGTCGCGGCGCCAGCGCCGGGCCAGCTCCAGGCCGCTGGCGCCAGGCAGCATCCAGTCGAGCAGGATCAGGTCCGGGACCCGCTCGGCGATCGCGCTGGCTGCCTCGCGTCCGTCGCCTGCGTGGATCGGCAGGTACTCGCCCTTGCGCAGCGCGAACGCGACCATGTCCCGGATCGCGGGTTCGTCATCGACAATGAGGATGCGTTTTTGCACAGGGATACCGTGGCAGCTGCAAGGAGTGCGTGCAAGTAGATATCAGTTTTATGACCGGTTCGTGACCGCCGCCCTCAGCCCGGGCGGCCGCTGGAGCCGGCCCCCGCTCAGCCCTGGTCGCCGGGCAGGTCCTGCGGCTTGATCTTGCGCCGCTTCATGTCCAGCACTTCGGGCGTGATGGCGGAAATCCTGGCCTCGATCCGGGCGCGCTGGATGTAGCCGATGTCATTGCGCTTGAGCAGCGCGTTGAGCTGGTTGAGGGCGTCTTCGGCGCGGCCGTTTAGATAGGCGGCCTCCGCAAACGCCTCGCCGGCCCGGGTCTCGTCGCCGGCCAGCTCGCTGGCGCGGGCAAATGTCCTCTGGAACAGCGGGTCGTCCGCGTTCGCCGGCAGGATCGGCCGCAGGATAGCCTGCGCACGCTTGCCCGCGTCCGGGGTGCCGATCGAGTTCAGGGTTTCGGAGTAGCCAAGGATCACCGCGCGGTCATCCGGGTGGCGGGAAAGCAATTCCTCGTAGCGCTTTCGCGAAAGCGCCGGGTTCTTCGCGACCAACGCGTTCTCGGCGAGCGCCAGGCCGATGTACAGGTTGTCCGGGTGCTCCTTGACCAGCGCCAGGAAACCGTCCTCGGCCGCCGCCGGATAGCCGTTGCGCATGTGCGCCAGCGCCAGTCCGTAGCGTTGCGCGGGCGTGGCCTTGCTGCCGGCGGCATCGACCAGCGCCTTGGACTCCTTGATCGCGACGGCCGTGCTGTCGGCGGTGAGCACGCGCAGGCGTTCGCGCGCCCACTCGAAGGTGCGCGGCGTGGACACCGAGTTTCCCGGCGTCCCCATGCTGATCGCCCATGGCAGCAGGAGGCTGCTGCGCCCGGGCTCGGCGCGGGCGACGGGGGTCTGCTCGCGTCGCACGCGGTCCGCGCGCTCGCGCGCCTCGCTCATCCGCGTCGTGGTCACCGGATGCGTTTGCAGGTAGGAGGGGACGTTGTAGCCGCCCGAGTTGCCGCGCATCAGGCGATCCATCCGCTCGAAGAAGTCGGCCATGCCGTCGGCGCTGTATCCGGACTTGTACAGGGTCTGGATGCCCACGCGATCGGCCTCCGACTCCGAGGAGCGCGTGTAGTTGATCTGCCGCTGGGCCGCGAGGGCCTGGCCGCCGATCACCGCCGCCTGGATTGCGTCAGCGCTCTGGCGGTTTCCGTCGCTGTCGCGGCTGCCGCTCTGCTGGGCGGCGATGATCACGCCCAGGGTCGCCAGCATGATCGGCAGTCGGTCCTTTTGCGCGCGTTCCACCGCGCGCAGCACGTGCCGCTGGGTAACGTGCGAGATTTCGTGGGCGACCACGCCAGCCACCTCGTCCTCCGAGCGCGCGTTCAGGATGATTCCCGAGTTGACTCCGATGAAGCCGCCGAGGGTGGCAAAGGCATTGATCTGGCGGTCGCGCATCAGGAAGAAACGGAACGGCTGCTCAGGCCGGTCCGACGAGGCGCCGAGTCGGTGGCCCATTGCCTCCAGCCAGCCGTCGATCAGCGGGTCTTCGAGCACGTACCCATAGCGGCGCAACTGGTGCAGCGTGTAACCGCCGTACTCGGCTTCCTCCTGGGGCGTGAGCAATTCACCGGCGGACGAGCCGATGTCCGGCAGGCTGGCGTCCTGCGCCGCGACGCCCGGGATGAGGCCAAAGGCGAGGACTACGGCGGCGGTGAGCGGGGCAAGAGGACGCACTGAATACTCCAGGACCGGCGCCAGCATGGACCAAGGTCGTGCCGTGCGCGTGAACCGACGGTTAAGGTTCTTGTGAGGCATGGACACCGAGCCCTGTAAAATGTTCCGCGTCGACCCCATCCAATGGGAGTCCAAGGAGAAGCGCAGTGTCCGAAGTCATTATGTACACCACGGCCATCTGTCCGTATTGCGTGGCAGCCAAGAATTTCCTCAAGTCACGCGGCGCAGCCTACACCGAGGTCAGGATCGACACCGATCCGGCCGCACGCGCGCTGATGTGGGAGAAGACCCGGCGCAGCTCGGTGCCGCAGATTTTCATCAATGGCTCCCACGTTGGCGGCTACGACGAGATGGTGGCGCTGGATCGGCGTGGCGGACTGAAGCTGCTGCTCGAGGAAGCGCCGTGACCGCCACAGGCGAGGCCGACCGCCTGAAGGAGTTCGAGGACTTCCGGGAACGCATGAATGAGCGGATCCTCGGCCACGAAAATCAGGTGGTCCGCCGCTTTTTCGCGCTCGACACCCAGACTTACCGGGACGGGGCGCTGGATACGCGCACCAAGGAAATGCTTGGGCTGGTCGCATCCATGGTGCTGCGCTGCGATGACTGCATCAGCTACCACGTTGGCAAGTGCCGGGAAGCGGGCGTGAGCCGCGACGAGATGTTCGAGGTTTTCAGCGTGGCGCTAGTGGTGGGCGGAAGCATCGTCATTCCCCACCTGCGCCGGGCAGTGGACTTCCTGGACCGCCTGGAAGGCGGCTATCCCCGTAGCTGCGGCCACGGGGAGGACACCACCGAAGCCTCCGGCGGATCCGGCTAGGACCCACCGGCCCCGCCGTGCGAGGCGCCTGGGCCCGGGACGGCTGGCTCAGGGGGCGCTGTTATACTGGCCCCGACCGCGATCCGGGCCTTCCGGGCGCGCACCACCCCCTGGTTGCCATGCGCCTTTCCACGATAAAGCTGTCCGGCTTCAAATCCTTCGTCGATCCCACTGTCCTGCACCTGCCGACCAACATGACCGGCGTTGTCGGCCCCAATGGTTGCGGCAAGTCCAACATCATCGATGCCGTGCGCTGGGTCATGGGCGAAAGCTCGGCCAGCCGCCTGCGCGGCGATAGCCTGACCGACGTCATATTCTCCGGCTCCTCGACCCGCAAGCCGGTCAGCCAGGCCACGGTCGAGCTGGTGTTCGACAATTCCGAGGGCGCCATTGGTGGCGAGTACGCCCGCTACGCCGAGATCTCGGTCAAGCGCTCGGTCAGCCGCGACGGCCAATCCAACTACTACCTCAATGGCGCGCGCTGCCGTCGGCGCGACATTACCGATCTGTTCCTGGGCACTGGCCTTGGCGCGCGCAGCTACTCGATCATCGAGCAGGGGATGATCTCGCAGATCATCGAGGCTCGCCCGGAAGATCTTCGCGTTTACCTGGAAGAAGCCGCGGGCATTTCCAAGTACAAGGAACGACGCAAGGAAACCGAGACACGCATCCGCCACACCCGGGAAAACCTCGAGCGCCTCACCGACCTGCGCGAGGAAATCGACAAGCAGATCGAGCACCTGCGCCGGCAGGCGCGCGCTGCCGAGCAATACCAGGCGCTGCAGGGCGAGCGCTTGAACAAGGACGCGCAGCTGAAGGCGCTGGAATATCGCAAGCTCGATGCCGAACTGACTGGCATCCGCGAGCTGTTGACCCAGGAAGAACTGAAGCTCCAGCAATTGCTCGCCGACCAGCGTGCCGCCGAGGCGCAGATCGAGACGTGTCGGGTGCAACAGGGCGAAGCCAGCGAGAAGCTGGGTGCCGTGCAGGCCGAGGGCTATCGGGTCAGCGGCGAGCTGGCTAGGATCGAGCAGCAGATAACCCACCAGCGGGAACTCAGGCAACGGCTGGAAACGGCGCGGATCGAAGCGGACACAGCGTTCGCCCAGATCGGCGAGCACATCACCGGGGACGAAGTTGCGCTCGGCACGCTGCGCAGCGCCATCGCCGCGGCGGACCCGCAGCTCACGGCGCTTGCGTCCGAAGACGGGCAACGACAGGAAGCCTTGCGCGTCGCCGAGCTGGCGCTGCAGGACTGGCAGCAACGCTGGGACGCCTACGCCCGCGCGCAGGCAGAATCGTCGCGCTGGGCCGAGGTCGAGCGGACCAAGATCGAATATCTCGAGAAACAGTCCGCCGAAGCCGTGCGGCGTCGCGAGGTGCTTTCGGCGGAACGCGCCGGACTCGATACCGCGGCTCTATCCGACTCGCTCGTCGCGATCAATGCCGAACACGACCAGGGCAAGTCTGGCCTGGAAGGACTCGCCAGTGAACTGGAAGCGCGCAAGCAGGCGCTGGCGGCGCAACAGGACCAGCAACGCCTCAAGCAAGCCGAGTTGTCGGAGATCCGCAAACAGGTGCAGGCCGCGCGCGGTCGCCTGGCGTCGCTGGAAGCGCTGCAACACGCTGCGCTCGGCCAGGAAAAGAACGTCGCGCTCGACTGGTTGAAGGCGCAGGGCATCGGCGGCAATGAACGCCTCGGCGAGACGCTCGATGTTGCTCCGGGCTGGGAAACCGCCGTGGAAACGGTGCTCGGCAGCTTGCTCGAAGCGGTAGCCGTTGACGCGCCCGCGGACTGGCTGGATGCGCTCGGCAGCCTCGGCCAGGGCCGCGTCGCTCTGGTGTCGGGAGCCCGTACCGGCATCGACGTGCCGTCGAGTTCGCTGGCTTCCAGGGTCAAGGGTCCGGATGCCGTGATTCGTCTGCTTGCCCGCGTGCATGCCGCCGAGGATGCCGCGGCGGCGCGCATGCTGCTGGCCGGGCTCGGTGACGACGAAGCCGTGGTTACCCGCGGCGGCGAGTGGATCGGCAATGGCTGGTTGCGCGTCGTCCGCAGTGGCGAGGCGCAGCAGGGCGCGCTCGCGCGGGAAAGTGAAATCAAGCAGCTGCGGGCTGAGATCGAGCGCCTGGCGGCGAGCGAGCAGGCCAGCAACGAAGCGCTCACCACCATGCGCGGCGGCTTGCTTGAAGCCGAGCAACTGCGCGAAGACGCGCAACGCAGCCTCTACCTGAGCCACCGCGGCGTCTCGGAACTCGCCGGCCAGCTGCAAGGCCTTCGCAGCAGGCTGGAAACCTCGCAGGCGCGCGTTGCCCACATCGACAAGGAATTGTCCGCGCTCGAGGCAACCCTGGCCGAATCGCAGGCGCAGGCGCGCGAAGCGCGCGCGCGGCTCGAAGCGGCGGTCGAGAAAATGGCCGGCCATGAGAACGAGCGCCAGCAGTTGGATGTGTCCCGGCGTGAACTTGGCGATGCCCGCGACGAGGCGCGCGCGACCGCGCGGCAGTCGCGCGAAAACGCGCACCAGCTGGCATTGGGCCTGGAATCGCAGCGCGCCAGCGTGCTTGCGCTGACCCAGTCACTCGCCCGCATGGGCAGCCAGCGCGCGCAGCTCGAGCTTCGCCTCAACGAACTGCTGGCCCAGCTTGCCGAGGGCGATGCGCCGATCGATCGACTGCAAGGCGAGCGTCAGACCGTGCTCGACCAGCGCGTTGTGGTCGAGAAAGATCTCGCTGTCGCCCGTTCCAACCTGGACGGCGTCGACAACGAGCTGCGGCGTTTCGAGCAGACTCGGCAGCAGCGCGACCAGCAGGCCCTGGCACAGCGAGAGGCCATCGGCACCCGCCGGCTCGCCGAGCAAGCGATCAGCCTCAAGTCCGGGCAGATCAGCGAAGCCATCGTCGCCGCCGGGCTGGAGTTGCAGGCTGTCCTCCAGGAGCTGCCGGAACAGGCGGACTTCGAAGGTTGGAGCAAGGCGCTGGCCGACATTGATGCGCGCATGCGCCGGTTGGAGCCGGTGAACCTCGCAGCGATCCAGGAATACGGCGAGCAGCGCGAGCGCAAAACCTACCTTGACGCCCAAAACGCCGACCTGACCCAGGCGCTGGAGACCCTCGAGTCGGCCATCAAGAAGATCGATCGCGAAACCCGCGGCCGCTTCAAGGAGACTTTCGACCGGGTCAACTCAGGCGTCCAGGAGCTCTATCCGCGGCTGTTCGGCGGCGGCCATGCCTATCTGGAACTGACCGGCGAGGACCTCCTCGATACCGGCGTGTCGATCATGGCGCGTCCGCCGGGCAAGCGAGTCTCCAATATTTCCCTGCTCTCGGGTGGCGAGAAAGCGCTGACCGCGGTGGCGCTCGTGTTCGCGATCTTCCGCTTGAACCCGGCACCGTTCTGCCTGCTGGATGAGGTTGACGCGCCGCTCGACGAAGCCAACGTCGGCCGCTTCTCGACGATGGTCACTGAGATGAGCGAAAAGGTGCAGTTCCTGTTCGTGACCCACAACAAGGCCACGATGGAGGCCGCACGCCAGTTGTCCGGCGTGACCATGCGCGAACCCGGCGTCAGCCGCCTGGTGTCAGTGGACCTGGCCGAGGCGTCGCGGCTGGTGGGTGCGGCCTGACGCGCCGGTGCGGCATAATCGGGCGGACGCCAGCGCGGAAGCTGGCCGCCGACCCCGGCCCGGTACTCATGGAGACTCGCGATGATTGACGGATTCAGCGATACCGCCCTGTTGCGCATCGGCATCGGCCTGGCAGCGATCATCCTGTTCGTGGTTATCCTGATCTCCAGCCGGAGCAAGGCCGGGCAGGGCAAGCGGCTTGCCGCGGCCAGGGCCGATGGCAGCGAGCGCGCCGAGCCTACACTTCGCGAAATCATCGAATCCGGACACCAGCAGCCCCAAGCGCGAGTCGCCGACGCCTCCTTCGCAAGCGCGGCCGACGCCAGCACCGATGCACCGGCCCCATCCAGCGCAGCTGCCGGCGCCCAGCCCGGCGCACGGCCGAACGCGGAATACGACAAGATCGTTGCCGTATTCCTGGTCGCTCGCGCCGGCCAGTCGATTAGCGGCGCTGACCTGGTGGTCGCTGCCGAAAAGGCCGGACTGGTCTACGGAAACATGAACATCTTCCATCGGATGGTGGACAACCATCCCGAGTACGGCCCGATCTTCAGCGTCGCCAACCTGGTCAAGCCGGGTTTCTTCGACCTGCGCGCCATCCGCGAACTGCAGACGCCTGGCGTGAACTTCTTCATCACGCTGCCGGGGCCGATCTCGGCCCTTGATGCGTGGGACACGCTGCTGCCCACTGCACAACGCATGGCGGAGTTGCTGGATGCCGTACTGCTGGACGAGGCGCGCAATGCGCTCGGCCGCCAGCGCATCGCCAACATCCGCGACGAAATGCGGGCCTACGACCGCGCCCGCGAGAAGATGAATATCCGACCGGGTCGCTAACCGGATGGCTCGGTCCGCCGAGCGCGCCGCCAGTCTGCGCGCATTGCTCAACGAGGCGAACCGCCGCTATCACGTGCTTGACGATCCCGCGGTCACGGACGCGCAGTACGACGCCTGGCTGCGTGAGCTGGAAATACTCGAGGCTGCGGACCCCGCGCTGCTCACGCCCGATTCTCCAACGCTTCGCGTCGGCGCCAGCGGTCAGGGCGATTTTTCGCCGGTCCAGCATTCCCGTCCCATGCTCTCGCTGGCCAACGCTTTCTCCGACCAGGAAGTCGCCGATTTCGTGGCCCGTGTGGCTGCGGCGATTGCTGACCCTGCGCCGGAGTTCTCCACCGAACCGAAGCTGGACGGATTGGCGATCAGCTTGCGCTACGAGCGGGGCGTGTTCGTCCGCGGAGCGACCCGCGGCGACGGTAGTACCGGCGAAGACGTCAGCAACAACCTGCGCACCATCCGCGCGATTCCACTGCGTCTGCACGGCGACTCGCCAGAAGTGATCGAAGTCCGTGGCGAGGTGTACATGCCGCGCGCCGAATTCGAAGCGTTCAACGCCCGCGCCCGCGAACGTGGCGACAAGCCGCTGGCGAACCCGCGCAACGGCGCGGCCGGCTCCTTGCGCCAGCTCGATTCGCGGATTACTGCGGCGCGGCCGCTGAGTTTCTATGCCTACGCGCTTGGCGCGTTCGAGGGCTGGACGCCGGCGCCGAGGCATTCCCTGATCCTGCAGCAATTGCGCGACCTCGGCCTTCCGGTCAGCCCCGAGGTTGGCACGGCCACCGGCGTGGACGGCTTGCTCGCGTACTACCGACGGATCGGTGAGCTTCGTGACGCGCTGCCGTATGACATCGATGGAGTCGTCTACAAACTCGACCGTATCGACCAGCAGAACGCGCTTGGCTTCGTCTCGCGCGCGCCGCGCTGGGCGCTCGCGCACAAGTTTCCTGCTCAGGAACAGACTACTACGGTCGAAGCCATCGACGTGCAGGTGGGCCGGACAGGTGCGATCACGCCGGTAGCCCGCCTGGCGCCGGTCAGCGTCGCTGGCGTCGTCGTTACCAACGCCACCCTGCACAACGCCGACCAGATCGCGCGCCTGGACGTGCGCGTTGGCGACACCGTCATCGTCCGCCGCGCCGGCGACGTGATCCCCGAGGTGGTCAGCGTGCTGCCCGACGCGCGTCCCCGCGATGCCGCGGGCCAGCCTGTGCATGCGCCATTCCTGATGCCCTCGGTCTGCCCGGATTGCGGCTCAGAGGTCGTGCGCGAGGAGGGCGAGTCGGCCGCGCGTTGCACAGGGGGACTGGTATGCGGCGCGCAACGTAAGCAGGGCCTGATCCATTTCGCCTCGCGCCGGGCGATGGACATCGAAGGGCTCGGCGACCGACTCATCGAGGAACTGGTGGACCTGGGGTTCGTCCGGGACGTCGCCGGCCTGTACCGGCTCGGCCTCGATGACTTCCTGAGCATGCGCAAGCTCGCCGACGAGCGGGCTGGCACGGTCCCGGAAACAGCCAAGGCGGGCAAGATTGCCAGCAAATGGGCGCAGAACCTGCTGGCGGCCATCGAGTCCAGCCGCACCACCACCCTGGAGCGGATGCTGTTCGCGCTCGGAATCCGTGACGTCGGCGAGTCCACGGCCCGGACCCTGGCCAGGCATTTCGGATCGCTGGATGCACTAATGGCGGCAACCGAGACGGAACTGCTGGATGTGCCCGATGTCGGACCGGTGGTGGCCCGGCGCATCGCAACGTTCTTCCGCGAGCCGCATAATCGCCGGGTGATCGACGAGCTGCGCGAAGCGGGCGTGCACTGGCCGGAAGGCGCGCCCATGCGGAGACAGGAGGGACCCCTGGCTGGCAAGTCGGTGGTGCTCACCGGCGCGCTCGCTGCCATGAGCAGGGACGAGGCAGGCGATCGCTTGCAGGCGCTCGGGGCGAAAGTGTCGGGAAGCGTGTCGCGCAAGACCAGTTTCGTCGTCGCCGGCGAAGCAGCCGGCTCCAAGCTGGCGAAGGCGCTCGAGCTGGGTGTGGAAGTGTGGGATGAGCAACGCCTTCTGGACTTCCTGGCCCGGGTGCCGCAATGAATGGATCGACCAACCGAGGTTCGCCATGAACGACTGGAAGCCCTCCGCTGACATCAAAGCGCTGCAATTGCGCGCGCGGCTCAATGCACAGGTGAGGAAATTCTTCACCGATCGCGGCGTGCTGGAGGTGGAGACCCCGATTCTTTCCTCGGCTGGCAACACCGATGTGAACATCGAGAGTTTCCAGCTCGACTTTACCGGCCCCGGCACTGCCGGCCCGGCCCGCCGCTGGATGCGCACTTCGCCGGAGTTCGCGCTCAAGCGCATGCTCGCCGCCGGCGTTGGCAATTGCTACGAGTTGGGCAAGGTGTTTCGCAACGGCGAATTTGGCCGGTTGCACAATCCGGAATTCACGATGCTCGAGTGGTACCGGATCGGCTGGACCCACCACCAGCTGATGGACGAGTGTGCCGAACTGGTCAAGGACGCCCTGCGCCTGGCCGGTCGCAGCGCGAGCATCCGCGAGTCGAGCTTCCGGCAGCTCTACCATGACAGCCTGGGGATCGACCCGTTGACGGCGAGCGAGGCAGAGTTGCGCGCACCGCTGGCCGTGTTCGACATCAACTCCGACGGTCTCGGACGCGATGACTGGCTGGATCTGTTGATGACGCACATGATCCAGCCGTCCATCCCCGCCAATCGCATCCTGATGGTTTACGACTATCCGCGCAGCCAGGCGGCGCTGGCCAGGATCCGCCAGGGCGACGTCCCGGTGGCGGAGCGTTTCGAGATCTACCTTGGCCCGGTCGAACTGGCAAACGGCTATCGCGAACTGGGCGACTCCGGCGAGCAACGGCAACGCTTCGAACGCGACCTCAGCCGGCGCCAGAAGCGCGGATCCGCGTTGCCACCAATCGACGAACGGCTGCTGACTGCATTGCCGACGATGCCGGACTGCGCCGGCGTGGCACTGGGCATTGATCGCCTGCTGACGTGCATGCTTGGCAGCGAACGAATCGGCGACGCGGTCGCATTCCCGTTCGATCGCGCCTGAATCTCAGGCCGGCGTGGCCACCTGCACCCGGTTGCGACCGAGCGCCTTGGCTTGATAGAGCGCCTGGTCGGCCTGCGCCAGCAGGATGGCGGGATCGGGGCCGTGCTCGGGGAAGATTGCCAGTCCGATCGACGTGGTCAGCTTGGGCAGGACCTGGCCTTCATGCATGACTTCCATGCGCGCCATCGCGGCCATCAACTCACCGGCACGGCGAAGCGCCACCGTGACGTCCATCTCCGGCATTATCACCAGGAATTCCTCGCCGCCCTGGCGGCAGGCGATGTCTTCGTTGCGCGAGTTGCTCTGCAGCACGCGCGCGAATGCGACCAGCATCGCGTCGCCGGCCGGGTGTCCATAGGTGTCGTTGAAATCCTTGAATCGGTCGAGGTCGAATGCCAGCACTGCCAGCGGCAAACCGCGGCGCTGGCAGCGCGCCAGCTCGCGTCCCAGCGATTCGCTCAGGTAACGCCGGTTGAACAGCCCGGTCAGTGGGTCGCGCACGGAACGATCTCGCAGGTTCTGGCGCAATTTCAGGTTGGCCAGCGCCAGGGTCAACTGATCCGCTGCCGCAATGGCGACCTTCAGCTTCGGCAAGGGTCCGGCGCCGGCCGCGCTCAGGTAGATCCAGCCCAGGGATTCGCCCTGGGTGGTCAGTGGAATGCACGCCGCCGACAGCGACTCCCCGGAGATGGGCGTCAGTACGTGGGCGCACAGCGATTCCGGCCTGTCGGTGTCGGCAAGGTGCACGCGCCGGCTGCGCATGCAATGACACTCTTCGGCGCTGGCCTGCAGTTTGGTATCGCCGACGTGGGTGCCCCACAGGTGCGTGGCCTCGGCCAGCCCCTCGCCGTCGATCAATGGGTAGATGGTGCCGGCGCTTTCCGGCAGCAGCAATGAAAGCATCTGCTCGCTGATCTGCAACACCTCGGCAAGGTCGGTGCAGCCAATCAGCAGGTTGCCGTAACGGCCGAGCAGTTCCAGATCGCTGCTCAGCGAGCTCTCGCTGGCATGCGACACCGCCAGTTGCCCGTGCAGCGACCAGGCCTCGGCGGCGCCGGCCGCGGCCCGCGCATGCGCGGCCGCCAGCATCCGCCAAAAGCCAAAGAGGCAGAGCGCGCCCGCAGTGATCGCCAGCAGTAGCATGGCCCGGCTCGGCGGCTGCAGGGCTAGCCATGCGAGCAGCGCCAATAGTGTTCCAGAGAGCACCAGGAAGGTGAGTCGCGCACGATCCGGCGGTGGCACAGAATCCATCTGTTCACCTTAGGAGTTTTGCCTACGCGTGACAATCTGACGGATGTGCGCGCGATCACATCTGGACAAATGAATCGGCGCTTAGCTGTGTTTCCATTCACGAATCCGTTCGAATCAGGTTCATTGCCCCCTGACTATCTTGTGAGCGTCGATGTGCTGTCGACGCCACTCTTCTGGAGAGCAATGATGGACATGTCGCGAAAACTGGCTTGCACGGTTGCAATGGTGTTTGCCATTGGCGCTGCCAACGCAAACGCCGCATATGGCTACGACCCGAGCTATGACGGCAACGACCGCTACGGGGATGACGATCGCTACGGCAATGACGACCGCTACGGGGATGACGATCGCTACGGCAATGACGACCGCTACGGCAATGACGATCGCAACGGCAATGACGATCGCAACGGTGGCCGCCGCCTGGTTCGCTGCGAGTCGCGCGAGCGGCGTACGGTTTACTGCGGGATTGATACACGAGGCAGTGTTCGCCTTGTGAGCCAGCTCTCG
>JANPDF010000150.1:0-2936 GCA_031431355.1 Gammaproteobacteria bacterium
GCGAGCGTGGCGCTCGCGTGGGCCATCGACGCGAGCGCGTCAGGCTGGCATCGCCACCCGCACTGACGGTCAGCGGAGCAGGATCAGCGTTCCCAGGCCCAGGAACGACAGGAAGCCCACTACGTCAGTGAAGGTCGTCAACACCACGCCGCCGGCCAACGCCGGGTCGATATTCAGCCGGCGCAAGGTCAAGGGCACCAGCACGCCGGCCAGCGCGGCGTTGACCAGATTGATCAGCATCGCCAATCCGATCACCAGTCCGAGTGCGGCGTCCTGGAACCACAAGCCGGAGACCACACCGACCACCACCGCCCAGATGGCGCCGTTGAGCACGCCGACCAGCACTTCCTTGAGCAACAACGCGCGCAGGTTGCCGACGCCGACCTGGCCCAGCGCCAGGCCGCGCACCATCAGCGTGAGTACCTGCGTGCCGGCCACGCCGCCCATGCTGGCGACGATCGGCATCAGCACGGCGAGCGCGACGATCTGTTCCAGCGTCGCCTCGAAGCGACCGATCACCCATGAAGCCAGGAACGCCGTCAACAGGTTGATACCCAGCCACAGCATGCGCCGGCGCGCGGCGCGCGGCACCGGGCTGAACATGTCTTCGTCTTCGTCAAGGCCCGCGGCGCTCATCGCCTGGTGCTCGGCCTGGTCGCGGATAATGTCGACCACGTCGTCGATGGTGATGCGTCCGAGCAGGATGTTGTTTTCGTCCACCACCGGCGCCGACACCCAGTCGTGATCTGAGAACTGGGTGGCGACGATATTGGCCGGCATGTCGACGGCGATCGCCGGTTGCTCGTCGTCGATCAGTTCGTTGATCGGCGTCGATGGATCGTTGGTGAGCAGGGCGTTGGCGGCGACGCGCCCCAGGTACTGGTGCCGGCGGCTGACCACGAACAGGTGGTCGGTGTGGTCGGGCATCTCGCCGCGCAGCCGCAGGTAGCGCAGCACGACATCGACGGTAACGTCGGCGCGCACCGTAATCACATCCGGGTTCATCAGACGGCCGGCGCTGTCCTCGGGATATGACAGGGCCTGCTCTAGCCGCTCGCGGTTCTCGCGATCCATCGACTTGAGGACTTCGTCGATGACCGTGTCCGGCAAGTCCTCGATCAGGTCTGCAAGGTCGTCGATGTCCAGGTCTTCGACGGCAGCGACGATCTCGTCAGTGTCCATCTCGGCCAGCAGGCTTTCACGCACGTCCTCGCCGACATGCACCAGCACCTCGCCGTCATCCTCCGGATCGACCAGCCCCCAGACGACGTTGCGCTTGGCCGGCGGCAGCGATTCGAGCAGGTTGCCGATCTCGGCCGGCGACAGCGTGTTGACCAGGCGGCGCACCGGGCCAAGCCGTCCCGTGTCCAGCGCATCCGACAGGAGCCGGAGCTGGCGCGCGGTCTTGTCGTGGCGGACGGCCTCGGCCATGGCGAACTCCGGAAATAGCCCGCGCATTATGCCGGACGCGGTGCACAGGTTGCAGCGGCTTCAGCCGGTGACTGGGTCCTCGCAGACTCTCGAGGCTGGATCGAGCGCTAAAAGCCCGAGTCGAACAGCGCGACCAGCGCGGCCATCGCCGCTTCCTCGTCATCGCCCTGGATGCGCGCGCGGATGGTGGTGCCTGGGCCTGCCGCGAGCAGCATCACGCCCATGATGCTCTTGGCATTGACCTCGCGTCCCTTGGCCAGCAGGAACGCCTGGCTGCGAAATCCCGTCAGCGTCTGCACGACCTTGGCCGAGGCCTGTGCGTGCAGGCCGAGCGGATGGGTGACTTGCAGGTCGCGCTCGAGCACGGGCTACTCCAGTTCTCTATGGAAGGTCAGTACGTCCTCACGCTCGCGCTCGCGGAAATACTGAGCGACTTTTTCGGCCAGGTAGACAGAGCGATGGCGGCCGCCGGTACAGCCGAAGGCGACGGTCACATAGCTGCGAGTTTCCGACTCGAATCGTGGTAGCCAGACATCGAGGAACGACGCGACCTGCGCCACGTACTCGCGCACGCTCTCCTGACCGTCGAGATGCTCGCGAACGGCGACGTCGCGGCCGGACAGCGGGCGTAGCCTCGGATCCCAATGCGGATTGGGCAGGCAGCGGGCGTCGAACACGAAATCAGCGTCGCCGGGAACCCCGTTGCGGTAGGCGAACGATTCGAACAGCAGCGAGACCCGCGGCGTCAGCCCCGGTTCGAGACTGTTCAGGACCGCCTTGCGCAGCTGGTGCACGTTCATCTCGCTGGTGTCGATGATGTAATCGGCGAGCGCGCGCAAGGGTCGCAGCCGCTCGCGCTCCAGCGCGATCGCATCCGACAGCGCCAACCCCAGGTGCGATAGCGGATGCCGACGGCGCGTTTCCGAGTAGCGCTTGACCAGGACTTCGTCGCCGGTGTCGAAGAACGCGAGCCGATGGTCGTAGCCGAGCCCGGCAACGGCGGAAAGCCACTCGCCGATCCGCGACAAGTCCGATGCGAGGTTGCGCACGTCGATGCTGACCGCAAGCTGCGAACGGCGCGACTGGGCATGCGACATGCTGGTGACGAACTGGGTCAGCAACTCTGCGGGCAGGTTGTCCACGCAGTAGTAATCCAAATCTTCCAGCGTGCGCAGGGCAACGCTTTTGCCAGAGCCGGACATGCCGCTGACGACGATCAGTGTTGGCCGGGGCGAGGGGTTCATGGCTGGCGGCTCACGACTCGTGGCTCAGCGACAGCAGCGTCGCGTGCCTGGCCAGGAAAGCTGCGGCGGGATCGAGCCCCTTGACGCGCAGCATGTGCAGTCGCACGGCGGCCTCGGTCAGCACCGCCAGGTTGCGGCCGGCTGCTACCGGCAACTGGAACACCGGCACGTCCAGGTCGAGCACGCGCACCGGGGCAGGCGCCTCGCCGGTGAGCCGCGCCATCGCTTCCGCGTTGGCATCTGAGGCGCGCACCAGGTGGA
>JANPDF010000151.1:0-26011 GCA_031431355.1 Gammaproteobacteria bacterium
TCCGTGTCGGCGCGGGTGTCCTGCAGTTCGCGGCCTTCAATCACCGCCACCGGCAGGCATTCGGTGGCGCCGTAAGGTGTGAACAGCTTTGCGTCCGCGGACAGCAGCGCGCGCATCTGCGCAACCACATCGGCTGGCACCGGCGCGCCGGCAGAGGTGATGCGGCGCAAGCCCGGCAGGCGCACGCCGTGCCGCGCAAGCACCTCGACCAGCGCCGGCGAGCCGAACAACTGGTCGACGCCGAAGCGTTCGATCGCATGCACGAGTTTGCGCGGATCAGCGGCGCCCGGCCGTGTCGGGTCCATGTCCGGGATGATCGAGGTCAGGCCGAGCGCCGGATCGAACAAGGCGAACGGCGGGAAGGTCGGCAAGTCCACGCCGCCCGGCTCGACGCCGAATGCGCCACGAAGCAACTCCACCTGCGCGACGAAATGGCGATGCCGGTAGACCACGCCCTTGGGCAGGCCGGTAGAGCCGGAGGTGAAAAGTATTGCGGCCTGGTCATCGGGTGCGGTGTCGATCAGTTGTGCGCCGGCGCCAGCGCCCAGCGCTTCGACTGCGGCCAGCGTATGCCCGTTCCACCACCAGCGTGGCCCGACCGTAACCCGCAGCCGCGCGCTGCGCGCCCAGCCGAGCAGGGAACGCGCCGCGTGCGCAAGCGGGATGCCGATGAATGCCTCCGGCGCGGCCTCGGCCAGGCAACGCCTGAGCGCGGCGCGGGCAATGCCCGGGTCGACCAGCACGGGTACCGCGCCCATCTTGAACAGTGCAAACATCAACAGGAAGAATTCCGGTGATGGCCGGACCATCACCACGGTGCGCATGCCGCGCTCGATGCCGACCTGACGCAGGCCGGCGGCGATCGCGTTGGAGCGCTGCTCCATCTGCGCGTAACTCAGGGTCAAGTCGTAGCGCGCAAAGCCATCCAGGCCGCGTCGGCCTGGGCAACGCATTGCCACCTGCTCGCCACGTTCAGCGGCCATGCGCGGCAGGACGGCGGCGATGTTGCAGGGGTCGGTCATCGACGGTTCCGGGCGGCGGCGAGCTTACGGCAGCGGGTGACGATCGAGGAAGTCGCGTATCGCCGGCACCAGCCGCTCCGCCTTGTCCTCGAGCACGTAGTGCCCGGCATCGGCGAACACATGTTGTTCCGCGTTCGGCAGCGCGCGCTGGAATCCTTCGAGGAAATGTTTGTCGAACACAAAGTCGGTCAGTCCCCAGCCAAGCAGTGCCGGACGGTCAGCGTACTCGGGAAGTTTTTTCCCAGCCGCTTCCACCAGCGACCAGGCACGATCGGCCGGCGACAGCGGGATGTCCTGCATGAAGCGCAGCGTGCTGATCGCCGCGTCCCAACCGTTGTAAATGTCCGAGTACGCGTGGCGCACGTCGGCCGGCAAGCTGCGGCGCGTGCCCATCCAGGCTGCGCCACGCGCGAACAGGTTGAAACGGCGGATCAGGTAGCCGCCAAGTTTCGAATCCCGGCCCAGCGACAGGCGCCAGGGCATCGACTTCGCCGCCGGCAGCGGGAACGCCGACGTGTTGAGGATCACCATCCGGCGCACGCGCTCGCTGCGCGACAGCGCCCAGCCAAAGCCGATCATGCCGCCCCAATCATGCACCGCCAGCGTCACCGGGCCGGTCACGCCCAGGTGGTCGAGCAGGCGCTGCAGATCGTCGATGCGCGATTGCAGCGTGTACTGGTAACGATCGTCGCCGGGCCGGTCCGACAGGCCCATGCCCATGTGGTCGGGCGCGATGCAGCGATAGCGGTCGCGCAGGCCGAGCACCAGCTTGCGCCAGTAGAAGCTCCAGGACGGGTTGCCGTGCAGCATCAGCACGATCTCGCCATCGCGCGGGCCTTCGTCCAGGTAGCTCTGCCGGAGGCCGTTGGGATGGACGAAATCGTGCGGCGCGAACGGATAATCCGGCAGCGACGCGGAGGGAATGCGCGGCGTCGCAGCGCCGGGGGAACTTGGGCTCATGCGCGGATTCTACGCGAGCGCGCGAATCACCGAATTCCTGCGAACGCCTACCAGACCACCTCAGCCATCGAGCAGTTCAGCCCCGACCCGATACCCAGCAGCGCAATGCGATTGCCCTTCTTCAGGCGGCCGAGGTCGCGCAGCTTGCTCAGCACGATCGGCACCGAGGCGGGGCCGATGTTGCCGTGCTCGTGGAAGATGGTCAGCACTTTCGCCGGATCGATGCCGAACGCCTTGACCATCGCATCGGTATGCACGCGGCTGACCTGGTGGATGACGAATTCGTCGATCTCCCCGACCACCCAGCCGAGCGCGAGACGCGCGGCGGCGAAGGTCTTGGTGGCCAGCTTCAGTCCCTCGATCAGCAGCATGCGGGTATCGGTGACCATGCGGTCCAGGTTGCCGCGGCACAGGCCGTTCCACTCGGTGGCGGCCTTGGTGACGCCACCTTTGTAGCGCGGCGCATCGGGGCACAGCTCGGTGCGCGAGAGCACCATCGCGGCGGCGCCGCAACCCAGCGTCAGCGACGCTAGCTCGCTGCGGAATTGTTCTTCGGTGACATCGGGCTCGAGCATGCGCTTGAGCGTGTTGGCATAGACCAGGTTCGCGGTTTCGCCATCGACCACCAGCGCGTATTCGATCTCGCCGCGCTCGATCATCCGGCTGGCGATGTCCATGCCGTTGAGGAAAGCCAGGCAGGCATTGGCGACGTCGAAGTTCTGGCAGTTCTCGCCCAGGCCCAGGTTGCCGGCGACGATGCTGGCGGTGGACGGCTCCAGGAAATCGCGACTCACCGAGGTGTTGACCAGCAGCCCGACCTTGTCGCGCGAGATGCCGGCATCGAGCAATGCCTTCTCGCCGGCCAGGGTGGCGGCGTCGGAGGCCAGGGTCTCGGCATCCCACATGCGCCGCGAATGGATTCCGGCGATATCGCCGAGCACGTCGGTCTTGATACCGAGCCGGTCCATGGTCGGCTTGAGCTGGGCGTTGATGTCAGCCGAGCTCAACGCATGGGGTGCATCAATATGGGCGAGGCCGGCGATGGCAACGTGCTCGAACAGCATGGGCGTACCTAGGGGGGAAACCCATCCACGTTACCGCTTTCCGCGCCGGGGCTCAAGCAATCCCCGTGCGCGACATCACAAAAGTCCAAACGAATCAAATACTTGATCGTTGCGCTGGAAGCGACCGCGAAGCGCCCGAGCGCTGGCGCCGGGTGTTCGAAACTGAACCGTGCGACTCAGTCCTTGAGCGGCACCGTCTCTGCGCCTTCCGGCGGCGGGGCGGCGGGCTGGGCTGGCGCACCACCACAACGGAAAGCGAGGAAGCGCTGCTCGCCGTCGTTGGGTGGCGCCTTCGGCTGGATGGTGTCGGCGCGCAGGCTCGGTGCCTCGTTGCGCGCCAGCGTCTCCAGTTCGTCCAGCACACGCATGTCGCTGCGTTCGTAGGGGCCGAGGCGATCCTTGACCGACACCTCGACTTCGCCACGCTTCTCGCAACCGCTCATGTCCTTGCCCTGGGCGACCACGGTGACCTGCGCCGCCCCCGGGCTCATCTTGACGAAGGTGCAGGCCGACGCCGACAGCAACGTGGCGGCGGTGAGCACAGTCAGGCGCATGCGCGAGCGATGGGCAAGACTCATTTACCAGCCTTGGCCGCAACGGGCCGACCGTCGGCGTCGATCACCTGCACCGGACCGATATTCAGGGCACGGATGCCCGCCTCGATCTTGCTCAGGTCACCAACAATTACCCAGGTCATCGCCTCCGGGCGAATCGCCGCGGCGGCCGCCTGTACGGTGGCCGGCGTCATCGCTTCGATGCGTGCCTTGCGCTGCACGACATAGTCGTCCGGACGACCGTAGCGGTTGATGCCGCCGATCGTGCCGAGCACCGCGCGGGCGGTCTCGAACGAGCCGGGCAACGTGCGCACGTTGATCGCCTGGATGCGCGCCACTTCCTCGGCGTTGGCCGGGACCTTGCCGCTGGCGTAGTCGGCAATCTCGCGCTGAACTTCCTTGATCGCCTCGATGGTCTTGTCGCTCTGCACCGGCGCGCTGGCCGACCACAGGCGCTGGCCGAGGGCGCTGTTGGCGCCGCTGCGTGCGCCATACGACCAGTGCTTGTCCTCGCGCAGGTTCATGTTGATGCGCGAAGTGAAGTCGCCGCCGAGCACGCCGTTGGCGATGTCGAAATCCACCGACGACGGATCGGTCACCGACGGCACCACCTGGCTGACCACGATGTTGGACTGGATCGCGCCGGGCTGGTCGATCAGAAACACGCGCGGGGCTGCAGGCAGCTTGACCGACGGAATGCTGATCGCCTGGCGCGCGCCAGCCGGGGCCTTCCAGTCGCCGAAATGCTTTTCGAGCATCGGCGTGATTTCAGCCAGCGTGGTATCACCGACGATCATCACGGTGGCGCCATCCGGACGCAGTTGCTCGCTGTGCCAGGCCATCAGGTCGGCGCGGCTGAGGCCGGCGATGTCTTCCTCGAAGCCGGAACCGGTCATCGGGATCGCATACGGATGGCCGGCGCCGAACACGAGCGGCGCAAGCACGCGCTGGGTCATGCCGCCGGGCATGGTCTTTTCCTGCTTGATCGACGACAGCCAGTTGGCGCGCACGCGTTCGATCTCGGAATCCTCGAAGCGCGGACGACGAACGACGTCGGCGTACAAAGCCATCGATGGGTCGAGATTTTCCTTCAGTGCCGACAGCGAAACTTCGGCCGCATCAAGGCTGGCACCGCTGCCCAGGATCGCACCGAGAGACTCGCTGCGGTTGCCCAACTCGATGGCGTCGTAGTTGCCGGCGCCTTCGTCGAGCATGCCCATCGCGAAGCTGGCGGTGCCTGCCTTGCGACCGCGGTCGGAGGCAAAGCCGCCCGGGAATTCCATGCTCATCTGCACGACCGGCACGTCGTGGCGCTCGGCCACGATCACCTTCATGCCATTGCTCAGCGTGCCGCGGTGCAGCGCCGGGAACTTCAGGTCCGGGAAGCTGCGAGTAATCTGCACGCCCTTGCTGCGGTCCAGGTCCGTGGCGTTGGTCTTGTACTTGGGATCGGGCTTGGGCAGGGCCATCGCCACGCTCGGAGCCGAGGGCTCCTCGACGATCTCGGTCACTTCGCCCGGCAACACGGTCAGCGTGTGGTCGCCGGCGCGCAGCCACTGGTTGGCCGCGGCCTTCACCTGTGCCGGCGTGCTCGACTGGATGCGCGCGAGCGAGCTGCGGAAGCAGCCCGGATCGCCGGTGTAGACCGCACACTCAGCCAGCCGGTCAGCCTTGCCGCCAAAGCCGCCGATGCGCTCGATGCCGCGGACGAAGCCGGCGCGGAACACCGTGCGTGCCTGGTCCAGCTCAGCCGCGGTCGGGCCATCTCGCAGCAACGCCTGCAGCTCTTCTTCAATCGCCTTTTCCACCACGGCCGGATCCACACCCGGCTTGATGTCGGCGGTGATGTCGAAGGTGCCGCCGAGTTCCGAGGCGTCGATCGACGCGCTGACCCGATCAACGGTCTTGTCGCCGAAGGACAGGCGCTTGTCCAGGCGCGAGGCGCGGCTGCCACCCAGCACCTGGGCGAACAACTGCAGGCGCTCAACGTCGGCCGAGTCGTACTGCGGCACGTTCCAGATGCGCATCACGCGGGCCTGCGCGACGCGATCGGTCATCGATTCGCGGGTGGAGGTCTTGCGCGCGGCGATCATCGGCGGCTTCGGCGCCAGCGAGGCCGAGGCCGGAATGTCACCGAAATAGCGATTGGCCTTTTCCTTGGCCGTCGCCAGGTCGATGTCGCCGGCCAGCACCAGCACGGCGTTGTTCGGGCCATACCAGCTGCGGAACCACGACTTCACGTCCTCCAGCGAGGCGGCGTTGAGGTCGTTCATCGAGCCGATCACGCTGTGGTTGTAGGGATGGCCCTTCGGATACAGCGAGCGCACGAGGCGTTCGTAGGAGCGGCCATAGGGCTGGTTCTCGCCCTGGCGCTTTTCGTTCTGCACCACGCCGCGCTGCTCGTCGAGCGCGGCCTGGGAGACGGCTCCGAGCAGGTGGCCCATGCGGTCGGATTCCATGAACAGCGCAGTGTCCAGCGCGGTGGTCGGCACGTTCTGGAAATAATTGGTGCGATCGGTGTTGGTGGTGCCGTTCTGGTCGGTGACACCGACCTGCTTGAACGGGGCGAAATATTCACCATCATGGTTTTCCGAGCGCTGGAACATCAGGTGTTCGAACAGGTGCGCGAAACCGGACTTGCCCGCCGGTTCGTCCTTGGAGCCGACGTGGTACCAGATGTTGACCGCGACGATCGGCGCCTTGCGGTCGGTGTGCACGATCACGCGCAGGCCGTTGTCGAGCGTGAACTGCTGGAACGGGATGTCCACCGAGGCGGTGGCGGGCGCTGTCTTGGCGAAGGCGCTGGGCAGGCCGGTGGCCAGGGCAAGGGCGAGGACGAGCAAACGAAGACGGGGCTGGCGCGACGACTGGGACATGGAACACCTTGGGCTGGCCAGGAATCGCCTGGCGGTCGTGCATCGTAGCCGCGATCCACGCGCCGTTCACTAGGCCGATAGGCATAGTGGCAACATGAATTCGACCAGATCGCCCCTTCGCGGGCCGACCGGCCTGCTCGCAGCCATGCTGGCGTGGACGCTGCATGCTGGTCCGGCCGCCGCGGCCCCGACCCTGACCGTGCAGGAGGGGATCGCACAGGCTGCGCGCGGTGGCGCGGTGCTCTACCGCGAGCAACACTTTCTGCGCAGCGCCGGTGGCCAGCCGCTTGAGCGCGTGGTGCTGTATCGCTGCGCCGCCGGCGCACTGTTCGGCCGCAAGCGCGTGGACTACCGGACCTCGGCGACCGCGCCGAGCTTCCGGCTGGAGGATCGCCGGTCCGGTTATAGCGAAGGACTGCGCGCCGCGGCGCAGGGCCGCGAGCTGTTCTTCCGCGCAGGCAGCGGCTCGCCGGAGCGATCGGCTCCGGTCCGCGCCGCGGCGGTGATTGCCGATGCCGGCTTTGACCAGTTCATCCGCCAGCGCTGGACTGGCTTGCTGTCCGGCAAGGCGCAAGCACTGGAATTCGCCATCCCGTCGCGGCTGCGCAGCATGGCCTTCTCGGTCCGGCGCACCGGCTCGGCGACGATCGGCGGCGAGCCGGCCTGGGTGTTTGAGTTGAAACTCGACGGCCTGCTCGGCTTGGTCGCGCCGGTGATCCAGGTCAGCTACGGCCAGCAGAGCCGGCGGCTGCTCCGCTTCGAAGGATTGAGCAACGTGCGCAACGACCGCGGCGACAAGCCGCTGCTGGCGCGCATCGATTTTCCGTCGGCGGCCGGCCCGGCGTCCGAAGCGCAGTGGCAGGCGGCGCTCGACGCGCCGCTGGCAGCGTGTCGAACCGGACAGTGAGCGGACACTTCGCCGTCCGGCGCCTCGGCCTCCGCGCATAACTCGTTGAATCGTAAAGGCGGCCTGCTTGGCATGGTTCCTGCAATCCCTCTTGCAAACCGGTCCTGAGAGAAGCCCGCCATGTCCATGTCCACCCAACTCGTCCGCGGCACCTTGGCGCTGCCAATGCTGCTCCTGTTCGCCCTGCTCGGCGTGCTCGCGAGCCAGTCGGCACGCCAACACCCGCTGCCCGTCGCGCAGGCTTCGGTCACTGCGCCGGTCTGCACCGCACCGCCCCGTCCGCTGTTGATGCTCGCGCAGGCGCCCGCCGACCTCGGGCCGATGGCCGCGCGCCAGGGACAGGGCTGCCGCGCTTAAACTTGGCGCAATGCTCGACATCCTGCTGTTCGAACCGGAAATACCGCCCAACACCGGCAACATCATCCGCCTGTGCGCCAATACCGGCTGCCGCCTGCACCTGATCGAGCCGCTAGGCTTTGAACTCGACGACGCGCGCCTGCGCCGGGCGGGCCTTGACTACCACGAGTTCGCCGCCGTGGTGACCCACCGCAACCTGGAATCGTGCCTGGAAGGCCGCGACCGTTCGCGCGTGTTCGCCTTCAGCACCGGTGGGGAGCGCCGTTTCGATGAAGTGCGTTACCAGGCCGGCGATGCCTTGCTGTTCGGTCCCGAATCGCGCGGCCTGCCCGCATCCGTGCTCGAAGCCCTGCCGCCCGATCAGTGCCTGCGCCTGCCGATGCGTGCCGGGCAGCGCAGCCTCAATCTTTCCAACGCCGTCGCGGTCGCCGTGTTCGAGGCATGGCGCCAACTTGGCTACACCTGATCGCGCCGACGAGTGTTAAGGATTTTCCGGCGCTGTTTCCATTTGGTTCCCGGCACCCGCGCGGTGATTAAGCGCGAGTTGCATTGCCGCCGCCAAGACTGGCCGCGCTCCCGAGAGGAGCCCATGGAACCAATAGAAGGAAATACATCGTGAAGAAACCATTGCTCGCCTTGGCCCTTGCGGCCCTCCTGCCTTTCTCTGCCCAGGCCTCTGACCTGAGCTACACCTATGTCGAAGCCAACTACCTGAATCTCGATCACGGCCTTGATGGCTGGGGCCTGCGCGGCTCCGCCGACATCGGCAAGACCGGCCTCTATGCGCTTGGCAGCTATGGCCGCCTCGATGCTGACGGCACTGCCGGCAACGTGCGCACCAACGAGTTGGGCGTGGGTTACCACCACACGATCGCCGCCAAGGCCGACCTGCTCGGCGAGCTGGCCTATCGCAACGCGGACACGGGCAGCAACAACATCGACGGCATGCGCGCGTCGGTGGGCGTGCGCGGCCAGCTTGCCGATCGCGTTGAAGGATTCGCCAAGGCCAACTACTACGATCGCAGCGACTACCACGGCGACGTCACCGGGACACTCGGCGGCCAATTCAAAGTCACCGACACCTGGGGCGCCACCGCCGAAGCCGAGCTGGGCAACGGTGAACGCGCCTATCTGCTGGGCGTGCGCGCCAGCTTCTGATACGGCGGCACGGCGGCAAAAACGAAAGCCCGGCGCAAGCCGGGCTTTTTCTTGGTTCTTCACGGATCAGCGGGGAGAGCGGCTGTCAGTTGGACGAGGGCGGGCGCCGGCATTGATTTCTAGTCGCCGCCCGATCCCGGCTTGGTAGAAATCAATACCGGCACCCGCTTAGCACCCCCGCGCGGGGCTTCAACGACGGGTGCCAACCCAAGCGAACCAAGCGACGCGCTGCTCTGCGCACCGACCGGAGACGGGGGTCGACTGGCGGCTCGACCGAGCGCGCAGTGCGAATCGAGACGTCAGGCGACTTCCGTTCGCGATCCAACCTCAGGATGCCGCTTCGAATCCAAGACCGACGTCGCTGATTGCGGGCGGCTGTCGGTTTCCATTTTTACCAAGCTGATATCGGGCAGCGACTAAAAATGGGAACCGACAGCCGCCCCTTCGCGACCGGTCTCCCGCTTGGTTCCCCGTACTTCCGTGAAGAGCCTTTTTCTTGCGCCGCGGTTGCAGCGGCGATCAGTGCGACTCGAACAGGCCTTCGGGATATTCGGGCTTCTGCTCGCGGGAGAGGATGATCTTCAGTGCCTCGGCCGGCGTGATCTGCTGATGCAACACGCGTTGCACCAGTTCCGAGATCGGCAATTCGACACCGTGGCGCTCGGCCAGGCGCATGACTTCATCCACGGTGTCTACCGACTCCACCACCTGGCCGATTTCGGCGACGGCTTCCGGCAGCGACTGGCCGCGGCCAAGCGCGAGTCCGAGCCGACGGTTGCGCGACAGATCGCCGGTGCTGGTCAGTACCAGGTCGCCCAATCCGGCAAGGCCCATCAGCGTCTCCGCGCGGCCGCCGAGCGCAACGTTGAGCCTCAGCATCTCGTTGAGGCCGCGGGTGATCAGGCCGGCACGCGCATTGAGGCCGAGATTCATGCCATCGGCGATACCGGTGGCGACCGCGAGCACGTTCTTCATGGCCCCGCCGAGCTCGGCGCCGAGCATGTCGCTTCCCGTGTAGGCGCGGAACGCCGGGCCGTGCAAGGCCTCGGCGACCAGCAGCGCAAATTGTTCGTCGTCGGAATGCACGGTCAGCGCGGTTGGCAGGCCCTGCGCCACTTCGCGCGCGAATGACGGACCCGTGACCACGGCCAATGGAACGTCCGGGCCGAGAATCTCTTCCGCAACTTCGTGCAGGAAACGGCCGGAGCCGGGCTCGAAGCCCTTGGTCGCCCAGGCCACGCCAGCGCCCGGCTGTCGATGCGGCGCGAGCGCGTGCAGGGTCTGGTTGAACGCGTGGCTTGGCGTCACCACCAATACCAACCCTGCGGAAGCCACGGCCGCCGCCAGGTCGGTGGTGGCGCGCAGGTTGTCTGGCAGGATCACACCCGGCAGGTAGCGCTTGTTCTCGTGTTGCTGGTCGATGCCGTGCATCTGCGCGGCATCGCGGCCCCAGAGCACGGTCGGATAACCGTGCCGGGCAAGCAGCGCAGCCAGCGCGGTGCCCCAGGAACCTGCCCCGAGCACCGCAATGGATAGTCGGGGCGCAGTCATCGCGTCATTCCAGGCAGGACGGCCACGGCGCCCCGATCAGGGCGGCGCCTGGCGCGAGCGGCCGAGATCAGGCGTTGCCGCCCTCGGCGATTGCGACCGGAGCCTGCGGCTGCTCGGCGCGGCGGCGCAGGCCTTCGGCATACAGCGCTTCGAAATTGATCGGCTGCATGTAGAACGGCGGGAAGCCACCGTTGGTGATCAGGTCACTGATCGACTGGCGCACGTACGGGAACAGCACGTTCGGGCAATAGGTGCCGAGCATCATGTCCAAAGTGCGATCGTCGAAACCAGCCAGGCCGAAGATGCCGGCCTGCTCGACTTCCACCAGGTAGACGGTCTTCTCGTTGAGCGTGCAGGTCAGGGTCACGCCGAGCACGACTTCGAACATCTCGTTGTCGAGGCGGCCGACCTTCTGGTTGAGATTCATGTTCAGCTGCGGCGAGCCTTGCTCATTGAATATCTGCGGGGCATTGGGCGCTTCGAAAGACACGTCACGGACGTAGATCTTTTCGACGGTGAACTGGGCCTGCGTCGGGGCGGCATCGGCGCCGGCGACGGGCGTGGCTTGGTCGGTCATTGGGAACTCCGGATCAATTGTGTAAACAGGGGATTATGGCATAGCGCCCGGCATCGCAGAATTGCGGCTCAGGCCTTGCCCTTGACCAGCGGCAGGTTGGCCTGCTGCCAGGCGGCGACGCCGCCGTCGAGCCAATAGACCTTCTTGAAACCGGCCTTGGCCAGGCGACGCGCGGCGTCCGAGGATGCGGTACCGCTGCGGCAAGCCAGCACCACGGGCAACTCGCGGACCTTGGCCAGCAGCTTGTTTTCCGGGTCGAACTGGCTGACCTGGACGTTGCGCGCTCCGGCGATATGGCCTTTTTCGAAGTCGCCCGAGGGGCTGAGATCAACCAGCAGGGCGTCTTCGCGGTTGATCAGTGCGGTCAGCCCGGCCGGATCGACCGCCTTGAACCCGCTGAACAGCCGGGCAATCTCGGTGTAGACCAGCGCCAGGGTCAGGCCGACCAAGGCCAGCGACAACATAGGGTTCCCGCCGGCAAAGGCGAGCAATCGATCCATGGGCATGAGGGGCGACTCAGAAGGTATTGCGGCCCGGCATTATCCGCGCCGGGGAGGTCAGCGCCAAGCGCCGGTCAGGGAGCGTTGAAATCCGGCAGGCCGCTGCTCAGCCAATACACCTTTGCTTCCGGATCCCAGGTCCAGGCCTGATGATCGATCACGGTTCGCTCAAGCTGGGTGTGCTTGCTGATCAGGCGGATCTCCACGGTCTGCAGGATGCCTCCGTCAGGCTGCAGGGTTCGCGTTTTCACGTCATAACCGGTCACCTGAATCTGCTTGAAGCGCTCGCTCTCGAGCGCCGTCAGCGGGGCTTGTGCGCGGACCGCGGGAGCGACGAAGTCCAGGGCCTTCTCGAACTCGCTCCAGCGGATGGCAACGCCATAGTTGGTCAGCGCGATGTCGCGTGGATTCATCCGGCTGGGCGAGTTGGAGCAGGCCCCCAGCAGCAGGATCGCGGAACAAACGAGGACGCGCAGCAATCGGTTCATGGCGCCATTATGCCAACTTCAATGCGAAGCGCGCCTCCAGCGTCGCCACCGGTTCGCCGGCCTGGTTGCGTACGTCGGCCTGCATCGCCACGCGGGCCCGCTTGCGCTCGCCCAGGCAGCGCAGGATCGAGGCCCAGTCCTGGCCGTCGCGCAGCCGGGCGCCGCCCTGCAGATCGTCGTACAGCGGGGCCAGGTAGCGAATCTGGCTGTCGGCCACGTACACCTCGGCCTCGATGCCGGCTTCGCGCAGCTTCAGCATCAGCCAACCCCAGGCCGCCAGCGTCATCACGCTGGCCAGGCTGCCGCCGAAGGCGCAGTTCTTGTCGTTTACGTTGGCCGCCAGCGGTGCCGCCAGGCGAAGCACGTCGCCATCGAACCCGAGCGCGCGGATCTGCATCGCCGCTACCGGCGGCATGCCGGTGAAAAGTTCGTCGAGTTTTTCCAGTGCTGTCATTGCTTGGCCTTGTTCGTTGGCGTGTGCCAAGCTCGCGCCATGCCGCGCGCAAGCAAGAATCTTCCTTTGCACGAATGGTACGTCATCTCCCTGCGACCGCTTCGTGAACACGGCGGCGTGCGGCGTAGCGCGGCCCGCGTCGGTGCGCGTGCATTCGCGGTTTCAACATCGCGGCTGGAGCCGATCAGCGCCGGTGTCAGCCTCAAGCACGCCCTGGCCTGCCCGCGCATCGTGGTGACCAGTCCAGCCGCCGCCCGTTTCGCCAGCGAGCAGCAGCCATTGCGCGCGCGTCGAGGACAAGCCTGGTTCGCGCCGGGCGCCGGAACGGCAGCGGCACTCGCCCGTTGCGGAATTGCCGACGTCACTTTCCCGACGTCGAAGGCCACCTCGGAGGCGTTACTGGAGCAACCCGGCCTGCGCGACGTCGCCGGCACCCGGGTCGGCCTGCTGACCGCGCCCGGCGGCCGCGATGTGCTGGCCGGCGGCTTGCGCCGGCGCGGCGCCACGCTGGTGGTCGCCCATGTCTATCACCGGCAGCCCCTGCCGCCTTCGCCGGCGAGGCTGCGCGCGCTGGCCGGATTGCCGGCCACCAGCGCCTTGCTGTGCTCAAGCAGCGCGGCGTTGTCGGTGCTCTGGCAGGCGCTTGACGCCGACGGACGCGAAAGCCTCCAGCGGCGCCCGTGCGTGGCGTCGAGCGCCAGGCTGGCCGCACAGCTGGCCGAGTTGGGCTTCAACTCGGTCATCCTCGCCGAGGATGCGCGACCGGCCAGCCTGCTCCGTGCACTCGCCGGTCAGGTTCGGCAAGGCCGGTTCCGGTAGCATTTGCCCGCATTCCGCGTTTCTCCCTGCATGAGCCAGTCCGTGTCCGATTCCACGCCGCCGCCCGTCGCCCGCCGCTTGCCCGCGGCGCTTTGGATCCTGCTCGCGATCGCCCTCGGGTTGGCAGCGATGCTGGCCTGGAAAGCCTGGTCGGGCCAGTCGCCTGCCGCCGAGCAGGTGGTTGACTTGAGTCCGGAGGCACTCGATGCACGCCTGTTGCAAGCCGAGGCCGCGATCGCCTCGCTCCGCCGCAACAACGAATCGCTGAACCAGAAACTCACCGATACCCGCGCGCGCACGGGTTTGCTTCGCGACGAAGTGCTCGCTGTCAGCCAACGTTCCTCGCTGCTCGAAGATAGCGTGCGCGAGGCCGCGGGCAGCCAGCACGACGGCATCGCCGCGGCGCGGCTGGATGAAGTGGAATTGCTGCTGACCCTCGCGCAACAGCGGCTGCGATTGTCCGGCGACCTGCCTGGCGCGGTGCGCGCGACCGAATTGGCGCAGGGAGTGCTCTCTACCCAGCGCGATCCGGCGCTGGTCGACCTGCGCCAGTCACTGGCCCAGGAGCTGGGCGCGCTGCGCGCGTTGCCGGAAAACCCGACCGCGCTCGCTGCTGGCGAGCTTGACGCGCTGGAAGCCATGCTGCCTCGCCTGGCCGCTGGCGCCGCGTTGTCGGAACATGTTCCCGCTGCCGCGCCGGGCAAGGAAAGTTCCGGATTGCAACGACTGCTGTCCTCGCTGGTGCAGGTGCGGCCCAGTGGTGACCAGGACCTGTTGTCGCCAACCGATCGCAGTGCCGGCCGGTCGGCCCTGTCGCTGGAGATCGCACTCGCGCGCAGCGCCCTGGCCAGCGCCGATCAGGCTGGTTTCCGTCGCTCGTTGCAGCGCATCGACGGTCTGCTTTTGCGCCTGTTTCCGGATACTCCGATGCTGCGCGAGCGCCGCCAGCGACTGACCCGGCTGCGCAGCGTGGGTTTGCAGTACCAGTTGCCCATCGCCGGCTCGACGCTGGCGCAGTTGCAAGCCTTGCAGCGCAGTCGCCGGGCGACGCAGTGAAGTTCTTCCGGACCTTGCTCTGGTGGTTGCTGCTCGCTGCGTTTGGGGCGCTGGCCTGGCAGCTGCTGTCGCCGGATCTGGGTGAGGCCCTGATCCGCTGGCATGGCACCACGGTGACCACGACCGTGGCATTCCTGCTGCTCGCCTGGGCACTGCTCTGGTTCGCAGCCTGGATGTTGTGGACGCTGCTCAGGTTGCCGTTCACCGCCTGGCAGCGCCTCGCGCAAGCGCAGGCGCGCAACCGACTGGTCAGCGGATTGGCGGCCTTGCACGAGGGTCGCCACGCGCGCGCTGAAAGCCTGCTGGAGAAGGCCGCCGAAGAGCCCGCGGCGGCAACGGTGGCACGCCTGGCTGCGCGCGAAGCCGCGTTGCGCCGCGGCGATCTGGAAGCGGCAGCGACGCAACAGGCCGCGCTGGCTGGAACCGATCCGCTGGCCGCCGCCCTCAATTCCGCCGCGGCCTCGCTCGAGCAGGGCAAGCCGCGACTGGCGCTGGACGCGCTGCAGCCGTGGTCGGAACGAAACAACCTGCCACCGCGTGGCCTGCAGCTGCGCGGCGAAGCACTGGTCGCGTCCGGACGCGCTGCCGAAGCGATTGCGCTGGTTGCCGCGCTGAGCCGCGAACAAGCGATCTCGGTGGAGCAGCTCACTGCACTGGAGCGGCGCTGGCAGGCCGCCGCGCTGGCGCAATCGGCGCATGCCGACGAGTTGCACCAGCGCTGGCAACAACTCACCCCGCGGCAGCGCGAGGAAGAACCGCACCTGCGCGCGTTCGCCGCCCGGGCCGGGCAACTTGGGCTCGAGGCCGACGCCGCCGAGGCGCTGGCGACGGCGATCGAACGGGAATGGAGCGAGCAGCTGGTGGCCGACTTCGGACTGCTGCCGGCGGCGCGCGATGACAGCCGGCTGGCGCGCGCCGAGCGTTGGTTGCCCGAACACCAGGACAGCCCGGCACTGGCGCTCGCACTGGGTCGACTCTGCCTTCGCGCGCAACAGCGTGGCAAGGCCAGCGAAGTGTTGCATCGCGCCATCGCGCAGGGCGCGGGCGCCGATGCCTGGGAAGAACTGGGCAACGTGCATACCGCGCAGGACGATCCGGTGCGCGCGCAGTTGTGCTACGCCAACGCGCTGCGCAGCAGCCGCGGCGAGCCGGCGCGGCCGCTATCGGGTCGCAGCCTTCGCGAGCAGATCGCCGACGAGGCCGTCGCCGAGCAACGCGACGAGCACGGCCTGCCGCACCTGCGTTCCTGACGGCGCGGCTCAGCGCTCCAGGATCGCGACCACGCCCATACCGCCCGCCGTGCAGATCGAAATCAATGCGCGGCCACTGCCGCGCTCCTGCAACAGTTTCGCCGCCGTGGCGACGATGCGCGCGCCGGTGGCCGCGAACGGATGGCCGAACGCCAGCGAGGACCCGACCACGTTTAGCTTGGCGCGGTCGATCGTGCCCAGTGGCGCGTCCAGGCCGAGCCGGGTGCGGCAATAGTCAGCCGACTCCCAGGCCTTCAGCGTGCACAGCACCTGCGCGGCGAAGGCTTCGTGGATTTCATAGAAATCGAAATCCTGCAGGCTCAGTCCATTGCGCTTCAGGATTTCGGCGACTGCAATTGTTGGCGCCATCAGCAGGCCTTCGCCATGCTCGAAGTCCACCGCGGCAACCTGCGCATCCACCAGCCAGGCCAATATCGGTTTGCCATGCGCCTGCGCCCAGGCTTCCGACGACAGCAAGGCGGCTGACGCGCCATCGGTGAGCGGTGTTGAGTTGCCCGCAGTCAGCGTGCCCTGTCCGGAACTGCGATCGAAGGCGGGCTTTAGCGTCGCCAGTTTTTCCAGCGTCGTATCGCCGCGCAGGATGTTGTCGCGTTCCAGTCCGCGGAACGGCGCCACCAGGTCGGCGAAGAAACCGCGGTCGTAGGCGGACGCGGCCTTTTGATGCGACTCCAGCGCCAGCTGGTCCTGCTCCGCGCGCGGGATCTGCCATTCCCTGGCCATGGCTTCGCAATGCTCGCCCATGCTCTTGCCGGTGCGCGGCTCGCCGACTCCGGGAAACTCCGGCTTGAATTCCGACAGCGAAAAACCCTTGATCGCCGCGCCAATCCGCTCGCCGAAACTGCGCGCGCGGTTGAGGTTGAGCAGTCGCCGGCGCAGCCGCTTGTTGACCGCAATCGGCACGTCGGAAGTAGTGTCCGAGCCGCCGCCGATGCCCGACTCGATCTGGCCCAGCGCGATTTTGTTGGCGATCGTGACGATCGTGTCCAGGCCGGTGCCGCAGGCGCGCTGCAGGGTGATGCCCGGGGTCAGCGGCGACAAGCCCGACGACAAGGTCGCCTCGCGGCCCAGGTTCCAGTCCGAGGAATGCTTGAGCACGGCGCCCATGGCGACTTCGCCGAGTTGCTCGCCTTGCAGCCCGAACTTTTCCACCAGCGCACCCAGCGTCTTGATCGACAAGCCGAGGTTGCCGATGTCGAAGTAGGCAGTGTTGTTCTTGCAAAATGGAATGCGGACGCCACCGAGGATGGCGACACGGCGGGCAGTGGGCATGGAACGGTCCTTCAGGGCTGGCCGCGGGGCGCGGCATAATCGGCGCTGGCCATAGCTTAGTGGCCTTGGCCCGGGAATCCAAACGCGGGCGTATGGAGTGGGCATGGCACGAGCTGCAAGTTTCCACGGCGCGCTGGCGCTGGAATTGACCCCGGCGACACAGGTCGCAAGGCCGGTGCTGGACGCGGCCGGCGCGCGCAAGCTCGCCGACCTGGTCGCGCGCGACCTGGCCCGCTTTTCGGCGCCGGCCGCCGGCCTGGACCTCGCGATGATCGGCGGGCTGTTCGATCCGGTCGAGCTGCTACGCCCGCGCTGGCCGCTGTATCGCGAACTCGAGCGGCTAATCGCGCAGGCGCCCGACCACGGCGAGCCGCGAGTCATTGCCTTCGCCGGCGTCGACGGCCAGTTGCCCGGTACGCTGCAACCGCAAGCGGAGTTCCGCGAGGGCGCCTTGCGCCTGGTGCCGATCGTGCTGCGCGGCGATGCCGCGCTGGCGACCGAGGTCGACGCGCACCTGGAGCGGGTCTTGTTCGACACCGGCATGGCCGGGGCCGACACCGCGCTGTTCGCGCAGGAGGCCTTCGGCGCCAGCATCGAGCACGCGCGCTACCTGACCGTGCACGACCTGGCAGCGATGATGGCGATGCAGTACGACCATGTCGGCCTCGGCGCGCTATGGCCGCTGATCGAAGCGGCGCTGCTCGCGCCGGAACAGGAGCAGTGGCTCGACGCGCCGCCCGAACCGCTGGTGCGTCTGGTCGGCGGCCAGGCGCGGATTGCGATGTTCGACGACGAGGCCTGGATTCACAGCGGGCTCGCACCCGACGAGGACGATCGCGATCAGCAGCGGCTATGCCGAGCCTTCGACCAGTTCCAGATGCGCCAGCGGCAGATCGCCGCGTTGCTGGAGGCGCACGGCATCGATACCACCTTCGATCATTGCCCACCGGGCCAGGATGCCCGCGCCATCCTGCGCGCCTGAAGCTGCTCAGCGGCGCGCGCGGAAATCCACTTCGAACATGCGATAGCCGGCGTCGAGCATGCCGAGCAACTCGTAAGTCCGTTGCGCGCTGACGTTCTCGCGTTCCACGTACAGGCGCAATCCACAGACATCCTCGTGCGTTTCGGCCAGTGCGCGGACGTACCCGTGCAAGGCGCGATATACACCCTGCCGCCGGTGGCCGGTGACCACGTACACACTCTGGATCCACCACCACCAGGCGCAGCGCCAGTCGCTCCATTCGTAGGTGACCATCAGCGTCCCGACTGGTTCGCCGGCAATTTCGGCGATGAAGTACTGGCCGCGCACCGGATCCTGCAGCGCCAGCTCGATGCCGCGACGGACCGTCTCGCGATCGAGCTGCTTGTCTTCGGTTTCCAAAGCCATCGCTTCTGCCCAGCGAGCCATCAACGACGCATCGTCGTGGGTGGCCGGGCGGACGCGGATGGCCTCGACGGGGGTCGAGGTCGGGGTCATGGTTTTTTCCGGGGGCGTGCCCCGAGTTTACGCGTCAAGGTGTTGCGGCCCAAGCCCAGCAGCTGTGCCGCTTGCTGGCGATGTCCCTGGCTGTGGGCCAGTGCCGACTCCAGCAGCACGCGGTCGAAGCGATCGCGCAGCCGAGCATGGATGTCCTGATCGCCGGCGGCCAGCGCGCCAGCGACCGCGCTGGCGAGCGTGTCGGTCCAGTCGCCGCCCTGCGCGGCGCCGGCGCCGGGCCGGAACAGCCGATCCAGGTCGCGCGCGCCGATGCTTTCATTGGGTGCCAGCGCGGCCAGGCGCCAGCACAGATTTTCCAGCTCGCGGATATTGCCGGGCCAGGAATGCTGCGCAAGGCGCTTCAGTGCCTCCGGCGCGAGCCGCTTCACCGGCGAACCCAATTTACCGGCCGCCTCCCCCAGGAAGCGCCGCGCGAGCAAGGGCAAATCATCCTTGCGCTCGCGCAGCGGCGGCAGCGCCAGGCGCACCACGTCCAGCCGGTGCAGCAGGTCGGCGCGGAAGCGGCCATCGGCGACCCGTGCATCCAGGTCCTGGTGGGTCGCGGCGATGACGCGCACGTCCACGCGCAACAGTTCGCGGCCGCCAACCCGAAAGAACTCGCCTTCCGCCAGCACCCGCAGCAGGCGCGTCTGCAACGACGCCGGCATGTCGCCGATCTCGTCCAGGAACAAAGTACCGCCGTCGGCCTGCTCGAAACGGCCGAGATGTCGTTTGCTGGCGCCGGTGAAAGCGCCCGCCTCGTGACCGAACAATTCCGACTCCAGCAACTCGGCCGGTATCGCTGCGGTATTGAGCGCCACGAATGGCTTGCCGGCGCGCGGCGATTCGCGGTGCAACGCGCGCGCCACGAGTTCCTTGCCGGTTCCCGTCTCACCGGTGATCAGCACGCCCAGCGGGGCTTGGGCGAGCCGGCCGATGGCGCGGAACAATTCGCGCATCGCTGGCGTGCTGCCGAGCAACTCCTGGCTGCCTTGCCCGGTCTCGACCGCGGCCGGCGGCGGCGCGGCGACGGGCAGTGCACGCGCCGCGAGTGCGATCGCGTCATCGAGGTCGAAGGGCTTGGACAGGAATTCGTGGGCGCCGCCGCGGAACGCACCGGCCGTGCTGGCGATATCGGTGTAGGCCGACATCACGATCACCGGCAGTTGCGGGTGCTTGGACTTCAAGGCATCGAGAAAGGCGAGGCCGTCGATGCCGGGCATGCGTACGTCGGTGAACACGAGATCTGGCGCCGCTTCGCTGGCCAGCCCGTCCAACGCGGCGCGCGCGCTGTCGAAGGCCTGGACGCGATAGCCGTCCTCGCGCAAGGCCTGGGCGAGCACGAAACGCACTGCGCGGTCGTCATCGACCACCCAGATCCGCGCAGCCAGGCGGGCGGGACCCGCGACCTCAGTCATCGCCGGCCTCCTCGGGCAAGGGCACTGGCAACAACAGCGTGAACACGGTGTGGCCGGCCCGCGACCGATAGCCGAGCGAGCCGCCGTGCGCGCGTGCCACCTGCTGGGCCAACGGCAAGCCCAGGCCAGTGCCTTCGGCGCGTCCAGAGACCAACGGCAAGAAGATCCGCTCGGCCAGGTCGTCGGGTACGCCCCGGCCGTTGTCGGCCACTTCCACGCGCACCGCGAGCCGATGCGGGACATCGCCGATCAGCACGTGGTGCTCGGCGCGCGTGCGCAGCGTCACCGTGCTCGCCCCGGACTCCAGCGCGTTGCGCACCAGGTTCCACAGCGACTGCGACAGGCCGTCGGCGTCGCCCTGGATGTCCGGCAGGCTCGGGTCGTAGTCGCGAACCAGCTTGATCGACCAGGCGGCCTGGGCATCGGCCAGTTGCCGGACCCGCTCGAGCACCGTGTGGATGTTGACCGCAGCGAACTCCCGCGCCGGCGCCGGGTTCAGCAGGCGCTCCACCAGGCCGGCGAGCCGATCGACCTCGGCCTCGATCAGGCCAAGCAGCTCGCGTTGCTCCTCGCCCTCGACCCGCCGTCCGAGCAATTGCGCGGCTCCCTTCATGCCCGCCAGCGGATTGCGGATCTCGTGGGCCAGGCCCTTCAGCGCCGCCGACAGGGCCGCCGGCAATGCCGTGGCTGGATCCTCGCCAGGGAACTCTTCCGCCGGGTGCGCCTCGACCTGGACACCGCCGGCCGTGTCGCGGGTCAGCCAGAGCTCGGCAAAATGCTCGACACCGCCCGGGATGGCCAGCCGCGCACGATGCACGCGCAGTGCATCCGGGCCAACGGGAAGCCGCTCCAGCAGCGCCGAGACCCGGCCAAGCTCTCCGTCCAGCCCGGCCAGCGGAGTGCCCTGAAGCCGCCGGGGACTTATTCCCAGCCAACTGCCAAATGCCGAATTGCAGCCGGTGATCAGGCCGGCCGCATCCAGACGCGCCAGCGGCGTGGCGAGCGTGTCGAACTCGACGGGGAACGGATCGGACATTGCACCATGATAGTGCAGGGCGTGGGTTACCGGATATTGACGAAGGCGTTCTCGTCCAGGCTGCCGTCGGCATCGAGTACGGCAAACTTTTCCCGCTCGGCATCGAAGATGACCGGGACCGGACGCTGATCGGGATCGTGGCGGACGAAGCGAAGTTCCCATCCGAACTTCTCCAACTCGTCGAGCGTCTCTCGCTGGTCCGGGTTCAACTCGGACTTGAGGATGGTCGACATCGGCGGCTTGGGTGTCTTGCGTCGTTCTTCTTCGGTCACGGCCCCGGGCTCCAAGGTTGTTGCTTGCCCCGAGAATAGCGCCAACCCGGCGCGGGTGGGCGCTGCCGACAGGCGGCCATTCACGTGGCGACCGGTACCGGCGGCTTTGCGCGTGGCTACCTTCGCCCGGAATTGAGAGCTACCATCCGTCATCCGGAGGGGAGCGGCATGAAATCGCATCTTGGTCACTATGAGATCGTAGGCGAGTTGGGACGCGGCGGCATGGGCGTCGTCTACAAGGGCTATGAACCCTCGCTTGCGCGCTACGTGGCCATCAAGGAGTTGTCGCCGGCCCTGGCCCACGATCCCTCGGTGGTCGAGCGCTTCCTGCGCGAAGCACGCTCGATGGCGCTGCTCAACGACCCGCACATCATCCAGATCTATTCGATCGGCCAGGAAAACGATCTGCCGTTCTTCGTGATGGAGTTCGTCGATGGCATCTCGGTGGCCGCGCTCATCCAGCGCGACCACCACCTGCAACCGCCCGACGCGTTGAAGATCGTGCACCAGACGGCGCAGGGCCTGTCCGCCGCCCACGATCGCGGCGTGATCCATCGCGACGTCAAACCGGCCAACCTGATGGTCAGCCAGCGCGGGCAGGTCAAGATCGCCGACTTCGGCATCGCCCTGGCCAACGCCGACATGAACGCCAAGCTGACTTCGGTTGGCGAGATGGTCGGCACGCCCGGCTACCTGCCGCCGGAGCTGCTGCTCGGCCACGCCGTGGACCAGCGCTCGGACGTGTACGCGCTCGGCGTGGCCCTGTTCGAGATGCTCACCGGGCGCACGCCGTTCTCGGACGCCAGCGTGTACAAGCTGATGCTCGACGTGGTGCAGACCGAGGTCCCGGACATTCGCGAGATCAACGCCGAGATTGATCCCGGCGTCGCCGCGATCCTGGCCAGGATGCTGGTCAAGGATCCGTCCAAGCGCTACCAGAGCATGCACGAGCTCATCGCTGACCTGGAGAAGCATCCGTTGGTCGCCCAAGGCGGCTCGATCAAGCTCAAGCTGAGCCCATCGAGCACCTCGACCGAAACCCAGGTGAGCCTGGCAATCCCGATGACGCCGGCCTCCGGCATCCGCCGCGCGCCCACTGCGCCGCCAGTCATGGGCCGCGCCGGTCCCGTGCCAACGCCCCGCAACGCGGCGCCAGCGACGGCCGCTAGCGCGGGGGCGCCAACTCCAACCGCAATCCGCACCACGCCCGTGCATAGCCCCGCCGCGCCGGCAGCGCCCGGAGCGGCGATCCCTGGTAAGTCGCGACGGTGGCCGCTACTCATGGCCTCGCTGCTGGTCGTGCTCGTGCTTGGCGGCACCTGGTTGCTGCGCGGCCAGCTGTTCGGGCCGACGGCGAGCGGGGATACCGCGGTCGATGTCGCTGGTCCGGATGCTGGCCAGCCGGACGCTGCGCTCACACGGGCGTGGTTCGCGCAGCTCGGCCGAAGCTCGCAGGCCGCCTTCCTGGACGCGCGCAAGTCGGGCATCAACGCGCTGCGCCCGCTGTTGAAGCAGCTCGGCGTCTCCTTGTCCTCGGAGTTGGTATTCAATGTGCTGCTGCTCCTGTTGCTGGTGCTGGTCTTCCGCAACATTTCCCACCGCATCTCCAGGGCCAGGGCAAGGCGGGCCTATGCTCGACGGACCCGCAACCCGGCCTGAGCCGCCGCCGGACTCGTGCCGTTGCGGCAGGCGCCGACGGGCCAATGGCCCAAGTTGTCCCTTACATGCGCTGCAAGAGTGAAGATACAATCAAGTGCCAATCCGTCGACTGCCTAGGGAGAGCTGGCGCAGCGGGGGGGTAAAAGGTCGGTCGGCCGCTTGGAGTCGACTGGTCAATCATCGTTGAGTCTGGCTACTTGTGGTCAAGGGGAACAGCGTGCACGGACTGATCGGCACCGATCCGACAATCGTCTTCGCCTTCTGGCTGGGCGTCGCAGTGGCGCTGATGACCGTGCTGATGTTGGTGGTGATTATCGTCATGCGCCAGATCGTGCTGCATCGAGAGCGGGTCCATGCGCGGGCAGTGGCGTTCTGGAAAATGATCCTGGTTCCGGTGGCCGATGCCGCGGTCATGGCCACAGCCATTCCGCCCTTGCCCGATCGCGACCTGAGCGGTTTCCTCGAAGTCTGGAACGACGTGCACGAGCCGCTGCACGGCGATACCACGCCGCACCTCGCCCGCGTCGCCAGCGAGGTCGGACTGGAGCAGCGCCTGTATAAGCGGTTGACTCATCGCAGTTTTCATACCCGCCTGGTCGCCATCATTGCGCTCGGGCACGTGCAGAACAGAGACAGCTTCCTCCACGTCGAGCGTTTCATCGACGACAAGAATCCGATCGTGTCCCTGTGCGCGGCGCGCGCGCTCATGCAGATCGATCCGAGCCAGGCAGTATCAAAGTTCGTACCGCAGATCGTCCGGCGCAGCGATTGGGCGCAAGGCAGCGTCGCCAGCATCCTGCACGAAGTCGGCGCCGACGACGTCACCCGGGAATTGTCCGAAGCCACCTTGCAGGCCAATGCCGAGATCGCGCCGCGGCTCGTTCGTTTTCTCGCCGGCGTCAATCCGGACGCCGCGGCGCCGATCATCCGCAGTACGCTGCTCAACTCGACCGACGAACGGCTGATCTCAACCTGCATGCAGGTGATGAGCAATCGCGATGACCTGGATTGCGTGCGTCCGTTGTTGGCGCATCCGCGTTGGCATGTGCGAATGCAGGCGGTGGTCACCCTCGGTCGCCTTGGCGTTCCAGGCGACGAGCAACACCTGATCGCCATCTTGTCCGACGAGCAATGGTGGGTCCGCTACCGCGCCGCCCAGGCGCTGACCCACCTAAGCTTCATCGCGCGCGAGGACATGCTCCGGATCGAGCAGGCGCAGACCGACAAATATGCGCGGGACATCATCGAACACGTACTGGCCGAGCAGGCCATGAGCGCGGCGGCATGATCGACCTGTCCGCCATTATCAGTTTCTTCCAGAACATTCCCTGGATGTCACTGATCCTGACCTTGCAGTGGATTTTCCTGGCCTATTTCCTCGCCATCAACATGGCGTACCTGGCGCTCAACTACATTTCCGTCTTCAGCATCATCGGCTACATGCGCGACCATCGCGCCGAGTACCTGCCCAAAGGCCTAGCTTCCTACCAACCGCCGGTCAGCATCCTGATCCCGGCCTACAACGAGCAAGGCACCATTGTTTCCTCGGTGCACTCGCTGCTCGGCCTGAACTATCCGGATTTCGAAATCGTCGTGGTCAATGACGGTTCTTCCGACGAGACGCTCCGGGAAGTCATCGAAGCCTTTGGAATGGTCGAGTTTCCGGAGGCCTATCGCCGGCGCATCGCAACCAAGCCGGTGAGCAGGATCTACGCCTCGCCACGCTTCCCGCGGGTGCGCCTGGTCGACAAAGAGAACGGCGGCAAGGCAGACGCCTTGAATGCGGGCATCAACTGCGCCCGTTTCCCGCTTTTCTGCGTGGTCGACGCCGACTGCATCCTGCAACAAGACAGTTTGTCGCGCGTGGTGCGGCCATTCCTGGAAGATCCCAAGACCGTAGCCGTCGGCGGCGTGATCCGCGTATTGAACGGCTGCACGGTGCACAATGGCTTCCTCGAGAAAATCGAGCTGCCGCGAAACCTGCTGGCCAATTTCCAGTTGGTCGAATACCTGCGCGCCTTCCTGTTCGGCCGGCTCGGCTGGTCGCCAATGAACGCGCTGCTGGTCATTTCCGGTGCGTTCGGCGTGTTCTACAAGGAGCGCATCATCGCTGTCGGCGGCTACCGTTCCGGCACGGTCGGCGAGGACATGGACTTGGTGGTCCGCCTGCACCGCAGCCTGCGGCAGGAAAAACGCCCGTATCGGATTACTTTCGTGCCCGACCCGATTTGCTGGACCGAGGCGCCGACCGACCTGAAGTCGCTGAAGGGCCAGCGCATGCGCTGGCAGCGCGGCCTGGTGGAGAGCCTGGTGCCGAATTTCGGCCTGATGTTCAGTCGCCGCGGTGGCGCCGTCGGCTGGCTGGCGTTTCCGTTTATGTTGCTGTTCGAGTTCGTCGGGCCGGTGATCGAAGTATTGGGTTATGCCGCGATGATTCCCTTGTTCCTTTTCGACCTGATCCCGCTGACCTCGTTCCTGGTGTTCCTGTTCGTGTCGATCGGCATGGGCGTGTTGCTGTCGACCAATGCGTTGTTCCTGGAAGAGCTGTCTTTCCACCTGTATCCCCGCACTGGCCAGCAGTTCAAGCAGTTCGGTGTCGCGATCCTGGAAAATTTCGGCTATCGGCAGCTCAATTCGCTCTGGCGTTTCATGGCCGTCGTCAAGTGGCTGTTCTCGTTCTGGGCAAAAGGGCACTGGGGCAAGATCGCCCGTGATGGATCCTGGCAACGGCGCACCCACCCCGCGGAAGATCATCCATCATGAAACCGCTTCTGCGTTCGCTGCTACCTATCGCATTGGTCGCGGCCACCGGCAACGCGAGCGCGCAGGACGCGGCGTCGGAGCCAGCGGCCGCGGCCCCGGCTGACCCGGCGGTGCCGAGCACCCGTCCGGCCAGCTTCGACGAACAATTCCAGGCGGCGCGCAAACTGGCCCTTGCCGGCCAGCGCGACGAAGCGATTCGCGCCTATTCCGATCTCTTGTTGCGCTCACCCGGCAATGCCGACGTGTTGCTCGGCCGCGGCCAGACCTATTCCTGGATGGGCAGCTGGCCGCAGGCCGAAGCCGACCTGCTGGCGGCAACCGCGGCCTCGCCGCGATACGCCGGCGCCTGGACCGCGCTCGGCAGTATGTATCTGTGGAGCGATCGGCCGAGCCAGGCCGCCGAAGCCTTCGGCCATGCGATCGAGCTGAACCCAAATGATGCTGCCGCGCACATTGCCCGCGGCCGCGCCCATCGCGCCGCCGGCGACCGGGTCGCGGCCAGG